>QZJL01000051.1 GCA_003599745.1 Dehalococcoidia bacterium | reverse complement strand
CCAGTTACAACGAGAGTTATCTGCATTCGGCGTTGGGATACAAGCCACCGTTAAAGTATGAGGAGGAGTACCGTAACAACCAGCTGACTCTCTTAGCTATACCTTGACTAAATGGGGTGCAGTACACGAGGATTTTCATTTTCAATATCTTGTCGTAACCATCGGCTTCATTCTCTTTTATGAATCTCCCGACGGTTTCTTTAACTATAAAGTCGGTGACGAACTTCGGGGTGTAATATATGCCCTGCTCTTTGCGGCGCTGTTTCTTGGCGGTAACTTCAAACTCAGTGTCGGCCTTGATGCCCAGATTCATCTGTGCCTGGATGGCTTTAGCTTTTTCCTTGACCACCGAGGCCACGTAGCCCAGGTATTGCTCATATACTCGCCCCAGCACATCGGCATCAATGATGGAAAAATCATAATCGGCGATGCCGCCCGGTATTTCATACAGGCCGTTCAGGATTTCGGTTAAGGTGGTTTCGTGAACATAGAGTTTGTCACTATCCAGGATGTGTGTCTTGAAAAGGTCGCTGTCATAGTAGCCGTTGTAGTGTTCAAAGATTTCACGGAGTTTGGCTAGCGGCAGGCCGTGTTTGTGCTGGTGTACCGCCGCCAGAAGCAGTTTATCTTCCAGCGTTCTATCCTCGGCGGTGCGGATGAAAATCAGGCGGTTAAATAGCTTCTGGATAACCTCGTCTATCTGCTTTTCTTTGAGCCATTCGTGGTTATAGTGGTATAGCTCGTTGAAGAGATTTTCGCGCCACTGGCGCAGTTGTTTGAACAGCCTTTCCTCGATGGGAATGGCTGGCGGCAGAACGCCGTACTGGGTGGCCTCCTTATTAAAGGCTTCCGTGGTAATTATGGCGCGCGATAATAACCACAATTTATCAAAGCTGGTTACAAAATCTTTACAGTTTAGCTGAATGAATGGCTTGTTATTCTGGGCATTAAAGAGGCGGATTTCATCGAAATTGGTCAATACCGCCCAGGTTACGCCATTATTGTAAGCGTAGGTGATTGCTTGCTTCACATAGTCGGGATTATTGAGGTCAGCTTTGAGCGGTTTGGCTTCGAGGTAGAACCGCGCCACGCCGTTTATCTTGAAGGCGAAGTCCACGCGCTTGTTAGATGCAGCTTCTTCCAGTGCCACTTCATTGAAATCGTATATGTCCCAGCCGAGTACTTCAAAAAGCGGCAGGATGAAAGTTTGTTTGGTGTTAGCCTCGTTGAACTTCTTAACTTCAGTCGGGCTTAACGACTCGAATTTGGCGACAAGCTCGCCGACTTTTTGCTTGGCTTCGTCTTTTGTCACAAAGTCTCCGTTTCTTCGAGACGCTCAGCACCACTTTAATGCGGCGAGGCTGGGGTGTCAAGTCTTGTCTGATTCCGGTGGTGTATCATTTCGGTGCCGTAACGATAACTGGATTGTCATTGCGAGCCATCCGGTAGGAGGCGAAGCAATCCGGGCGGGGTGAAAAGCCCATCCCGCCTCCCGGATTGCCACGTCGCTTCGCTCCTCGCAATGACGTTGTCGATTGGTCTTAGAAAATCGAGAATAATCAAATTGATACACTACCCTGATTCCAAAACAGGGTGTTATAGAGGGGCGAAGCCACTCTGCAATAACAATCCCCTTCTCCTTAAATTGAGGATAAGGGGATATAAGGGGATGAGGTTACAAATTAGATTAAGTCGGCGAACTGTTGGTCGTTTAATTTAGGCTGCACCCGGCCAAGCAGCAGGGTGTGCAGGGGGGAGATTGAAATCTGGCCGTGCTCGACTGCCCAGATGTCGGTGCCCGGCGAAGCGTGATTGGCGGTACGGCGGCGCAGCAGGCGGTAGGCGGTCTGCCCGTCCTCGATGGACTCGTCAACCGTGTCAATGTGGCTGGCGCTGGAAAGATTGGTCACTCTGGTTTCTTTAATCTTGTCCAGAGATAAATCCGGCAGGTTGACGTTCAAAAAAACCTCCGGGGGCAGGCTGCCGTCGGCAATTCTGGCAGCCAGGCGGGCGGCGATCCGGGCCGCCCCAGGGAAGAACTCGGGGTTAGCCACCGAGACGGCGATGGCGGGCTTGCCGCGCAGGTAGCCCTGGAGAGCCCCGGCCACCGTCCCCGAGATTAAAATGTCGTCGCCCAGGTTATGCCCCTGGTTGATACCGGAGATAACCAGGTCAACATCAGGCACCATCTTGCCCAACGCCAGGATGACGCAGTCGGTAGGGGTGCCGCTGATGGCGTAGGTGACGCAGTCGCGAGTCAGCGGCGGGTCGCAGCGCACCTTGAGAGAGCGGCGCAGGGTTACGGCGGTGCCGATGGCGCTGCGCTCGCGGTCGGGGGCGGCTACCACCACTTCGAAAGACTTGCCCAGCGTCTCGGCGAGGGTGCGCAGGCCTTCCGCCCCGATGCCGTCATCATTGGTTAAAAGTATTTTCACCAAATATCAGTTTATCACGCCGCAAATTGGGCGACAAACCCCGGCCTAAAATCAGCGCTTTACAATCTCACCGTAAATTTGCTAAAATCTGGTAACCCGTTTGAAAAAATTAAGGAACCTTTACCCCGGCTTGCGGTTTTATCTAAGCCGCCGGGACTCTAATTTACGAGAGGGCTTGCCGATGCAGGTCGTCGCTTGTGTAAAGCAGGTGCCGGACACCACCCAGGTCAGGGTTGACCCCGTCACCGGCACGCTAATCCGCCAGGGTGTCCCTTTCATCATGAATCCCTTTGATACCCATGCCCTGGAAGAAAGCCTCCGCATCCGTGACCGCTATGGCCTGAGGGTTTCGGTGGTCTCGATGGGGCCGCCCAGCACCGAGGTCACCCTGCGCAAGGCGCTGGCGCTGGGAGCCGATGAAGCGATTTTGCTTTCCGACCGCGTTTTCGGCGGCGCCGATACCCTGGCTACCAGCCTGGTGCTGGCGGCGGCCATCAAGCGGCTTAGCGAGAAGGAGCCGGTGGCGCTGGTGCTCTGCGGCCGCCAGACGATTGACGGTGATACCGCCCAGGTCGGCCCCGGCATCGCCACCCGCCTCGGCTATTCCCAGCTTACCCTGGTGGAAAGTATCGAAGCGCTTGACCTCGGGACGAAGCAAATCCGGGTCAGGCGCAAGCTGGAAGGGCGGCATGAGATCGTGTCGGCAAAACTGCCGGCGCTGGTCACCGTGGTGCGGGAAATCAACCACCCGCGCTATCCCACCGTGCCCCGGCGGCTCGAAGCCGAGGAGATACCGGTGGCGCTCTGGGACAACAAGGTGATGGCGCTGGACGAGTCCGTCATCGGGCTGAAGGGTTCCGCCACGCAGGTGCGCCGTATCTTCTCGCCGGAGCGTGCACGGGGCGAGATTGTCGGCGACGGTATAACCAGTCCCGATGAGGCGGCTTCCTTGCTGGTGGACAGGCTGCTTCAGCGAGACATTATTTCACTCTAAAGGATTTTAAATCCGATATGACACCGGAACAGCCGGAAAAGAAGATAAAAAGGCCGCGCGGCGTTGCCCGCCTATTACCGGGCAAATGCATCGCCTGCGGTGCCCGCTGCCAGAGCGCTTGCCCCAAAGACGCCATTACCATGAACGAGCAGGGCGAGCCGGTTATTGACATTTCCAGGTGCATCGGCTGCCAGAAGTGCGTCAAGGTCTGCCCGGCGACGGCGCTGGAGATGTTCTTTACCGAGGATGAAAAGAAAATCCTTGCCCAGATTGAGGCATCAAAAGGGAAAACCGCGATTGCCGAACCGGAAGAAGCAGTAAGTGACGAGGAAGCCGCTCTCCAGGCGAAACTGAAACAGTACCGTGATGTCTGGATATTCGTTGAGCATGACCAGGGCGAGCCGGCGTCGGTCGCCTGGGAGCTTTTGGGCGTGGGAGGGGAGCTTGCCGCAAAGCGCGGCGCGGCGCTCTGCGCGGTGGTGGTGGGCGACGGTGTGGAAAAACTCTGCCAGCAGGCCTTCGCCTACGGGGCGGCCAAAGCCTACCTGATAGATGACCCGGCTTACCATCATTACCGCACCAGCGCCTATAACCGCGCCATCTGCTTCCTTGCGGAAAAATACAAGCCGGAAATACTACTGATGGGCGCCACCGGTCAGGGACGGGATTTAGCGGGGGCGGTGGCGACCACGCTGGGCACCGGCCTCACCGCCGACTGCACCGGGTTGGATATCAGTGGTGAAGGGCAGCTTCTTCAGACCCGCCCGGCCTTCGGCGGCAATATTATGGCGACCATCTTAACCGAAAAGAGCCGCCCCCAGATGGCCTCGGTACGGCCCCGGGTGATGCGCCTGCCGGAGAAAGATGCCTCGCGGCAGGGCGAAGTTATCCGTGAGCGGCTCGATTTAAGCGGTTTCGATTTTCTTGCCGAGGTTCTTGAAGTGGCCCGCGAGAAACAGGACATGGTTGACGTGGCGGCGGCGGATGTCGTCATCGCCGGAGGGCGCGGCATGTGCGGCCAAGAGAACTTCACCATCCTCGAGGAGCTGGCGGCGGAGCTGGGTGGCGTGGTCGGCTGCTCGCGTGGCGCGGTCGAGGCCGGCTGGATGCCGGTGGAGCGTCAGATAGGCCAGACCGGCAAAACGGTGCGCCCCAAGATTTACATCGCCGCCGGCATCAGCGGCGCCATCCAGCACCTGGTGGGCATGCAGGACTCGGACATCATCATCGCCATCAACCGTGACCAGCAGGCGCCGATTTTCGAGGTAGCCACCTACGGCATCATCGGCGACGTTTTCCAGGTGGTGCCGGCGCTCATAAAACGCCTCCGCGAACTGAGGGAAAAGAAGGCGGCGAGCCTGAAATGATAAAGGAGAGACGTGTCGTCCAGCATCGTCCTTTATAGCATCGTTTTCGCAGCCGCGGTCGTTTTTTTCGCCTGGAGCTGCCTGCGGCGTTTTGGTCTGCTGCGCCTGGGAAGGCCGGAAAACCGTTTTGACCGTCCCGTCCGGCGCATCTGGGAAATGATTTACTACGCCTTCATCCAGCGCCGGGTGGTGAGCCGGGCTTTCGGTGTCAACCACTTCGTCCTTTTCTGGTGCTTTATGGCGCTGCTGGTCGCTAACACCGAGTTTTTGCTGGGCGGCCTTTTCCCCGATTACATCAGTCTTTCCCGGCTGCCGCTCGGCCTGCACCAGGTGTTGGCCCTTATCTTCGACATCGTTTCGCTGCTGGCGCTTTTGGCCGTAATATCCGCCGTTATCCGCCGGGCATTTTTTTCGCCGCCGCATCTGGGAGGTCTCTCCCGCGACGCCGTCACCATCCTGACCATGATTGCCGTCCTGATGCTCGCTTTCTTCGGTCTGCATGCCAGCGAAATTGCCCGGGGAACAGAACGTGCCGCCTCTCTTATGCCGGTTTCCAGCGCGGTGGCTTCGCTATTCGGCGGGATTTCAACCGCCGGGCTTGTTTCCCTGGGCGGCTTCTTCTGGTGGGTACACGCCGTCGTGCTGCTTGCTTTCCTTAACTACCTGCCCTACTCCAAGCACATGCACATCCTCACCGCCATTCCCAACTGTTACTTCCGCAACTTTGGCAAGCCCGTCACCGCGCCCCGCGAGGAGTTCAAGAAGGGTACCAGCTACGGTGTCGGCGACATCAGCCAGTTCACCTGGAAGGGACTTTTCGACGCCTACGCCTGTACCGAGTGCGCCCGTTGCTCGGACGCCTGCCCCGCTACCTTCACCGGTAAGCCCCTCGACCCACGCCTGGTGGTGCACGATATAAAAGTTAACCTGCTCACCAATGGTGACCAACTCGCTAAGAAGAAGGCGCCGCCCCTGCCCCTCATCGGCGCGGGGAAAACCGGCAGCGTCCCGGTGCAGGCCATCTGGGACTGCACCACCTGCGCCGCCTGCGTCCAGGTCTGCCCGGTGTTCATCGAGCAGTTCCCCCGCATCATTGATATGCGGCGCCACCTGGTGGAGATGAAAGCCGAGTTCCCCGAGGAACTGCTTGCCTTTTTCGAGAATATCGAGCAGCGCTCCAACCCCTGGGGCATCGCCCCTTCCGACCGCGCCAAGTGGGCGGCGGAGATAAACGCCCCGGCCTTCGAGACAGGTAAGACGGAGTACCTTTTCTACGTGGGCTGCTTCGGCGCTTTCGATGCCCGCTACCGCCAGGTCACACTGGCGCTGGCCCGGATTCTGGACGCCGCCGGGGTTTCCTGGGGCATACTGGGGAGAGAAGAACTTTGCTGCGGCGACAGCCTGCGCCGCCTGGGTAACGAGTACGTCTTCGACCAGATGGCGAAGGCTAACGTAAAGCTCTTCGGCGAAAAGGGTGTGAAAAAGGTCATCACCCAGTGCCCGCACTGCTTTAATACCCTTAAAAACGACTATGAACAGTACGGTCTGGAGCTTGAGGTTCTTCACCACAGCCAGCTGCTGGACGAGTTGATTACTGCGGGACGCCTGAAGCTGAACAAGGCCGAGGTAGGCAGGGTGGTCTTCCACGATTCGTGCTATCTCGGCCGCTATAATGACATCTACCAGGCGCCGCGCCGGGCGCTGGCGCGGGCCACCGGCAGTGAGCCAACCGAGATGCCCCGCCGCCGTGAAAATTCTTTTTGCTGCGGCGCCGGCGGCGGCCGTATGTGGCTGGAAGAGTCTATCGGCAAGCACATCAACGTCGCCAGAGTCGAGGAAATCCTGGCGCAGAAGGCGGACACCGCCTGCGTCTGCTGCCCCTACTGCCTCACCATGTTCGCCGACGGCCTCAAGACCAAAGAGGCCGAGGATAAGCTCAAGGTGCTCGATTTGGCGGAGATTGTCGCCAGAGCTTTGAAGTAGCGTTAATTGCAAACCCAGGACTTTGACTACCAGCTTCCTCCGGAATTGATTGCTCAAGAGCCAATCGAGCCGCGGGACAGCTCGCGCCTCTTGGTCATGGATAGGCAACGGGGCACCTGGCAGCACCGCCGTTTTTATGAGATTACCGACTATCTGGTGGCGGGCGACGTTCTGGTCTTCAACGAAAGCCGCGTCATCCCGGCGCGCCTTTTCGGAACGAGGGAATTTGGCAAGAAAGCCGAGGCGCTTTTGCTACGTCGCCTCGAACCGTGCGTCTGGGAAGCGCTGCTCAAGCCCGGGCGTCGGCTCGGCGTGGGAAGCAAATTGGCTTTCGGCGATAGCCTTCGGGCTGAGGTCACAGCCGAGGGAGAGGGCGGCGTCAAAACGCTGCGCTTTTCCGGCGAAATACCGCTCGGCAAAGTCGGCGGCGTACCGCTGCCGCCTTATATCCACAAGCCGCTTAAGCGTCCCGAGCGTTACCAGACGGTCTATGCCAGAAACGAGGGCAGCGTGGCGGCGCCTACCGCCGGGCTGCACTTCACGCCGGAGCTGATTGCCCGCATCAAAGATAAGGGTGTCAAATGCGTCTATTTGAACTTGCACATCGGTCTGGATACCTTCCGCCCGGTACGGGTGCAAAACCCCGAACACCATCCCATCCACACGGAGTTCGGGGTTGTCAGTCCTGAAGCCGCCGCCGAAATCAACCGCGCCAAAGAAGATGGTCGGCGCGTGCTGGCGGTGGGCACCAGCACCACCAGATTGCTGGAGACGGCGGCGCTGCCCGAGCCGCCATACATCAGGCCGTTCAGCGGCTGGACCGACCTTTTAATATTGCCGGGGCACGAATTCCGGGTCGTAGACGGCCTGGTCACCAACTTCCACCTGCCGTGCTCGACACTGCTGATGCTGGTGAGCGCCTTCGCCGGGCGTGAATTCATACTTTCGGCTTACGGTGAAGCCATCGGCCAGAAATACCGCTTCTATTCTTTTGGCGATGCCATGCTGATTATCTGAGAAAGACCAGGTCGCCGCCGTTTATTTGCGGACTCTTTTCAACTCGAAGACCGCCGGGTTCCGGTGGTCGGGGCAGGCGACATAGGCGGTGTCGGGGTCGCTCTTTGTCCAGGGGAGCGCACCGTCGGAATAGCGCATCGCGGCTAAAATAGGCATCATTGCCGCCAGCGCCGACATGCAGATGCCGCCGGGACTGGTGCTGTTGACTAGCCACTGCTGGCCGACGAAGTGTTTGCGCCGGCACTTGCCTTCCTGGGATACCACTTTGATGACAACGTCAAAACTCTTGCCTGGCATCGTCGCCCCCTTTAACAGTTTTCAAGCCCGTGCGATTTACCGGTGACCCGGGTGACACCCCGCTGCTTTTAGCCATAGTGTTTAATAGCGGGAAAACGAGCCGACTCTCCGGCCACAGGCGGCTTTGCCTTAAGGGACAGGCGCAATTGCCATATCGCCATCATTTCGACCCAGAGCACCTCAATGGTCACGAGAATCCTCTCATACAGGCCAAACCAGCTCAGATTGGGTGGTAACCAGACCCTATAGATGATAATCCAGATTAAAGCGAACCCCGCGATGGCGATGGAGTACGGGAACAGGGACTGCCAGCGCCGGTCATTTTTCAGGCTCGGGGCAATAAATAAAGTGGCAGCCGGAAGCAGCCAGAAGGCGGTATTGGCGGCTGCCCCGTGGATTGCGCCGTCAACCGTGCCCGGACGACCCGGAATGTCAGTGTGAAAGGCGCCTATCAGCAGCAGGCCAAAGCCAAAACAGACCAGCAAGGCGATGCCGAATGAAAATCCCCGGGCTCGCCGTATGTTGAAAAAAAGCCCGGCGGCGAATATCTCGACCAGTAGCCCGATAGCCAGAAAGCCTATGGTTTGAATCCATCCCATGGGCATCCAGGCGAGAAAACTGATAGAATGCTGTACAAAGCTATAGTGTTCTGCCGATACAGCACCGACTAAATCGGCGATGAGCAATATTGCAGGGCCGGTTATACCGGCAAGTGCCGTAAGCCCGTTGACATTGAGCAGCCCCGTGACAGGTTTTTTACCGAGGACTTCGCTACTTTTCAATATATCTCCGTAACACAAAATATATTGCAGCGTTGACCGTTCCCACAATTCCAGCGCTTTCTACGCCGTAGCCGGGTGCCCGTGGCGGTGAGAACAAGCACTAATCAGCGCTGCTTGAAGCGACCCGGCCGCATTACCGCGGGCATTGAATTCCGCCTCCCGAAAGCGGTTGACAGTCTCCCTGAAGCGTTTATAATGTGTATCAACGTATCGGGCCGCCGGTTAAACGGTTAATAAAATAATACAAATATTTGCCCGATAAGTCCAGCAGCATCTGGCGCAATTTATAAAGAGAGCAATGAGGCGGCCGGTATGATAGCGTGAAAGAGAAAGGAATGGGAAATTATGCAGACGAGCATCACCTATTTTGACAAACCGGGGCCGGCGAACACGGAGGCAACGCTGCGCCTGGCGCGCGAACGTGCTGACGCGCTGGGTATCCGCCAGGTAGTGGTGGCTTCTACCGGTGGCGAAACCGCCCTGAAAGCGGTGGAAGTGTTCCGGGGCTATAAGGTAATCGCGGTCGGGATTGCCACCGGCCCCCACTATCACGACAGAGAGCAAAAAGTCGTCCAGTCTTTTTCGCAGGAAGCAAGGCAGAGGGTGGAAGCAGAAGGAGGCGCGGTCTTGATTTCCACCCACGTTTTCGGCGCTCTCACCCACGCGCTCACCAATCAGCTGGGCTGGAAAGCCAGCCCGGTAAATCTGATAGCGGCGGCGTTGCGCATCTTCGGCTTCGGTGCTAAGGTGGCCTGTGAGATTAGCATGATGGCCGCCGACGCCGGGCTGCTGAGCACCACGGAAGAAGCCGTGGCGATTGCGGGCCGGGGGCGCGGGGCTGATACCGCGATAGTACTGCAGCCGGTCAACTCGCCCCGTTTTTTCGATCTCAGGGTGAAGGAAATCATCTGCAAGCCGCGTCAAAGCTGAGCCTGTCGAGTAAAGCTGGGTTTTAACCGGTGCTCAGAAGGTAAGGGACAACTGCTGACTTATGGTTGCACGCCGGGACAAACGTTTTAAAGCTATTTTGCTTATCGGGCCGACCGGTGCCGGGAAAACGCCCCTGGGACAATTGCTCGAAAAAAGGGGCTTGAAGGGGAAACGCTGTATTCACTTCGATTTCGGCAACGCATTACGTAAATGCGTCGCCGACCCTGACAGCCGGCTCACCCGGGACGAAATCCTTATCGTCAGAAAATCACTGGCTACCGGTGCGTTGCTGGAAGATAAGGATTTCATAATCGCCGAGAAATTGCTGCTCGATTTTATCAGGGAACGCCGGGCCGGCGGAAATTCATTCGTAGTTCTGAACGGATTACCCCGTCACGCCGGTCAGGCAAGAGCGATCGAACGGTTTATTGATATGCGGTTGCTCGTAAAACTGGACTGCCCTCTTGGAGTCGTCCTTGCCAGGATACAGATGGACACCGGCGGCGACCGGAGCGGCAGGACAGATGACGCGCTGGATGAGGTCGAACAGAGGGTTAAGTTGTTCAAAAAAAGAACAGAGCCGCTGATTGATTATTACCGCGGAATGAGGGTGCCATTATTATCCATTGACATTAAAGCGAAATCTACCGCTCAGGGAATGTACCGGCAGATTGAAACCTGGCAGTTTTGAAATTACGTGGAAGCAGCTATCAGGTCGAAA
Source organism: Dehalococcoidia bacterium (assembly GCA_003599745.1). GTDB lineage: Bacteria > Chloroflexota > Dehalococcoidia > Dehalococcoidales > SURF-40 > SURF-40. The sequence continues at coordinate 8,870 of QZJL01000051.1, read as the reverse complement.
GAACGAAAGTAGCATTACCAATTCCCTATTGTGAATTTGTTTTTACCGGGTTAAAGTAGGATTGGGGTAGAGCCGAAACGTTGTTCCGGCTTGTATCAAGCAGACCCTGAGGGTTATAAAGCATCGTGATGGGGGGAGGGAGTCCTGAGATGGTAAAAATATCCGAGACGTCGGAGCCGAACGTCAGCGCGGCCGAGAGCATAATTCAGGAGTACCGGGATAGAATCTCGCAGGCGCTGGCGACGGAAAGCGTCAAAATTAAGGAAAAGGCCGAGCAGGAAGCTATCCGCATCATTGCCCGGGCTTCGGAGGAATCAAAGGCGGTTATCGAGACCGCCAGGCGGGAAGCCCAGCAAATTCTCGCCGTTACCAGAAGCCGGGCAAATGAAGAAGGCGCCAAGACGATAGAGCAGGCCCAGCAAAAGGCCGAGCAGCTTATCCGGGAAGCCGACCGCATGGCCGAGGACCGGGCCAAGGAAAAGACCAAGCAGGAAGCGCAGCGTATCATTGCCCGGGCCAGCGAGGAGGCGGATAAGGCGCTTGCCAAAGCGAGACATGAGGCGAAAACTGAATCGGACAGGATCACCACTCGGTCAAAGGATGCCGCCGAGTATCTGCTGAGAGATGCCCGTGAAAAGGCCTCGGCGGAAGCCCGGGAACTGTCATCCAGGGTCGTTACTGAAGCCAGGGAAAGGGCGGCTCAGATTATCAGCGAGGTCATCGAACGCAGCAAGGCTCAGGCAAGGAGTCAGTTCACCCGCGTCGTCGCCGAGGCCAGGAGCAAACTGGAAAACGAGGCTTCCCGAATGCTCATCCAGACAACCGCCTCCATTGAGCAGATTATCGGCGAAATTGACGGCAGCGTACAAGCGGAAATTAAAAATTCAGCTTCCGTAATCGTTGAAGTCGAGCGAAGGTTACAATCGCTGGCTACTGATAAAGGTAAGGCGGTAAACCCGCGACCGGCAGGCGAGGAAACGGTTACGGCGATAGCGTCCGCCGCTAACGGAACCGGAGAAGGCGTTCGTGATGCCGGAAATAATGACAGCGTACCGGTTGAAGAGGAAAACGACACCCATCTGTACCAGGGCCGTCTGAACCTGGAAGTGCCTCCCCCCTATAACCGGGCGCAGCTGAAGAGCACGGAAGAATATCTGACCCGGATTCCCGGCCTGAAAGTTCTATCGACCGGGGGCTATCTGGAAAAAGAGACCTGCATAATGACCTACACCGTTGACCTGGGGCAGCCGGTGCCCCTGTTGAAAATGCTCAAGTCAATACCGCAGGTGGTCAATGTTACCCAGCACAAAGAAAATCTCGCGATAACGATGAAGTAAAACCTCGGTCGTGGTAGCCGCCTCGAAAGCGGTTTATGGTGCGTCATCCTTAATCTCCATGTGCAGTTATCTAACATGCTACCTGTGCCGGTGATAACCTCAGGGCATCCAGCAAATGTGACCGGGGCACCGCCGGTCACCAACAACAAATAAATGCTCTTTTCCAGTTCAGAAGCCGGCCGGCGACTTCGCATCACCTTGCCATCCTGCGGGATGGCGGTATCGTCAGCGCCCGCCTCAAGGCCGGTAAGCCCAAGGCGGAGCAAATCCGCAAGACCGGGGTCGGAGTAGAGTCGAACTCCACCTGAAACACGGGCTGGCTGGGTGGATCGAAAATCCGTTGAATATGGCCGTATGGGCTTGGTAACTGGCTTGTTGTTGGCGGGACGAGTCAAGGGTATTCACGATACTGAATTAGGTTATATATTAGATCTCGTCTATAATATAAGAATGGATAATAAAATACACGTTGTTTTGCCAAGGTTAAAGTGTGAGCGGTGTGGATTCACGTGGACATCAAAGCAGCCTGAGAAGCCTCAGCGTTGCCTTAATTGTAATTCACCATATTGGTACCTGTTAAAGGCGGCGCAAATAACGTAAAATTACGAATTAAATTATTAATAGACCTTCCCGCAAACAGTGGATATAATGGGGAAACACACTACTCAAACAGGAGAGTCGAACTCTCCCTGGAACACGGATTGGGTGGATTGAGAAACTTATTAAGCCCTCCATCATCCTATTGGCTTATGACAGTGATGCCACGAAAGAGTGGAAGTCTCTCAGTCTTTCCTCATCGCCTTCAAGCAACCCAGTATGACTCACACGTATCTTCCAGTATTTAAATAATCCATCCTGACATTCCTTGCGATAAACACCGGCATTCCATTGTCGGCAAATTGATGGCTTTACCCGTTGAATTAGGCAAGCGGTGGCGTTGTTGTTGATTTTATCTTGTTCTAGAAAGACGCAACCGCCATCACGTTGGCTAATTAAGAGAGCATCTGTTCCGGGCCAACTGTGATCGATATATTTATTGATAAAGATGTCCAAGGAAATTTCCAAGTAGTTAGCAATACCTTGTGCTTCATTTAGAGTGAGGATAGCCTGGTATTTTACACAACATACTCCGCAGCGGAAGCATACTAACGGAGATACGCTTAACTTTCGGTTATCAGGCATCGCAATAATCTGGGATGTTAATTCTAATGTACATGATTTAAGCCTCTTAGAATGGCAGCATTCCCTCATATATTTTTGATCAAAGCAGGACAAAGGGGAAGGCGATGTTGTAGATTACTCTGTAGCTTTTAGCAAATTATACCTTCACCTGTAAATGGGAAAGTCGAACTCTACCTGAAACACGGTAGGGGTGGACTATCCAAGTCGAGGCTTACAGATAATCTCCTTAATCTTAAGATTGAAGAATAGGGCTGCATTAACAGGCCGTAGTACTATAGCAGTATCAGCGCCATGCACAACCCCTGCGATTGCCACAGCGTCTTCCTCGGTATTTATAAGCCCAGCATCGGCGGCCATCATGGTAATTTCACAAGCGACTTTCATACCGGTCCCAAAAACGCGTAACGCTGCTGATATCAGGCTCAACGGCGTGGCTTTCCAGCCAAGTTGATCCCTAAACGCGCGGTTCATGCCACCAAAAACGGTAGTTGAAATCAGTACTACACCCCCCTTCGCCTCAACTAACTGCTTTGCCTTCGGTGAAAATGGCTGGCTAATCTTTTGCTCTTTCTTTTCCCTATCAAGGAAGCGGGGGCCGGTGGAGAGGCCAACTACAATCACCCGCATTCCTTGGAAAACATCTATAGCTTTAATAGCAGTATCGCCTGTAGAGGAAGCCACAATTATCTGCTGGATGCCAAGCGCATTGGCACGCTCGCGAGCCAGGTTTAGCGTTGCCTCAGTGTTGGCCGGGCCAGGTTTATCGAAATAAGTGATTGTTGATTCCATATCATTCTCCTTTCAATCTACCTTTAGCGACTCTAGAGATGCGAACTCCACCGGAAACACGGTTTGACCGGTTTTTTCAATCAGCCTTGGTCTAATGTAAGAACTGTCTCAGGTTCGGGAGCCCGAGTAGTCTTTACCACCTGTTCAAGAGAGCATAATCCGGGCGTCAACCACGATGTACCCTTTACCCTGCTCCTGAGCTTTTACCGGATTGAGGTCCATCTCTGCTATCTGGGGCAAGTCTTCTACCATAGCAGACACTCTCAGCAGGAGATCTTCAAGAGCCTTAACATCAGACGGCTTGGAGCCTCGCCAACCCGCAAAGAGCTGGTGAGCCTTCACTGAGCGCACCATATCTTGGACATCAACGTCAGTCAGCGGGTGAATACGGAAGGTAATATCCTTGAAGAACTCGGCGTAAATGCCGCCCATACCGAACATAATCAGAGGACCGAAGGAAGGGTCCTGGGTTAGGCCAACAATTACCTCGATTCCCTCAGAGATCATTTGTTGAATAGTGACACCCTGCATCTCATCGGCTCTTCCCAGACCCTCAAGGCGCTCTCTGATTTGCTTGAAGGCTTGTATTACCTCATCTGATGAGCTGCGTGAGAGGATCACTCCTCCAACCTCAGTCTTGTGGATTATCTTGTCTGAGAGGAGCTTAACCGCAACCGGGAAGCCAATTTCTTCAGCTACCCTAGCTGCGTCTTCATCTGTCTTTACTGACTTCGACACTGCGACCCGGATTCCATATGAGTTGAGCAGGTCGGAGACGGAGGAAGCTTCCAGCCAGAGGGGTCGGGTAGGGTTTTGCTCTAAGGCTGATGCCACTATCTTAACGGCCTTTTCTTTATTGATGCCTTTCAGTTTGGGAACCACCCCTTTTGGGCTTTGTAGCCACTGGCTGTACTCGTATGCCCCAGCGAGGGCAACTGCGGTATTCTCAGGGAAGGTAAAATTGGGTATGTATCCACCATCTTCGAAAGCGTACTCAATACCAGCGCCGCGCGAACCCATAAATGAAGCTACTAATGTCTTGCCGCGCCTGCGAAACTCCGGTGCTAGCTCCCTTATGGCATTGGCTACTGCTTCAGACTGCACAAGTATCGGCGGTATAAAGATGACTATCACAATATCTATGCCGTCATCATGCGCCAGAACCCCCAGCGCCCGGCTGTACTCATCGGCGGAAGCCTCAGCCGTCATATCAATGGGATTGGTAAGGCTGGATCGAGACGAGAGAAAGCTCTTCAGTTTTGAGACGGTCTCATCTGAAAGAGTGTGCAATTCCAGTCCTCTGTCAGCACAGGCATCGGCGGTCATGATGCCAGGGCCCCCTCCATTAGTGAGAATAGCAACTCTTCTTCCCTGAGGGATGGGTTGGTGCGATAACAGGTTAGCCACATTAAAAAGCTCTTCCAGTGTATCCACCCGGATCATTCCGGTCTGGGTAAACAATGCTTCAGAAGCTACCTCAGCGGTAGCCAGCGCCCCGGTATGTGAAGCAGCAGCCCGGGAACCTGCCGGAGTGCGCCCGCTTTTTACTGCAACCACCGGCTTGTTGAGCGTGATGCTGCGGGCTATGCGGGCAAACTTCTTGGGATTGCCGAAAGATTCAAGGTAAAGGAGGATGACCTTGGTAGACGGGTCATTTCCCCAGTATTGGAGCAGGTCGTTACTGGAGACATCAGCCCTGTTTCCGATGCTGACAAATGTGGAAAGCCCGATGTTCAGGTTCCTGGCATACTCCAGGATAGCCAGCCCAAGTGCGCCACTCTGAGTACTCATGGCAATCCCGCCGGGGGGAGGGAAAACGGAGGAGAAAGTAGCGTTCATATTGACTTCCGGATCAGTGTTGACGATACCCATACAGTTGGGTCCCACCAGACGCATCCCATAGCGCCGAGCAGTTTCAAGTATCCCATTCTGGCTCGCCATTCCCTCAGGGCCACTCTCTCCAAAGCCCGCTGATATTACCATTACGCCGCTCACCCCTTTTTGCCCGCACTCTTCCATAAGCCGGGGGACCGTCTCTGCCGGGGTGATAATAATGGCAAGATCCACTTCTCCCGGTATATCCAGAACAGACGGATATGTCTGCACTGCAGCGACTACTTTGGCGTTCGGATTCACCGGGTAGACAACTCCCGTAAACTCATGGTGCAACAAATTATGGAAAAGCTTATTGCCGATAGTTAGCTTTCTGCGGGAGGCTCCAATAACGGCTATGGAGCGAGGTTTTAACACAGCCTCGAGCGAGGCAATAGCAAAAGCTTTCTCTTGTTCTAAGTCATCCATATCAAATCCACCGTTAATGCTGTTACGAAAGATTATATGGTAAAGCAGTGGTTTGGTTCAAGGGAAACCGGGGTGAACGAAATGACGGAAAGTGCAGCCGTTTTCTGAGGCCAGTTCTTTTCGCTGGTACCAATTCTTCCATCCCGTGTTATTTGTTATATACTTTGCATAAGAGAAGAGGCCGGAACCTCTTTATGAATTTGCGGGAGCTATGGGCATCGGCAAATCTTGGAGAGCAAAGGAAGCTCCTGATGACCATGCTGGATGCGGTTTACGTAGATACCAGGCAGACCAGGAGCATAGTCGCCATAAAGCCGAAGCCGCCATTTAAGCCTGTTTTTCAGGTGGCGGCTTCGAAAGAAGGATCGGAAATCCGTATCATAAACGAGCTTATTAAAGGCTCGTCCGTGTTTCTGGTGGAGACGGGGGAGAGTCGAACTCCCCGTCCAGAAGAAGCTGCCCAGGGTATGCTACAGGCTTAGCCGGCTCTTTAATCTTGCCCGGTGAGCCTCTGCCAGCCGAGTTTCGCCGGGCCAGCCGATTTTTCTTTCGTCACGCATATCGGCATAGCGTGGCGGCACCTCAACTTTTCGTCACCCATCCCCAGCCCGCTGAGGTGGGGCCAGAGTGAGCGCGCTGCCTATTAACTAGGCGGCGTAAACTAGTTCAGGTTCGTTGTTTGTTTTTTGCCACCGGTTTAATGAGTTTGATGGCGTCCTCAGCCTGCGACCCTGCAGTCCACTTCCCCTGTCGATACCACGCGTCCCCTTTTGCTACCTCCTGAACCGTTTATCTTTTAACCATTCGCCGGAGATTGCGCTCGACTTCCCGGCGGGTGATGGCCTCGCGCTTGTCGTAGAGCTTTTTGCCCTTTGCCAGGGCGATTTCCACCTTGGCACGGTTCCCCTTCAAGTACATCCGGAGGGGCACGATAGTCAGCCCCTTCTCAGCGACCTTGCCCGCAAGAAATTTTATCTGGCGGCGGTGCAAGAGCAGCTTGCGAGGGCGGGTCGGCTCGTGGCCGGATACGCCGCTCGGCTCGTAGCGGGCGATGTGGGCATTGCGCAGCCACAGCTCGCCCCCGTCCGGTCGGATGAAGGCCTCGCTCAAAGAGACCCGCCCGGCGCGGACGGACTTTATCTCCGAGCCTTCGAGTGCGATGCCCGCCTCTTCCTTATCCTGGATGAAGTACTGGAAATGGGCTTTATGGTTGGTGGCTAAGGCTCTGGTTGCGGCCACGTCTTCCCCCTCCTCCGTATCATGATTATACCATGCGAGGCGGAAAGGAACGGAATTTGCGATTATACAGTAATAAGGAAAAGCTAATCTTCCCTGGCCTCGTCTTCCCTGGGCTTCGAAAGGAAGACTGTCGTGGTCTCTTCGAGTCGGCTGTACTTCGCCACTTCGTCAGCCAGTTTTTTATCCCATTCGCCGCGTTCGATGGCCTTCGCAAGCTCGGCGGTATCAAGCTGCGACACGTCAGGCCACTTGCCGGCGGCCATCAGGGTGCATTCCAGCCCCTCGCGCCCTTCTTCGCTCTTGCCGGGGAACTTCAGCTTCTGCTGTCGCCTGATAGCAGCCTTGCGGCTTGAGCCTCTGACTACGGTGACGCCTTCCCTTTGGGCGTAGTCAATGATGGCGGCGCGCACCGCGTCCATCTCGTCCTCGATACTTGCGGCCTGGTCTTTAAGCTCAGCGTAGCGGTCAACCAGCGACACCCCGGTCTCGTTTTTGAACTTGTCGGGCGGCAGGCTTTCCACCAAGCACTCGTGCTTGTGCGCCGGGCAGAGGTCAGGGTACTCGCACCAGCCGCAGAGGTTGGAGTCGGCGGGCGGAAAGTCGGTGGCCTTTTCGATTTTATCAATCAGGGCGGTCGTCTCGGCTGCCAGCCTGGAGATGTCTTCGTCGCTGCGGGTCGAAACGATGTCCTTCTCGAAGGCGAGATAATGCCAGATTAGCCGGACCTTTTCGATGTCCGGCCACTTCTGCCTGATACCAATCTGGTAGAGCGCCAGCTGGCGGTCGGAATCGGCCTCGGCCTGGGCGGGCAGGTGCGCCCCGGTCTTGTAGTCGTGGATTTCCCAGGCACCGTCGGGGGCGCGGACAAGGCGGTCAATGTAGCCCATCATGCGGTACTTGCCGGCGTCATCCAGCGCGAAGTTGAGCATCATCTCGGTGGCGACGGTGATGTCGGTATCAAAGGGGGCGAAGCGGCGGCAGTAGCCCAGTAGCATTTTCTCGCCCAGCTTCTGGTAGTGCCCGGCGGCCATGTCCGGCCGGGCGATGGCAATCTCATCGTGCCAGTTGCGCTGCCAGGCGTCGCGGTAGAAGTCCAGAAGCTCCTCGGGGCGGTTGAGTTTGCCCCGGCGGACGTCGTCATAGCATTTCTGGAGGGTCTCGTGCACCCTCGAACCTAGGAAAGCCTCGATGCCCTCGGTATCGCGCTTGATGCGGTCAATGTAGCGGAGCTTGTATTTCAGGGGACACTGGCGGTAGGCGCTGAGCCGCGAGTGAGAATAGACGGGCATCAGCCCTCCTCGACGGGCAGGCGCTCGCGCAGCGCCTTCAGGTTGACCACGTCTTCCTGGTTGTAGCGCAGGAGGCGCTTTAAGGCGCGGCGGTCGCCGTAGTTCTTGTAATCCCACCAGAGCAGCACCGCCTCGTAGCCGTTGACCCCTTTCAGCTTGCGGGGGATGCCGAGTTGCGCCTCCACCGCCTTGAAGCCGCCCCGCAGGTTGCAGCGCCAGCAGTCGTACATCAGGTCGTGGTGGCGGCAGTGGTCATGCAGGTTAACGCCCAGGGCGTCGTTGATGAAGGGCAGGTCGAAGCGCTTGCCGTTATAGGTATAGATGATGTGCACGTCTTCCATATTGGCGAGCAGGTTTTTCGGCGTCACCTCTTTGTCAACCAGTTGCACCACTTTGGCGCGCCCGCCGTTGACCAGGTAGATGCCGATGACGGTGATGTAGTTGTAGAGAGAGGAGAGACCGGTGGTTTCGATATCCAGGTAAGCCTCGAACAAGGGCTGGCACCTGCTTTCTTGGGCTTTCTTTTTATTATACTACTATACTATGGGGTGGGGGAAAAACTGAACAAAGCTTTATATCTATGTTTGACACGCGTAGCACATACATTTATCATTTTGGCTAAATGGAATCGTGATAATCCAAGAAGCAGAAAGGAAGAGCGATATGAAGACCACTCTTTTAACGAACGAAACGCCACCCAAAACATGGCAAAATCTTGAAAATGCGTTAGATA
>QZJL01000046.1 GCA_003599745.1 Dehalococcoidia bacterium | reverse complement strand
AGATGGCGCAGAGTAACGGCGAGGCATCAACCTGCGGCGGCGGCCCGCCGCTAATGTGAGTGCTGGCGGCGGCATGGCAGGCCTCGCAGCTTACGCTGCGGTGCCCGGCCCCTGCCCATGCGGTGTAATCGCTCTGGTGGCAGTTGTTGCAGACCGAGGTGTTGGCGTACTGTATGGGCAGACTGGCCCACAGTGCCTGGTCGGCCTCTTTGTCCACTTTGTGGAAGCCGAAGTTCGCCAGTATGTCGGGCACCGGCACAATCCTGGGCACGATGAAGATGGCAATCAGCAGCACCACCAGCGCCAGCCCGGCTCGTTTAAGATGTGTCATCTATCGGTAAGTCCAGTCACGGTGTTCGTTAGATCAGCTTCCCCTTCAGTCTTTTTGCTGGCCGTTCTTGCCCAGGGCATTAAGGATGTCCAGCGTGATAGGGATGATGGTGCTGTTTCTCTCGCCAGCCATTTCGACCAGCGTCTGCAGGTAGCGGAGCTGGAGCGCCGAGGGCTGATTGTGGATGATTTTAGCGGCCTCGGCCAGGGTTTGCGCCGCCTGCTGCTCGCCCTGAGCGTGAATGACCTTGGCGCGTTTTTCGCGTTCCGCCTCGGCCTGACGCGCCATCGCACGCTGCATGGATTCAGGCAGGAGAACATCCTTGACCTCAACCAGTGTTGCCCGAACGCCCCATGGTCCTTCGCTCTGCTCATCAATAATTTGGCGCAGCCTGAGGTTGATTTCGTCGCGGTGCGCCAGTAGCTCGTCTAGCTCGGACTGGCCGAGCACACTCCGCAACGTGGTGAGGGCCAGTTGGATGATGGCTTCGCGGTAGTTGTCAACGTTGATGACGGCCTTCTCCGGGTCGAGCACCTGGTAATAGACCACGGCGTCCACCCGCACGGTAACGTTATCGCGGGTGATGACTTCCTGGGGGTCGAGCACGGTGGTGACAATCCGCAGGCTGATCTTAATCATCCGGTCAACGAAGGGGATGATGAAGTTTAGCCCCGGTTTGCGGGTGCTGACCAGCCGTCCGAAGCGTAAGATTACGCCCCTTTCATATTGTTTAACGATTCTCACCGAAAATACCAGCAAGACCAGGACTGCAAGTACGATGATGGTGATAACCCAGCCGTTCACGATGTTTTCCCCCTTTGCTTTTAGCTTATTGTGCTTACCTGCAGGCTATAGCCCATAATATCTCTCGTCAGTATGCATTGCGGTTTGCCTCGCACCGTCTCTGTCGTCCCGTCATCGCTGTCACTGTTTTTAATTACCGGGTCATCAAAATACCAGGTCGGGGTAGTTGAGCATTCGGGTCAACAAAAGTGCTTGGAGAATGATAACAAGGCTTTTAATGGCTGTCAAGTTACGCTTGATTAGTAGCTAAAAACCCATAGTAAAATTACACGACTTTTATAATCAGGTAAATTACCGGGGTGGCTGACAACAAAATACGGGAGCTATAATAGCTCCCGTATTTTGCATAATAATGCCGGTAATGAGGTATAAAATGCGGTATCTACTTAACCGTTACGTTTAAGGTAACCGTCCAGACGTCTTTTTCGCCGCCTTCCCAGGGGCGACTGTAGCTGAAGCCGATGGCCGCACTGCCGGTCTCTTTGGAATCGAAGACCCAGACATCTTTGCCACCGGCGCCGACGGCGTCAGTCCCGGGCGTAACGTATTCATGCGAAACCTGCTCGATGACACCGGCGGGGGTAATATTGGCGCTTTCTGCCCAGCTGAAGCCGGTCGAAGGGTTCGCGTAGAGACTGACGATGAGCGAGCCGGGGCGGGTAAGCTCAATATCTTTAATGATGTGTGCCTGGGCAGTAAAATCGTCGTCGGTAAGCTCCAGTGTCTTCGCCGGTTCACCGCCGTTTAAAGGCGGTACCTCCGGCGTTGCCGGTTCGTTTGACCCGCAGCCCAGCACCAGGACCGGCAGCAGCAGTAAGGTAGCCAGAGTCAAGGTAATGCGCTTTTTCATGTTTTCCTCCTGTGTTTTATCCTTCTGTACAGTATAACGGAAAAGAGGAAGGTTGGTTAGCCTGGAAGAATAAAATTACAGTCTGGAAAGCACCGCGTAAAACAGGTAAATCGCCCCAACGACGAATGCGATGCCGATGATGCGGATAAGCCAGATATCAAAAATCTGGCCGAAACGGAGGGCGGTCTTATTCCACGAGGATACACAGGAGGTGCATTCCTGGCCACGGATTTTCTTCATTTCGCTCTGGTAGGTTGCCCGTGCGCTCGATAGCCACCGCCCGATGCGTGGAGCGAATACTGACAGGGTTGTTCCGGCGAGCAGCAAAAGTATCCCACCAATCAGCCCGAAAACCATAAAAACCTCCGGGCAGATAGGCCTTCGTCTAGTCTAAACCGGGGTACTGCTTGAAAGGCTCCAGTCCCTTCGTTTTACGGAAATTATCCCAGAAGGCCTGCCAGTCCGCGCTTGAAGTGTCATTGATGCCCTGTTTTTTAGCCGCTACCAGTGCCTCATCGAAGGCGGCACGATAGCCGCTGACCAGCGCCAGCTTGCGCTGTTCCCGCCTTTCGTGGGCGTCGCTCCAGAGGTTTGTTTCCTTGAGGTAATTTATCAGGCCGGGGTGCAGTGGAATAAAGGTGTGTCGGAGCCCTTTGAGCAGGGTCTCGCGCGAGCGGAAGCGGTTGTCCTTGTGCAGGGGGGCATAGCGGGTATAGCTGGTGTCGAGCCACTCGACCAGGTGATAAGCCAGCTTCAGGTCGGCCTCGCCCTTTGCCAGGTAATAGTTGATGCTCTCGGTGCCCCAGGTGCCGGCGGCAGTCGGTTCCGCGCCTTCGGGCACGATGCCGAACTGGGCCAGCGGGTAAATCACGGCAAAGCGGGCAGCGCCTTCGGGGTCTTTTTCGGCGTTAAGCTCGACCCAGTGGATGCCGTCCGAGCCTTTGGCGGCGATTTTGGTCGCCTTGGAGGTCGGGGTAGCGAAGGCGACTTCAGCCTTTCCCGATCCAATCAGCTCACCAACTTCCTCGATGTTCTGTGCCGGCACCCATTCAATGTCCTTGCGGTCTACCTGTGCCCAGGCCAGCAGGGCGTGGTAAAAGCGCAGGCCGATGAAGGCGCTCGGGTCAACCATTTTCGTGCCGGGTTTGATGTCGTGTGGCTCACGTATGGGCGATTTGCCGTTAACGATGAAGCCGCTGTTCGACTTGGAATACGCCCAGACGATGCCCATCGCAAAAGGCGTCTGACCAGAAAAGTCCCGCTCCGAGACGAACATCTGGGCGGTCTCGTTGGAGAAACCGGGTACCAGGTCATAGATTCCCCGGTTGACGCCGTCGTAACGTTTTACCAGGTCGGATTCCATCGGAAGGTCAACCGTCATACCGGTGTCGGTGCCGAGCATCTTTCCCCAGGTGCCGTTGGAAACGGCGACCTCCTCGCTGTAGTTCACCAGGACGAGTTTTGCCGGCCAGTTCCAGTCTGCCTTCGTTGCCATTTACGCCCGACCTCCTTCGCTAAGCAGTTTGCTGGGTTTTTGAAATGTTCCGGCGCTAAGATTAACCTAACAGAGCCTGGCTGTCAAGCTTTCCCGGGTACAATGCGAGTTGCAGGCGTGTGAAATCGCTCACTATGGTATTGACAAAAGCTCACACCTTGCCTAGATAATGAAAGTATGACCATCGTCAAAATACCGGAGCGCATCATTCGCCTGGAAGAGCTGGCCTATAACCTCTGGTGGAGCTGGCACGAGGATGCGCGCTGGCTTTTCCGTTACCTTGACCACCCGCTCTGGCGGGTGACGGTTCATAATCCCGTCAGGCTGCTGCGCGAGGTCAGCGTCAACCGGCTGCAGATGGTAGCCAGTGACCCGGTTTTTCTTGACCGCTATGACGCCGTGATGAGTGCCTTCGACACCGATATGAAAGCCGCCGGCGACTGGTTTGGCGCTATACCGCCGGAGAGGCGGGGGGGGCCGGTGGCCTATTTCTCGATGGAATTTGCCTTTCACAGCTCGTTGCCCATATACGCCGGTGGCCTCGGGGTACTGGCCGGTGACATCTGCAAGGAGGCTTCGGACATGGGCCTGCCGATGGTGGCCGTCGGCTTTATGTACCCACAGGGCTACTTCAACCAGCGTATCAATGCCAGTGGCGAGCAGCAGGAGGTTTACCGCCAGCTTGATTTCAATGCCGCGCCCATCAAACGAGTGCTTTCTCCAGATGGAAACCCGGTTATCACCACGGTTGAGCTGAATGATGCCGCGGTGGCTATCGGTGCCTGGCAGGTATCGGTGGGACAGACCCGGGTCTATCTGCTGGACACCAACCTTGAGGCAAACCCGCCGGGTTCCCGCCAGGTGGAAACCCGCCTATACGTTGCCGACCGTGAGCAGCGCCTGATGCAGGAGGTGGTGCTGGGTATCGGGGGAGTGCGTGTGCTGCGGGCGCTTAAAGTCGAGCCGGTTCTCTGGCACACCAACGAGGGCCATACCGCCTTCATGATGCTGGAGCGCGTCCGTGAGCTGGCGGCAGGAGGGATGCCTTTTGATGAGGCTGCCGCCAGGGTGAGAGCGAACTCGGTCTTCACCACTCACACTCCGGTGCTGGCCGGTCATGATATATTTCCACTGCCGATGGTAGAACGTTACTTCGGCAGCTACTGGCCGGCGCTCGGTATCGGCCGGGAGGCGTTCTTGCAGCTTGGCGGGCAGGACAGCACCGTGCCCCAGGCCTTTAATATGACGGCGCTGGCTATGAGGATGGCTAACCAGCGTAGCGCCGTAAGCCGCCTTCACGGGAAAGTCACCCGGAAGATGTGGCACAGCCTGTGGCCTGATGTCCCGGAGGACCGAGTACCGATTTCCTGCGTGACCAATGGCATCCATGTGCCCGCCTGGATTGCCCCCGAGATGTACCATCTTTTTGAGGAACACATCGGTAAGGACTGGGTAAAGGAACCCGATGACACCGAAAAGTGGAAACGTGTGATGGATATTCCCGACAGCGAAATCTGGCGGGTTCGGCAACTGCTTAAGCGCAAGCTGCTCGGAACGCTGCGCGAAGGGGCGCGCAACCGCTGGGTAGCGGATAACGTGCCCTCCCGCCAGGTGCCGGCGATGGGGGCGCTGCTCAGCCCGGACGCGCTCACCATCGGCTATGCCCGTCGCTTTACCGAGTACAAGCGGCCTGGCCTGCTTTTCCGGGACATTGAGCGCCTGAAAAAAATCGTTACCGACCCCTGGCACCCGGTCCAGATTGTGTTCGCCGGTAAGTCGCACCCGGAGGATTTGCCATCCAAAAACCTGCTCCAGCAGATATATCAGCAGGTGATGAGCCGCGACTTCCAGGGAAGGGTTGCCTTTGTCGAGGACTATGATATGCACATCGCCAGATACCTGGTGCAGGGGGTTGATGTCTGGCTGAATACCCCCCGTCGCCTGCAAGAAGCGAGTGGCACCAGCGGCATCAAGGCCTCAATCAACGGCACACTACATTTGAGCGTCCTCGACGGCTGGTGGCACGAAAGCTTCAGCGGCGCCAACGGCTGGGCCATCAACGGCGACCGACTTTTCCCCACGACCGAAGAGGAAGATAATGCCGATGCCGGGGCGCTCTATCACCTGCTGGAAAGCGAGATTACGCCCCTTTATTACGCCAGGGAGCGCAGCGGCCTGCCCAACACCTGGATTCGCATGGTCAAAGAGGCAATCCGCTCCGTCCTGCCGGCCTTCTGCGCCCGCCGCATGCTCAAAGAATACGCCACGAGAATGTACCGGGAGGCGGTCAAGACGGTTTAGGTAACCAAGAAGGGGGAAATACTTTTATTTAATAGGGGCGAAATCCCTATGACACCCCCGGATCGGGAAATAACAATCCCTGGCGGGGAAGTATCCTGCCCCATTCACCCCACATTCATCGAGAGCCTTTGTCCCAGGGAAACGAACTGCTCCCGCCACCCTGCGGCACTTTCTCCCATTTGTTGAAGCCGGGGATAGTCGGTCTTGAGTAGCCACCAGTAGAGGTACTGTACTTTCCACAGGTCAACCGGGAACGGCAGGTTGGGTAGCATTTCCGCTGCCGCCGAGACTTCTTTGAGAAGCGCGCCGTCTTCCGGGGCGGCAGTGAGCCGGCCCATCATTTTCTCAAGCGTTCGCTGCATCAGGTAGCTCAGCCCCGCGTTGTCCAGTTCGGCGCGCCAATCCCGCGCTTCTTCAAGCAGGCGGTGGATGTGTTCGAGGGGCAGGGGTTCTTCGCCGAATGCCCGGCGCAGGCTGTTGTTCAGCATGAAACCGGCCGCCTGCCGGAAGTTTCCGGGGAGAGGGTTTATCCCGGCAGACAGGTCAATCGGCGGGTAGTAATGCCCGTACACGTGACAGTAGGCGGCTTCAATCCCTGAAAGGGTTTTTCCCATGGTGCGGTCGAGCACCCGGCGCTTTTCATCCGGGAAGAGGTCTTTGACGGAGTAGGTCGAACCACCGAAATGCTTTTCCAGCAGCCGGGCAACGGCGGCAACATCGGCGGCTTTACAGGCTTGACCGGTCTCGGAGACTATTACCTGGAAGGCTTCTTCACTGAGGGTATCACTGACCCGGGCGCTCAGGTTAGATTCGTCCAGGCGCAGCGTACCGAAGCTGAAGCTGGCTGACTGGTGGGTGATGCTGGAACTAATTCGTGCCTGTCCCAGCGACAGCCGCCCTTGGACGCAATCTGTGGTCTGGTGGTTTGCGAGGTCAGCAAGGTAGCAGTAAATTTCCGCCTGGTTGCCATAGTCTTCGAACAGCGAGTTTACCGCGAGGTGGGCGGTAACTTTTGCGAGGTCAACTTTGGCCGGCCTGATGAATTTTTCGTAGATGCGCCGGCCGTTGCCATACTCCGGGAGGTTGCTTTTAGCCATATCGAGGCGCTCCAGAAAACCGGCCTCGATGCCATCGCCGAATAACTCGCCGGCAAGCTGCGCCGCCCGCCCGGCGTACTGCATCACCTGGACGGTCTCGATGCCAGAAAGCTCGTCGAAAAACCAGCCGCAGGAGGTGTACATAAGCATAGCGTGTCGCTGAAGTTCAAGGAGTTTCAAAACCGTGATTTCTTCATTCTCGCTAAGCTCGTGGCGGCGGTACTTAGCCAGAAACCTGTTCACATTCTCCGGCGAGCGGTCAAGGATGACGTCTATATAACCGTCGCGGGCCAGCCACGGCTCATCCAGGAAGTTTGCCGCCATTGCCTCGTACTCTGGCGCGATGGTGTCGCGCAGCCAGTCCATCGCCGCCCGCAGGGGGGCGCGCCAGTGCTGTTTCCATGCCGGGTTGCGGCCAACGTTACAGCCGCAGTCACTGCGCCAGCGCTCGATACCGTGCACGCAGCTCCAGGAAGTGTTTTCATTGATGGTAACTTCATAGGTCGACGGGTGCTCGGCGAGAAACTGGCTATAGTTGGTGAGCTTTGCGAGATGGTTTTTCTCAATCTGGCGCAGGGCGAAGGCCAGTGCCATGTCGGCGAAGCGGCGGTGATGGCCGTAGGTCTCGCCGTCGGTGGCGATGTGCACCAGCTCGGGCCAGGTGCGCTTTTCCGAAAAGCCTGCGGCAAGTCGCCGGGCGAAATCATCGCCGTTTTGCAAAATATCCTCGAAGGCGACGGCGCGCGAGATAGTCCCGTCATAGAAGAAGAGCGCCATCTTACCTCCCGAGGGCAGGTTGATTTCGTAGGCTCTTGAGGGGTCAACCGCAGCATCGGGAATTTTGCGCCAGTGGCGCATACCAAGGCGGCGTATCCTGGCTGCCTGGTGGGGTGCTAAAATGGTGAACTTTATGCCCTGCTCCGCCATAATATCCAGCGTTTCGAGGTCAACCGCCGTCTCCGGCAGCCACATGCCCTCCGGTTTCCTGCCGAAACGGTGCTCGAAATCCCTTATCCCCCAGACGACCTGGGTCACTTTGTCCCGGCGATTGGCAAGGGGCATAATGAGGTGGTTATAGGCCTGAGCCATGGCCGAGCCGTGCCCGGCAAAGTTCCGCATACTTTCCCGGTCGGAATCAATCACCGCCTGGTAGGTGTCGGGGGAGCTGGCTTCGAGCCAGCCGAGCAGCGTCGGCCCGAAATTGAAGCTGATTTTTGCGTAGTTGTTGCTGAATTCGGTAACGCGCCCTCGCTCGTCCAGGATGCGCGAGGCGGCGTTGGGGCCGTAGCACTCGGCGGTTACCCTCTCGTTCCAGTCGTGGAAGGGGTAGGCCGAGTCCTGTGTCTCGACGTACTCCAGCCATGCGTTCTCGCGGGGCGGCTGGTAGAAGTGGCCGTGGATGCAGATGTAGCGCTCCACTGGTGCCTCCTGGGCGAGTTAGCCATTTACTCCAGGACTTTTGAAACAGACGATAGCCAGGGGTGGCAGGGTTATTTCCAGCGAGTGCGGGCGGCCGTGCGCCGGGATATTGCTTGCGGCTAGTTCCGCGGGATTGGTCTGGCCGCTGCCGCTATAGGCCGTCTCGTCACTGTTGAGCACCTGGTACCAGTTGCCGCCGCGCGGCACACCCAGCCGGTAATGGAAGCGGGTCACCGGCGTAAAATTGGCGATAAACAGCAGGATGTTATCAGTTGATTTGCCCCGCCGGAAAAAGCTGGTGACACTCTGGAGAGCGTCGTTGGCGTCAACCCATTCGAAGCCGCCGGGCTCGCAGTCAAGCTCATAAAACGCCGGTTCGCTCCGGTAGAGGCGGTTAAGGTCGCCGAGCCATTTTTTGATGTCGGCGTGCCGCTGGTATTGAAGCAGATGCCAGTCGAGGCTTGAGTCGTGTCGCCACTCCTGCCACTGGGCAAGCTCGGTCCCCATAAAAAGCAGCTTTTTCCCGGGCTGGGCGTAGGTGTAGCCCAGGAGCAGCCGGAGGTTGGCGAATTTCTGCCAGTCATCACCCGGCATCTTGCCAAGCAGCGACCCCTTGCCGTGCACCACTTCGTCGTGGGATAAGGGCAGGACGAAGTTTTCGGTGAAAGCATAAAGCATGCGGAAGGTCAGGTTGTTGTGGTGGTATTTGCGGTGAACGGCGTCGTGGGACATATACTGCAGGGTGTCGTGCATCCAGCCCATGTCCCACTTCAGGCCAAATCCCAGGCCGCCCAGGTAAGTTGGTTTTGAGACCATCGGCCATGCGGTTGACTCCTCGGCGACCATCTGGACGTCGGGATAATTTTCATAGACCGTCTCGTTGAGCTGCCGCAGGAAAGCTATGGCTTCGAGGTTTTCTTTTCCGCCGTAGCGGTTGGGGATCCACTCACCCTCCTTACGCGAGTAGTCGAGGTAGAGCATTGAGGCGACGGCGTCAACCCGCAGACCGTCGGCGTGGTATTTGTCCAGCCAGAAAAGGGCGTTGGATATGAGAAAG
This sequence comes from Dehalococcoidia bacterium, assembly GCA_003599745.1. Lineage (GTDB taxonomy): Bacteria > Chloroflexota > Dehalococcoidia > Dehalococcoidales > SURF-40 > SURF-40. The sequence continues at coordinate 10,842 of QZJL01000046.1, read as the reverse complement.
CTCCGCACCTCGGGACGCCCGTAGTTGAAGATGTAGCTTTTCCAGTCGGGATGGAAGCCCTGGCGGGTGTCGGCATGCTCGTAAAGGTGGGCGCCGTCGAAGAATCTGAGTCCGTGCTCGTCACCGGGGAAATGCGATGGCACCCAGTCTAAAATTACACCGATGTCGTGCTGGTGCAGGTAGTCAACCAGGTACATGAAGTCCTGCGGCGTGCCGTAGCGGCTGGATGGGGCGAAGTAGCCGCTTGTCTGGTAGCCCCAAGAGCCGAAAAAGGGGTGCTCCATCACCGGCAGAAACTCCACGTGCGTAAAGCCCAGTTCGCGAACGTGTTCCGCCAGTGGCACCGCCATCTCCCGGTAGCCAAGGGAGCGGTTCCCCTCCTCGGGCACCCGCCGCCAGGAGCCGAGGTGTACTTCGTAAATCGTCATCGGGGCATCGAGCCTCTGGCGGGCGCCCCGTCTGTTAAGCCAGCCTTTATCTCCCCACTGGTAATCGGTGTCCCAGATGACCGAGGCCGTTTTCGGCGGTATCTCGCAGGAAATAGCCATGGGGTCGGCCTTTTCCACCTGATAGCCCCGGTAGCGGGATATAATGTGATACTTGTAGATGTCCCCCTTTTTTGCCCCGGGCACAAAGCCCGCCCAGATGCCGGATTGGCCGTTGGGGTTCAGGTGGTTGGCGTCGCGGTTCCAGCCGTTAAAGCTGCCGACCACCGAAACTTTTGCGGCGTCGGGCGCCCAGACGGCAAAGACCGTCCCCGGCCTGCCGGTTTTTACCATGGTGTGAGCGCCCAGCTTCTGGTAAAGCCGGTAGTGTGAGCCTTCGTTGAAAAGGTAAAGGTCGTCGCCGCTGAGGTTTCCGGTCATTGCTGGCTAGTATTCCTTCTTCTGGTGTCTATCATTTTCAGTGTAGCAACTACTCCGGCCATTTGGCAAAACTCCTCGAAGAAATAGCGCGCCCTCTGCTGCCAGTTCGGGTATTCACTCATGGTGCCGGGGACGTTCTGCTGGCGGGTCTCCTGCCAGAGGTCTTCCAGGTTAACCAGCAGCACTTCTGCCTTGCTGCTGGCAAGGTATGAGAGTATGCCTGCCATAATTTTAGGGATATCGTCTTCCGGTGCCGGAGACTCCTGATTTTCCAGAAAGGCCAGCAGTGCCCTTTTAAGGTTTGAGAATGCCTCAAGTTCTTTTTTTTCTTCTGTTTCATCCAGCAGGCCGAGTTCGCGCCGCAGTCTGATGTGTTTTCCCTGCCACCAGGCAGTGAAGGGCGGCATATCGTGGGTGTTGAGGCTGGTGACGGCGCCAGGGGAGGGTTCGGGTTGTTTTCCCCAGAGTATGTCACCGGCGGCGTACTGGAAGACATGCATGCGGCGCAACCTGTGCCGGCCCATCGCCGGCCGAACGTAATCGGGCACGGTGCCCAGGTCTTCTCCGACGATGACCGCCCGGTGGCGGTGCGATTCGAGTGACAGGATGGCGTAGAACTCCTCAGCATGGTAGCGCAGGTACACCCCGTCGGTGGCGGCCATGCCCCGCGGGATGCAGAAAATATGGTGCAGGCCCATCACGTGGTCAATACGCAGTATACCCGCCTGGCCGAGGTGGTGGCGCAGGCAGGCGATGGGGTAGCGGTAGCCCTGCTCGCGGATTTTTTGGGGGTGCATTGGCGGGCAGCCCCAGTCCTGCCCCTTGATAAAGAAGGTGTCGGGCGGCGCACCGCAGGAGACGTCACCGATGAAGGCCTCCCGTTCCCGCCAGACGTCGTAGCCGTCGGGATGAGCGCCCAGCGGCAGGTCGAGATACAACTTGATGCCCTTTTCCCTTGACTTCTGGCTAAGTTCGGTTATCTGCTGGTGCGCCAGCCACTGGGTGTAGAGGTGATAGCGCCTTTCGTCCTCATCGTAATCGCCTTCCCTCAAGCTGCCGCTGCGGAACGGCTGGGGCCAGTCCCGCCAGTTTGCGCCGTATTTTTTTACGGCGGCGCGGAAGCGGGCGTAGTCTTCCAGGACAGGATTTTCGGCGGTAAAACGCTCGAGCTCTTTGAGCCGCTCCGGGCTTTTCTCGAAACAGGTGCGGCCCAGTTCCTCGATGATGCGGCGCTTTAGCGCCATTTCGCGGGGATAGTCCACCAGTCCGGTGTTACGCAACGAAGCGGCTTCCGTCTGGAATTCGGGGGACAGGAGCAGGTTTTTGGCGTCGGGACATCTTTCCGCCTCCGGCGCACGCCGGGGGTCAATGTAAAAGTCGTTCCAGAACAGGCGGCTTAACGGCAGGTAGGGGCTGGTGTCAGCGCCACTGGCCAGGAAAGGCAGGGTGCTTATCACCCGCCCTCCTAGGCCATAGACCCAGTCGGCCAGTTCCCCGAGGTCGGTGAAGTTGCCGCTTCCGAGGCTAGTTTTTGTCCGCAAGGCATAGAGGGGCAGGAAGACGCCCCAGTTGCGGCCAGTCTCTTCGGGTGGCGAATAGGCTCTGGTTGGCGCCGAGATAAGCAGGCTGCGGGCGGTCTTGCCTGCCAGCGCTATCTCCAGGTGGTGGCAGCCCATTGGCAGGTCGTGGGGTAACGTCAGTGCCTTGCATAAATATTTCCGGCCTTCAACATCCGCCGCGTTCAAGTTCCGGTGGTCTTTGCCCGCCCACTGCCAGCGCCGAACTTCGCCGGTTTCCAGCGTCATATGACAGTCCAGCGTGCTGTCGGCAGTTTCTGTCGGTATTCGTAAGGTTGTTCGGCTGGGTGTGCCGTCCCAGGCGACAATGACCGGCTGAAGGGGTCGCTGCCAGAATGATTGGCGGTACTCCCTGAGTCCCTGCCCGGCGTCTTCGGACTTTACCACTGGCGCTCCCAGTGATTGTAACACCGCCAAAAGCGGTTCGGTGGCGGCGTAAGCGGGGCGGTTGTTCATGTCATAGTACGCCGTCTGGATGCCGTAGCGGCGGCAGAGCCGGTGCAAGAGGTTTATCTCTTTTGTCTCGGGCAAAAAGCTCACCTGTTCTGGGCGGTTTTCAACGTCATTTCCGGCTAGCCTGCGCTGTCCGGTAAAGGGCTTCGTAATCCGGCAGGGAGTCGTTCCAGGAAAAATCGGCCTCCATGCAGCGCGCTACCAGGCGGCACCAGGCGGCCTTCTCTTTAAAGGCTTCCAGCGCCCGGGCGAGGGCATCCCGGAAAGCGTCGGGGTGGTAGTCGTTGAAGATAAATCCCAGACCGCCGGACAGGTCCTTGGTGCAGTCGGGGACGGTCTCGGCAAGGCCACCGGTGTTCCTTGCCACCGGCACCGCCCCGTAGCGCATTGCCTGGAGGTGCGCCAGGCCGCAGGGTTCGAAGCGGGAAGGCGCCAGGAAAAGGTCGCTCGCGGCAAAGATTTGCCGCACCTGTTCGGTGTCGTTGGTGATGAAAGCGCGCACCCGGGACGGGTAGCGGTTTGCCATGTCTTTTAAGGCGGTTTCGTAACGGGGTTCGCCGGTGCCTTGCATCACCAACTGTACGTCACGTTCCCGCATAAGGGAATCAATCGCCGGTAAAAGGATGTCGAGCCCTTTCTGCTCTACCAAGCGGGCGGCCCAGCCCAGCAGCGGTGTCCCGGCGTCAGCCGCAAGCCCGGCCTTCGCCTGCAGGGCAAGCTTATTGGCGGCTTTCCGGTCGAGGTGCTGGTCGTCAAATGTCATGGCGATAGCGCGGTCGCCTGCCGGGTCGAATTTGCGGTAGTCAACGCCGTTGCGGATGCCGAGAAGACGGTCACGGCGCTCCAGGAGCAATGTCTCAAACCCGAAGCCGTACTCCGGGGTCAGTATCTCCCTGGCATAGACGTGGCTTACGGTTGAGATGGCGTCAGCGTAGTAAATGCCCAGACCGGCCATGCTATGGCACCGTCCGCGCTGCGGGTCATCCGGCGGCGGCAGGAAGCGGGCGGCTCCAGAGGTTTGCGCAAACCACTCGTCGAACCAGCCCTGGTAGGCCAGGTTGTGGATGGTAAAAACCGAGGCGCTGCCGGCGTAAAAGGGGTCGCCCCTTTTTTCTTTGAGCAGCGCGGGGACCAGGCCGGTGTGCCAGTCGTTGGCGTGAAAGATGTCGGGCTGCCATCCCAGCACTTCGGGAGCTTTGAGCACCGCCTGGGAAAAGGCAAAAAAACGCGCTAAATCGTCCGGCTCGCCATATACTGAGTCGCGGTGAAAATAATGTTCGTTTTCCACCAGGTAGACCGGCGTCCCGTTTTCGAGCAGAAGCTCGGAAAGCCCGTATGTCATTTCGGTGCCGAGGACTTTCAGGCTGAAAGCGCCGCGCCCTCGCGTAGCCGCTTCTCCCAGGCAGATGTCGCGGTAGCGGGGCATAATGATGCGCACATCATGCCCCCGGTTCCTCAGTGACGGCGGCAGGCTGCCGGCAACGTCACCGAGGCCGCCCACCTTCACCAGGGGGCTTGCTTCGGTGGCGGCAAAAAAGACCTTTAAGGGCTTTTCCATCGTTTTCTATCCCGCACCATTTTAACATAAGTAAACCGGGGACGCTCGCGGTTTTGTTTTCGGAAATTTGTTTTGAGGGAAAAACGCCGTGGTGGCGCTAACCTGGGAGGATAAGGACGCCGAGAAGGTCAAGCCCACGGATTATCATGCTCACCGCAATCGCCGCGAGCAACAGGCTGAAAATGCGGGACACCGCCTTTACGCCGCCCTGGCCGGTAAAGCGCACTATCTGGTGGCTCAACTGGAAGATGAGCCAGGTGACTACCAGGTTCAGCAAAAAGGAAATGAGCACGACGTAGAGAGGGAATTGGGCGGTCAGGAGCAGCAGGGTGGTGATGGTGGCGGGCCCGACGGTGAGCGGCGTGCCGATGGGGACGACCGCCATCATTTCTTCTTTAATTACGTCCATCATCTGGCCGGTGGTCATGTGCTTGATGGAAAGCACCAGCAGGATGAGTCCGCCAGCGATGGCAAGCGAGCCGAAGTCAATCCCCATTACGGTGAGGATAAACTGACCAAAAAACAAAAAGACCAAGCCGACCAGGGCGGCGGTCGCCACTGCGATGAGTACTAGCTTGCGTCCCTCACGCACGGTCAGGCCTTCGCTCATCGAGATGACGAAGGGCAGGTTGCCCAGCGGGTCAATCACGATGAACAGGGGCACGAAAGTAAGTACGAAGGACTGCACCAGATCGGCCATCGGCTACCCCCCGTGTTAAGATCGGCGGTTCTGGGGTGGGGACTTTTCGGTTTTTATCCGCGGGCGCTGTTTCTTCAGTCTGAGGACTTCGAGAAGGCTGCCCACCGCTTTGTCTTGCTGCGTCTCCGCCCGCAGGGGTAGGTCGGCGTTGACACGGTAGCGTAGCCGCCTCCCCACTCTTTTTTTGCTGATGTAGCCCTCGGCTTCGAGGTCGGTGATGATGCTGCGGGTAGTCTTTTCGGTTATGCCGATTGCCTGGGCGATTTCCCTGGCGGTGATTTTGGGCTGCTCGACAATCTGGCAGAGCACGAGAGCGTGGTTGGTGACGAACTTCCAGCCCGGCATTTTTCTACCACCTCAGTGCTAAAATTTTGTTAAAAATCTATTGACAATGATAGACCTTGGTGTATAATTCCATGTAAGGTTATGATAACGTATTCCTGTATATTATAACAGGAAAAAAAAGTTAGTACAACCAGGTTGTTTTTAGTGGATAAGATGATTGCTATGGCCAAGAGGGAAAGGGTGAAACGTAGCTTCGGTGTTCTAAATGGTTGGTATGGAACGGGGCTATAAGCCCCGAAATTTTTAGTACAGGAGAAAAGCAAGAAATTGGTAACCAGGACAGTCATCAGAAGTGCTACCAGGTCTCAGGCCTCTGTCAGGGTGGCGGCAAACACCGAAGCCGATAACCTGGAACCGGAAGACAAACCCCCAAGTAGCGAAGTTTTCGGCAGCCCGGAGGAAGAACCTCCAGGTAAGGCCGTGTGTGGCCGCCACCGCTTTTTCGGTTACGTTCCGGATAGTCTCTGGAACGATTGGCGGTGGCATTTCCGAAACCGAATCACCACCATCGAGGAGCTTGCCAGTTTCATTACACTTTCCGAAGAGGAAAAGACGCAGATTCGGCAGGTGACCCGGTGCTATCCCCTGGCAATAACGCCCTACTACTTATCGCTAATCAACCCCGATGACCCGGATGACCCGGTCAGAAAGCAGGCAGTGCCTTCGCTTCTGGAAATAACTATGGGCGGCATGGGTCTTGCCGACCCGCTGGACGAGGAAAAAGACTCGGTGGTACCGGGTCTGGTGCACCGCTACCCCGACCGTGTGCTCATGGTGCTCACCGATATCTGCGCCATGCTCTGCCGCCACTGCACCCGCAAGCGCGAGTGGCATAAAGGCGGCTGGGTACGCTCGCCGGCCGAGTTTGGTGCTATGCTCGACTACATCAGCGCCCATCCCGAAGTCCGCGACGTCATCATTTCCGGCGGCGACCCTCTGACGCTTTCAACTCGGCGACTTGAAGAAGTTATCGCACAGGTGCGGGCGATTCCGCATGTCGAAATCATCCGTATCGGCACGCGGTTCCCGGTGGTGCTGCCGCAGCGTATCGACCGCGAGCTTTGCGATATGCTGTCGCGGTACGGCCCCATCTGGCTCAATACCCACTTCAACACCGTCCAGGAAATTACCACCGAGGCGGCATTGGCGACCGACCGCATGTTGCGCGCCGGCGTGCCGGTGAACAACCAGTGCGTGCTGCTCCGGGGCGTCAATGACACCCTTGAAGCCCAGAAAGCGCTCTGTTTGGGTCTACTGAAGATAAAGGTTCGTCCTTACTACCTTTTCCAATGCGACGAGGTGCAGGGTACCGAGCACCTGCGGACGCCGGTCGAAGCCGGCATCAAGCTCATCGAAGGCTTGCGCGGGCACATTTCCGGGCTGGCGGTGCCCACTTTTGTCGTTGACCTGGTACAGGGCGGCGGCAAGGTGCCCCTGCAGGCGAATTACGTCTTGAGCCGCACCGAAGACGAGTTGCTGCTTAAAAACTACGAAGGCAATATCTACCGCTACCGCAATCCCGGTAAGGCTAGCCGCAGAAGAGTGGCGGTCGGGATAGAAGGAGAGAGCCGTGAGGCTGGGGTTAGCGTACGACCTTAAGGAAGCGGTTGCGGCCAGTACCGGCACCGATGACGCCCTGGAGGAATATGACTCTCTGGAGACGGTAGACCGGCTGGCGAAGTTTCTCGAAGCTGATGGTCACGAGGTCGTCATGCTCGGCGGCGGCAAGGAGTTCCTGCGTAAAATTCTTATTGAGAAGGTGGACTTCGTTTTTAATATTGCCGAGGGCCAGGGCAACTACCGCAGCCGTGAAGCCCAGGTGCCGGCGGTGCTGGAGATGCTGGGTATTCCCTATTCCGGCTCCGACCCGCTCTGCCTCGCCATCTGCCTCGATAAGCCGCTCACCAAACAGCTGATAGCGGCGGCGAGGGTGAAGACCCCGGGGTGGCTATCAGTGCGTGGCTACGATGATATTACCCGCATTGCCACCAGCGACCTTGTTTACCCGGCTATCATTAAGCCGGCCTGCGAGGGTTCGAGCAAGGGGGTCAAACTCGGTTCGGTGGTAGCTGGCGCGGTGGAAGCGGCCGCGGTTGCCGGAAAGCTTCTCCATCAATACCGGCAGCCGGTCCTGGTAGAAGAGTTTATCAGGGGGACAGAAGTCACTATCGGCATCGTCGGCAACGATCCCCCCGAAGTGGTCGGCATGATGGCGGTCGTCCCCAAACAAAATGAGCCTGACTTTGTCTATTCTCTAGAAGTGAAGCGTAATTACCTGGAACTGGTGGACTACCAGTGCCCCGCCGATCTTGCGCCCGAGGTATTGAAGAGGCTGGAAGCTTCGGCGATTGCCGTTTTCAAGACATTGGGTTGCCGTGATTTCGCTCGTATAGACTACCGGGTGAGCGCCGGGGGAACCCCCTATTTTCTGGAGATAAATCCTCTGCCGGGGCTCGGCGATTACAGCGACCTGGTGATTATGGCGGAAATGACCGGACTCGGGCACCGCGGGCTTGTCGCCAGGGTGCTTGGCGCCGCTTTCGGGAGGTATCCCCAGTGCGTGGCCGCGTAGCCATCGTCTATAACCAGCCGGACTCGGGACGCTACGGCGCCGTCGGCGAAGAAATGGCAGTGCTCGGCGTCCTTGAAGCGGTGGATGCGGTGCACGAGGCATTACTTGAGCTGGGCAACGAGGTCATCCGGGTGCCGCTTACGCCGCCGATTAGCGGGGTGAAAAAGGCGCTGCGGGCAACCGGCGCCGACCTCGTCTTTAATCTCTTTGAGGGTTTCAGCGAAGACCCCCGGACGGAGGCCGTCGTGCCGGAAATTCTGTCGCATCTGGGTATCCCTTATACCGGCTGTACCCCGCAGGCGCTCAGGCTGGCGCTGGATAAGGCTGACATGAAGGTGCTTTTACAAAATCAGGGAATTCCGACGCCGGATTTCCAGATTTTATCCCCGGAAACACTGGGGACATTACGACTGGATTATCCCTGCATCGTCAAGCCCCGGGCCGAGGACGCAAGCCATGGGGTAACGCCGGAAAGCGTGGTAAACGACGGCGCGGCGCTGGCAAGACAGGTTGCGCTGGTGAGCCGGGACTACGGCGGCGGTGCCCTGGTCGAAAAGTACATTGACGGTCGCGAGTTCAACGCCACCGTTATCTGTGAGGCCGGGTGCACCGTGTTCCCCGTTTCTGAAATCGTCTATTCATTACCCGCGGGCGCGCCCCGCGTCCTCACGTTCGCCGCCAAGTGGCTTCCCGAAACCCCTTTCTTTGACGGCACCCGTGCGGTCTGCCCGGCGGAAATCGGGCCGGATGACGAGGCGGTCATCAGCCGGACGGCGGTGGCGGCTTTTAGTCTACTCGGTGGTCACGGCTACGGCCGGGTTGATATGCGGTTTGACCGGGCAGGGCAGCTCAACGTGCTTGAGGTAAATCCCAACCCCGACATTTCGCCCGGTACTGGCGCCGCCCGCCAGGCCAGTGCCGCCGGCTTAAGCTACGCTGAGTTTATCGCCAGGCTTACTGGCATGGCGCCGGGCGAAAACCGGGCAGTCATTGAGGCGCGGTTTTCCCTCTGACGGCTGTGACTTTGAGACCGAAGCCAGCCCCCCAGCCCAACATCCGCCGGATAACCCGGAAAGATAAACCGGCTTTGATAAAAATCCTGCGCAGCACCCCCGAGTTCAAGCCTTTTGAGGTCGCGGTCGCCGAAGAACTGATTAACGCTAGTCTCGATGACCCCTGCAGCTCAGAATATTACATTCTGGTGGCCGATGTTCTTGGGGTGCCGGCCGGTTACATCTGCTACGGGCCGACGCCGGTGACCCTGGGCACCTGGGACATCTACTGGGAAGCAGTGGCGCGCGAGTGCCAGGGGCAGGGTGTCGGTCGTGCTTTGATGGCGGCGGCTCTGAAGGAGATAAAGGAGACCGGGGGTCGTCTGGCAGTCATCGAGACTTCCGGCATACCGTCCTATGAAAAGACCCGCCGCTATTACGCCGGTCTGGGTTTCGAAACCGTCGCCCGCATTCCGGATTTTTATGCCCCGGGTGATGACCAGCTAATCTTGGTTAAACGGCTGTAATCCCCTTTGTAAAGGAAACGCCGCCTTTTGGAGCGTTTTTCCGGCGGGTTAATTGGAGCGGGAGACGGGATTCGAACCCGCGACAGCCTGCTTGGAGGGCAGGAACTCTACCAGCTGAGTTACTCCCGCTCTGGCTACGCTTCAATTTTACGCAAAACCGGGTGAAAAGGCAAGGTTATTCCTATCTTTTACTATTTTCATCGAAGAGTTCCAAGCAGACGGCGTCAGCTACTATCGTATTTATTGGCACCGTCACCGTGAAAACATAATCTGCCCCTGACGGCTGGCTTCCCGGGACTGTAGCCGGCAGCACACCGAGGACAACAACCAATTCTTGTCCTGAGAGCACGAGCAAATTTTGATCGGAGTTAGAGACCATGGAAGGGGTATCTCTCCTGCGGATAAGGCCAAACTGTTTCAGTCCTTCGAGCGGTTACAAGAAAACTCTTCCAATAAGCCAGGGTTGGGCCTCGGCTTGCTGGTCTGCAAGAGGCTGGTAGAGGCACATGGTGGAAAAATCTGGGTGGAGTCAGAACTAGGCACAGGTTCAACTTTCTATTTTTCACTACCCACTGCGTTTCTAAAGGGTACTGACGTGTCTTAACATTCAAGTAACTTGTGACCCAACAATACAGCAGATTGAGACTCCAGAGAATCGCGTCCCTGCTGGAAAGAAAAAGGCGATGCGCTACCGAGGGAGGTGAACAGGCGGTTACGATGCAGGCAGCGTCAAGCAGCTTTGTAATAAAGATTTGAAGTTGATAGAATTGAAAAAAGTCGTGGCGATTCATCGGCCGCCTCCGGCTTTGAATCCCACGATCTCAATGGGGAAATACGAGGGGCCAAGGAAGAGGATTCTTAATAAATCTAATCCCCTTCTCTGCGGAATATCAAAGGAGAAGGGGATTAAAGGGAATGAGGTTACCAAAATCCACCTTCCAGTTTGACGTATCAGCCCCAAATGTTATAGATTTAGGTAATATGGAGGTGGCGCTGTGACGGAAAAAACGGAAACTACCGTGACTAAAGAAAAAGTTGAGGAAGTCATAAACCAGATAAGACCGGCTCTCGAAGCCGACGGCGGCAATGTCGAGCTGCTCAGTATTAATGACGGTATTGTCAAAGTAAAGCTCACCGGCGCCTGCGGCAGTTGCCCTATGTCCACCCTTACCCTCAAGATGGGCATCGAGCGGCTGCTCAAGGAGAAAATTCCCGGGGTCAAGGAAGTCATAACCTAACCCGGTCTGCTTCG
>QZJL01000023.1 GCA_003599745.1 Dehalococcoidia bacterium | reverse complement strand
ATAGGTATCGAAGGGGTTGGTGATATTCTTGATGCCTTCCCGGATGAGGGTGTTAGTCTCGGGGTTTATCTTGACTTCGGCGGTATCCGGCACCTGCTTCAAGCAGACGATGATGTTCAAGCCCTTCTCCCCCGGCGCTTCCGCAGCTCCAGGGCGATGGCGTTGCGGATGGTCTGGTTGGTGCCTTCGTATATCTGGGTGATTTTGGCATCGCGCATAAACTTTTCTACAGGATAGTCGCGCATGTAGCCCGCGCCGCCGAAAACCTGCACGGCGTCGGTGGTCACTTTCATCGCTACGTCCGAGGCAAAGACCTTGGCCATGCCCGCTTCTTCGGTATAGTCTTTAGCCCCGCTGTCAATGGTGCGCGCCGCAGCGTATACCAGCAGACGGGCGGCCTCGACTGAAGTCGCCATATCGGCGAGCATGTGGGCGACCGCCTGCTGGGCAATCACCGGGTGGCCGAACTGGACGCGCTCTCGAGCGTAGTCCACCGCCGCTTCCAGCGCGCCCTGGGCGATGCCCAGCGCCTGCGCGCCCACGCCGGGGCGGGAACGGTCGAGGGTTTTTAAGGTGATGATAAAACCCATACCCTCTTTGCCAATCAGGTTTTCCTCAGGAACGGCGCAGTTGCGGAAAACCAGCTCGCGGGTGCTCGAAGCCCTTAGCCCCATCTTCTTTTCCTTCTTGCCGAAAGTAAAACCGGGAGTATCTTTCTCGACCAGAATGCAGCTTGCTCCCCGGCTGCCCTTGTTGGGGTCGGTGAGCGCCACCACCAGGTAAATTTCGGCATCGCCGCCGTTGGTGATGAACTGCTTGGCGCCGTTAAGGATGAACTGGCCGTTTTCACGGCGGGCGGTGGTCTTGATGGCGCCGGCATCGCTGCCCGCCCCGGCCTCGGTGAGGGCGAAGGCCGCCAGCCGCTGGCCGCTCGCCACCTGGGGCAGGAACTTCTTTTTCTGGGCGTCGCTGCCAAAGTGGATGAGGGCCGAGGTGCCCAGGGCATTGGCGGCATAGCTGATAGCGACGGCACTGCAAACACGGCTCAGCTCTTCAACCACCAGGCAAAGGTCAAGACAGCCACCGCCCAGTCCGTCGTATTCTTCTGGCACAAAAACCCGTAAGAGGTCGGCGGCGGCGATTTCCTTCATTATTTCCCAGGGGAATTCCTCTTTTTCGTCAAGCTCCGCCCGCACCGGCAGCACCTTTTCCTCGGCGAGACGGCGGGCGAGGTCTCGAATCATCTTCTGCTGTTCGGTGAAGAAATATTCCAAATTCTTTCCCTTCCTTTAGCAGCTTACCGGTATAAACCGGCATGTACTATACAACGAAGACTTATTTTGTCCAAAAACACAGCGTTCTATTATATGACGCCACCGATAGCCAGTGTCAAATTTCGGCATTGACGCCCAGGCCATTCACCCGCTAAGATGATGTGCCACCACCCAATCTTGGGGCTAGCACGCCATTTGCGTTATAATTAAACTATCTTGCCATGATGCGGAGGCAACTTGGACTTAGCGGCGTTAAAATCCGAGGTCACCAGTGAGGTGGCGGCTCAGGCAGAGCGACTCGAAAGTCTCAGCCTCAAAATCCACGCCAACCCGGAAATGGGTTTCGAGGAGACTAAAGCCGCAAAGTGGCTGGCCGATTACCTGGCCGAAAAGGCTTTTTCGGTGGAGCGAGGAATCGCCGGGCTACCGACCGCCTTCCGGGCGCGCTACGGCGAGGGGCATCCTGCCATCGCCCTGCTTGCCGAGTATGATGCCCTGCCCGAGCTGGGACACGCCTGCGGCCACAACCTCATCGCCACCATCGCCGCCGGGGCGGCGGTAGCTTCAAAAAAAGCCGTCGGGCATTTCGGCGGCAGCGTCCTGGTACTGGGAACACCTGGCGAGGAACTGCAGGGGGGTAAAGCGATTATGGCCGAGCGCGGCACTTTCGACGGGCTGGACGTCGCCATGATGGTTCATCCAGGCTCGGCCAACGTCGCCGCAACCAAAGCACTCGCCTGCCAGCCGCTCGATGTCGAGTTCACCGGCAAAGCCGCCCATGCCTCGGCTTATCCTGAAGAGGGCGTCAACGCCCTTGAAGCGATGCTCATGGCCTTTAACGCCGTCAACTCCCTGCGCCAACACATCAGGGATTCCTGCCGCATCCACGGCATCATCACCGACGGCGGCGAAGCCCCCAACATCGTGCCGGGGCACTCCGCCGCCAGCTTTATCATCCGCGCCGAAGATGATGCCTACCTTGAAATATTGAAAAAAAAAGTGCTCGCCTGCTTTAACGGCGCGGCAAAAGCCACCGGCGCCCGCCTCAGCTACCGCTGGCGCGAGGCGCGCTACTCCGCCATGCGCAACAACCTCACCCTGGCAAAGCTGTTCTGCGAGAATATGGCCGCGCTGGGGCGCCGCTACCTATTAGAGGATAACAAGCGGAACTTCGGCTCAACCGATATGGGCAACGTGAGCCAGCTCGTGCCCTCCATCCATCCCCTCATCGCCATCACCCCACCGGGCACCGTCATCCACTCGCCCCAGTTCGCCTGCGCCGCCGCCTCGAAACGCGGGCGACTCGGCCTTCTGGACGGAGCAAAGGCGCTGGCGATGACAGTGGTTGACCTGCTCGGCGACCCGCGAAAGGTCACCGCCGCAAAAAAGGAGTTCGCCGCCAGACATGGTTAAGGTCGGTATTCCCCGGGCGATGCTCTATTATCAGTACTACCCAATGTGGCAGAGCTTCTTCCGCGGACTGGGCGCGGAAGTGGTCGTCTCAGGCGAAACCAACCACACCATCCTGGTGAAGGGTGCGGCGCGGGTCGTGCCCGACACCTGCCTGCCGGTGAAGGCGTTTTTGGGGCACGTGATAGCGCTCGCCGCTAAATGCGACTACATTTTCATCCCCACGGTGCGCAGCATACAGCCGAAAGTTTATAACTGCTCCAAGTTTCTGGGGCTGACCGACATGACCCGGATGGTAATTCCCGAATCACCCCCTATCCTGGATATCGAAATAGATTTAAACCGCGGCCAGCGCCGCCTATACCGCGATATTTACCGCCTGGGGCAGCGTTTCACAGCTAATCCTTTCAAAATCAAGAGAGCCGCCCTCGCCGCCTGGGAGACCCACTGCCTCTACCGGCAGCTGATGGCCGAGCACCGCCAGACACCGGCCGAGATGATGGCAGTCCTTTTCGATGGCGAAAAAGCACCATCGCCGGCTCCCGAACCGGCCTGTGCCCGCACCCTCATCGCCCTGGTCGGCCACCCCTACCTCACCAACGACCGCTACTTGAGCCACCGCCTGCTGGAACGGCTGCGCGCGGCCGGCTGCACCGTGCTCACCCCGGAAATGCTGACCGGCGCTCAGCTCAAACAGGGGCTGGAAGAGTCCATCGGACAGGGCTACTGGACTTACGAAGACGAGGTGGTAGGGGCCGCCGGTTACTATCTCCAGAGCGGCGTTGACGGCATCATCAGCCTCCAGGCATTCGGCTGCGGGCCGGACTCGCTGATGACCGACACCGCCCAGCGCCAGGCAAAAAAGCTGGGCACGACGCCGTTTTTGAGTCTGGTGGTTGACGAGCACACCGCGGAGTCGGGCCTGGTCACCCGCCTCGAAGCTTTCCTCGACATGGTTCATATAAGAAAGAGAGAAAGACAACCGCTATGCCGGTAACCATGCCCCGCATGGGTAATATCCACATCCCTTTCAAGGCACTGTTCGAGGGGCTGGGCATTGACTACATTATGCCGCCGCCCAATACCCAGCGGACAATGACGCTCGGCACCAAGCACTCCCCGGAAGGCCTGTGCATCCCTTTCAAGATGACGCTGGGCAACCTGATTGAAGCCCTGGAGCTGGGCGCCGATAAGCTGCTTGTCCCCGGCGGCTACGGCATCTGCCGCCTGGGCTACTATTTCAAGACGCAGGCGCAAATCCTCCAGGATATCGGCTATAGCTTCGAGATGATTCCGGTGGGCGTTTCCGAACGCAAGTTCCTGGGCATCATGGAAATCGTACGACGGTTGTCAAACAACGCCCCCTGGGCTAAAATAGTTTCGTCTTTTCGTTTCGGCATTGCCAAGATGAACGCCCTTGATAATGTCGAGCGGAAAGTGCACCGGGTCAGGCCGGTGGAAGCCGTCCGGGGCACCGCCAACCGGATTTATGCCCGGGCGGTGGCGGCGATTGACCGAGCACCGGACTACCGCGGGCTGAAAACAGCGGTAAGCGGCAGCCTCGCCGAACTGGACGGGGTTGCCCGAAACGAAGCCAGGCCGATGGTCGTGGGCATTACCGGCGAGTTCTACGTGGTGTTGGAACCGTTTTCAAACCTGGACGTAGAAAATGAGTTGGGCAAGCTGGGGGTAGAGGTGAGGCGCAGCACCTTCATTTCGGAATGGATGAAGTTCAGCCTGTTTTTAAACCCTCTTGGGATAAACGAGAAAAAGAGAGTGCAGCGGGCGGCGGCGCCCTATCTTAACCGCGACATCGGCGGCGACGGCTGGGAATCGGTGGGCGAAAAGGTGCTTCATGCCGGAAAATACGACGGCATCGTGCACCTGGCGCCCTTCACCTGTATGCCGGAGATAATCGCGCAGAACATTATGCCACATACCGAAGAGCAGATTCCGGTGCTCACCATATTGTGCGACGAGCAACTTGCCAAACCGGGTATGCTGACGCGTCTTGAGGCTTTCGTTGACCTTCTGGAAAGAAAGCGAAGGGTGGCCGCCGGAACGGCAAAGGCAAACTAGATGGAAATTTTCCTGGGAATTGATGTTGGCTCGGTATCTACCAAACTCGCCGCTATGGACTGCCGGCGCGAACTGGTGGCGTCAGCCTACATGCCGACCCGGGGTCAGCCCATCGAAATGGTGCAACGGGGACTGGCCGAGGTCAAGAGCAAGCTACCGCCGGACGCCGTTATCTCGGGCGTAGCCACCACCGGCAGCGCCCGCTACCTGGCCGGGGTCATCGCCGGGGCCGACCTGGTGAAAAACGAAATTACCAGCCACGCCATCGCCGCCCTGCACTGTGTTCCCGGCGTCCAGACCGTCATCGAGATTGGCGGCCAGGACAGTAAAATCATCATCATCAGAGACGGCATTGTGAACGACTTCGGCATGAACACGGTGTGCGCCGCCGGCACCGGCTCTTTCCTGGACCACCAGGCGCTGCGCCTCAACCTCGGCATCGAGGAGCTTAGCCGGCGGGCGCTTACCAGCACCAACCCGGTGCGCATCGCCGGGCGCTGCACCGTCTTTGCCGAGTCGGACATGGTACACAAGCAGCAAATCGGCCACCGCACCGAAGACATCCTGCTCGGCCTCTGCCAGGCGCTGGTGCGCAACTATCTGAGCAACGTGGGCATCGGCAAAGAAATAAAACCGCCGGTGGTCTTCCAGGGAGGCGTGGCTTACAACCAGGCCATCGTCCGCGCTTTTCGGGAAGAACTGGGAACGGAAATCACCGTGCCCCAAAGTCCCGCAATTATGGGTGCGTTTGGGGCGGCCTTGCTGGCGCATGAAGAAATGAGTCATAATCATAAGGTGAGCAACTTTAATGGTTTCGGCGTTGTCGAGACGTACTATCATACTTCGTCTTTCATCTGCAAGTCATGTCCCAATCAGTGCGAGATTGCTCAACTAGCGCAGAACAGCCACATACTGGCACGCTGGGGGGGACGCTGCGACATCTGGGAAAACCAGCCCGATAAAACGGGCCCTTAGGGGAGGAGTGGAGACAGTAAATGATTATCGCGGTAGATGCTGAGGGCGGCGACTTCGCCCCGCAGGAAGTCGTCAAGGGAGCAATTAAGGCCGCCCACGAATACAAAGTCGAAATTGCCCTGGTAGGAAAAAAACAAATCCTGCACGTGCTCGCCGGGCGCGACCAGAAAAAGTCCGGCATCACCTTCGTGGATGCCAGCCAGGTCATCGAGTTTGGCGAGCATCCGATGAAAGCCGTCCAGAACAAGCCCGATTCATCAATCGTGGTCGGCATCAACATGATACGCGATGGCAGTGCCCAAGCTTTTGTCTCCGCCGGCAACACCGGCGCGGTGGTCTGCGCTTCCCTGCTGAACCTGGGCAAAACCGATGGCGTTGAGCGCCCGGCGCTTGGCGGCATCACCGACTTGAGCGGCTCGGCACCGGTAATCATCGTTGACGTGGGTGCTAACGTTGAGTGTCGCCCCAACTTCCTGGTCGAGTTCGCCCGGCTCGGCTCCGACTACATCCGCCAGGTACTCAGCGTCGAGTCGCCTCGAGTCGGCCTGCTCAGCATCGGCGAAGAAGAAGTGAAAGGTACCCGGCTGGTGCTGGAAAGCCACCAGTTGCTCAAGGAAAGCGGCCTGAACTTCATCGGCAACGTCGAAGGCCACGACATCGTCCGCGGTAAAGCCCATGTCATTGTCACCGACGGTTTTACCGGCAACGTCGTGCTCAAGACGATGGAAGGCCTCTCCGATATGTTCGTCCTTTCCCTGACCAGCATCGGGCGCATCTTTTCCACACTTTATCTGCGGCAGGGACGCGCCTTGCTCAATGACATCGGCTTAAACTCCCAGATAAAACGTGTGGACTTCCGGGAATATGGCGGCGCCTGCCTGCTGGGAGTAAAGGGCAACGTGATTGTGGCTCATGGCCGCAGCCGGGCCAGGGCAATCAAGAACGCCATCGGCCTGGCCAAGCTCACCGCCGAGGGAGTCCGTTTCCAGAACGCTGAAAGCGAAAAGAATGTTAAGGAGGAGGTTAAACTTGGCTGAACCGACCATAATCAGTGACCACGATTTTGAGGAAAAGGTAATAAAAGCGACAAAACCGGTGCTGGTGGATTTCTGGGCGCCCTGGTGCCGACCCTGCCAGATGCTGGCGCCGGTGATAAAAGATTTGTCCGCAGAGTACGAGGGGAAGATTGATTTCGCCAAGCTCGATGTTGACCAGAACCCGCTGACCGCCTCGCAGTACCACGTTATGAGTATACCCACCGTCTTCGTTTTCAAAGGCGGAAAACCGGCTTCCCAACTGGTCGGCTTCAAACCCAAAGAAGAACTGAAAAAAGCCCTTGACGCCGCCCTGGGAAGCTGAGCTAAGGAGAACCCTATGGCTGAAAAGTACGACGTTATCATCATCGGCGGCGGCCCGGCGGGACTTTCCGCCGGTATCTACGCCGCCCGCGCGCGGCTTGCCTGTAAACTCATCGAGAAAGCCGCCCTCGGGGGACTGATTGTCAACGCCGAAAAGGTGGAAAACTATCCCGGCTTTGCCGACGGTGTTTCCGGGCTCGAACTCACCGAACTTATGCAGAGCCAGGCGCAGAAGTTCGGGCTTGACACGGTAATCGGCGAAGTGCAGGGGTTGACGCTTAATGACAGCCTGAAAACAATAACGACCTCGGCGGGCGATTACGACACCCGGGCGGTCATCGTGGCGAGTGGCTCGGAGCATAACAAGCTGGGAGTTCCCGGAGAAGAAAAGTTCACCGGTCGTGGAGTATCGTTCTGCGCCACCTGTGACGGTTACTTTTTCCAGGACAAGACGGTGGCGGTGGTCGGCGGCGGCAACGCCGCCCTCGCCGAAGCCCTCAACCTCACCAAGTTCGCCTCTAAAGTTTTTGTGGTGCACCGCCGGGGCGAGCTGCGCGCTACCAAGATTGTCCAGGAAAGGGCGCTCGCCAACCCGAAGATAGAGTTCCGCTTCAACACGGCGGTTAGCGCTATCGAAGGCGGGGACTTCGTCAAGAGCCTCAAGCTGGAAGACACCGAAAACGGCAAGGCTTCGACCCTTAAAGTTGACGGCCTGTTTGTCGCCATCGGCTTCAAGCCCAATACCGAATTTTTGAAAAATACCGTCCCCCTGGACGGCGCCGGCTATGTCATCACCGACGAAAAAATGGCGACCCCAGTGCCCGGCATTTTCGCCGCCGGCGACGTGCGTTCCAGTTCCATACGCCAGGTCATCGGCGCAGCGGGCGACGGCGCGGTGGCGGCCATCTACGCCGAAAGGTATCTATCGGAACCGCATTAGGTTATAATATCTCTAAAACGCCTGTCAGATCTTCCAACCAGCTAAAAACGTAAGGGAGAGCGTATCGTCATGAAGGTAATATTCCTCAAGGAAATGCCCAAAGTCGCCCACGCCGGCGACATCAAAGAGGTGGCCGACGGCTACGGCCGGAACTACCTGCTGCCGAAAGGCCTGGCCGCCCTAGCCACCGCCGCCAGCACCGACCGGATGAAGTCGTTACAAAAACGGATTGAACATGAGCGCGCCCTAGCCGAAACGGAGATGAAAGAGATGGCTGCCAGCCTGGAAGGCAAAGAGCTTGTTTTTAAGGCCAAAGCCGGGTCAAGCGAAAAACTCTTCGGCTCAATCACCGCCGCCGACATCGCCGAAGAACTGGCAAAAAGACACGGCGTAACGGTTGATAAAAAGAAAATCGAGCCTGGCGAACCCATCAAAAAGCTGGGCGAACATGAAGTAGCCATCAGGCTCGCTAAAGACATCGAACCCAAAATCACCGTCAGGGTAATCGCCAAAGAAACTAAAGAGGCCGAGCAGGGAAGCTGACATGAGCGGTGAAAAATTACCGCCGCACGATATTGATGCCGAAGAAGCTGTCATCGGCTCGCTGCTGATTGACGGCGATGCCATATACAAGGTCTCCGGAGCCATCGAACCGGGCGACTTTTACGCCGAGCGCAACATGGTAGTCTTCGAGGCCGCCGCCAACCTCTACCGGCGCAACGAAGCCATCAACCCGGTCACCGTCGCCCAGGAGCTGGCGCGCACCGGAAAACTCGATACCAGCGGGGGCGCCGCTTATCTCAACCACCTCATCTCGGTCTGCCCCACCTCGCTCGATGTCGAAGACTATGCCAACATCGTCTACCGCCTCTCACTGATGCGCCGCCTTATCCGCACCGCCGATGAAATCGCTGCGATTGGCTATAAGGCCAGCCCCGACACCGATGCCAGCCTCGACCGCGCCGAAGACATGCTCTATCGCCTGCGCCACGGCCAGCGCTCGCGGGACTTTGTCCACATCCGGCAGGCGCTCGACCAGTACCTAGAAACGCCTACCCAGGAAATTTCGGCGCTGAAAGAGACCCTGCCCTTCATCCCCACCGATTTCACCGGCCTGGATAATATACTGGTGGGAGGGCTGCAGCGCTCCGACCTTATCATCCTGGCCGCCCGCCCGGGCATCGGCAAGACCAGCTTAGCATTGAACATCGCCCGCAACGCCGCCGTTAACCACAAGGCCACGGTTGCCTTTTTCAGCCTGGAAATGTCCACGCGGTCGGTAGTCCTGCGGTTACTTTCCAGCGAAGCCGAAGTTAACTCGACCCGGCTGCGCGAAGGCCTTTTTTATGAAGAGAATCCAATGGAGAGCGAAGAGGAAAAACGGCGGCGGAAAATCGAGGAGACCCGCATTCTGGAAGCCACCGGCATCCTCTCCGAAGCGCCGATTTATATTGATGATTCGCCTTTTTTACGCATAGTCGAGATGCGCTCAAAGGCACGCCGCCTGTTCTACGAACGGGGAAGCATTGACCTCATCATCGTGGACTATCTGCAGCTTTTGCACAGCGACCTGCGGATTGAAAACCGGGTGCTGGAAATAGGCGAAATCTCGCGCTCGCTGAAGGCGCTGGCACGGGAGCTTAACGCCCCGGTCATCGCCGTCTCCCAGCTCAGCCGGGCAATCGAGGCCAATCCCACGCGCAAACCCAAGCTTTCCGACCTCCGGGAAAGCGGCTCGCTGGAGCAGGACGCCGATATCGTCATTTTCATCTCCCGCGATGATGTCAACATCCCGAAAGAGCAGTGGGAAATGGAACACCCCGGCGAGGTCTACCCGCCGCCGGCAGAGCTACTCATTGCCAAGCACCGCAACGGGCCGACCGGCGAGGTGAAAATAGGCTTCAATCGCCGCCTTACCAAGTTTATCAACATCCCCAGCGAAGAGCCGAGCTATGAAGAAGAAGTTTAGCGGTTTCCCGCCTGGAATGGGCTTCTCGGCACTGCCCAACATTTTCTACAGCGCGATTCTGCCTTACATCACCGACTTGAATGAGCTGAAGTTAACCCTCTACCTTTTCAAAGAGCTTTTACCGAAACGCGGCCACCTGCGCTACGTAAGCCTCGGGGAACTGAGAGGCAACATCAGTTTAAGAAAGAGCCTGACCGGTGAAATTCCCTTTGAAACAGCCCTGGCAGATGCCCTAGCGATAGCGGTCGAACGGGGCGTTTTGCTGGAACTGGCTGCCACCAGGGACGAGACCGCAGAAAAACTGTATTTCCTCAACGACGAGCCAGGCCGCCGGGCAATTGAGAAGCTGAAAAGCGGCGAGCTTGAACCCGGCGGCTTAAAGGCTGCCCAACCCCCCGTCGAAACAACCGAGCCTGCCGACATCTTTCGCCTCTACGAAGATAATATCGGCATGCTGAACCCCATCATCGCCGACCAGCTCAAACAGGCGGAACGGGACTTTCCCACGACCTGGATTAAGGAGGCCATCGAAGAGGCCGTCCTCAACCGGAAAACGAGCTGGCGGTATATCGTCCGCATTCTGGAGCGATGGTCGCAGGAAGGTAAGAGTGGAACCAATCGGCGAGATTCTGCGCAAGAAACGGGAACTGGCAAATACTTTGCGGGCAAATATGGGCACATGGTCCGGCGATAGCGAAGAGCCAAACGGAATTGCCAACCCTAAATGCCCCGCCTGCAAAGGTGCCGGTTTCGTGCACCCGCGCCTGCCATCGGGCAAGCCGGACTACAGCCGGGTTGTCACCTGCCGCTGCCTGCGGCACAAGCTGGACAACGAGCAGCAGGCGCGCATCACCCGGTATTCAAGCGGGGGAATTGCCAGACGCTTCGACTTTGAAAATTTTGACCCCGAGGGACGGAGCGCCGACCCCGGTGTCCGCCAGAAATTCCGGGCAGCGTTAGAAGCGGCGCTGGCTTTCGCCAAAAGCCCCTCGGGCTGGCTGGTCCTCACCGGCCAAAGCGGCTCAGGCAAGACCCACCTCGCCGCCGCCATCGCCAGCCAGCGGCTCAAGGAAGGGCAACCCGCCCTGTACATCAGCGCCCCGGACCTGCTCGACCACCTGCGGGCGGCATTTGCCCCGGGCAGCGAAATTGCTTACGATGAGCTTTTCGACCGCATGAGTAACGCTCCGGTACTCATCCTGGACGATTTGAAAGCTCAGAGCGGCTCGCCATGGGCGCGGGAAAAGCTGGAACAACTGCTAAACCACCGCTATAACCACCGGCTGCCGACGGTCATCGTGACCGCTACCTCGCTGGAAGAGTTTGAGGAGAGAGTCCGCTCGCGCCTTGGCGACCCAGCCATCAGCCGGTGTTACCAGCTTGAGGCGGCCCACGCCCCCACCCCAGAAGCTGATGTAATGAGCCTGCCGAAACTGAAAAGCATGACGTTTGAAATCTTCGACCATAAAAGGGTGAACCTGCCGCCGGATAAGCGCGAGAATCTGGCCGAGGCCTACCGTCTGGCAAGGGACTACGCCCGCGCGCCGGAGGGCTGGCTGGTCTTCCAGGGAGAAAACGGCTGTGGTAAGACGCATCTGGCCGCCGCCATCGCCAACGAAAACCTGAAGGCGGGAAAAGCGGTTCGCTTCGTGGTGGTGCCGGACTTCCTGGACCACTTGCGCTCGACCTTCAGCCCAGAGAGCAAGGTTTCCTACGACAAGTATTTTGAAGCGGTCAGGACGGCGCCCCTGCTTATTTTGGACGACTTCGGCGAACAGTCGAGCACCCCCTGGGCGCAGGAAAAGCTCTACCAGGTCATCAACTACCGCTATAACGCCCAGCTGCCGACTGTCATCACCACCTGCCTGTCACTCGAAGAAATCGCCCGGCGCTTCAGCTCCCGCTTCGTTGACCCCAGACTGAGCCTGGTCTTCACCATCACCGCGCCCGACTACCGGGGTGACCAACGACCCCAGCGCCCCGGACCGGCGCGCCGCCATAGTAAGCCAGCCGGCGGCTACGAATGAGCGATGTGACCGACATGCATGATTTAGACGGTCTGGATAAAGAGCCAGCCGGGGGACACATCACCAGCAACCCGGTGCTGGTCTTGAACCAGAACTACCAGCCGCTAAACATCTGCCGCGCCCGCCGCGCATTGGTACTGGTGACGCTGGGCAAAGCCGAGATGCTGGAAAACGGCGTCGGCTTCATCCACACCGCAGCGGCGATTTTTCCGGTGCCCACCGTCATCCGCTTGCCTTACCTGGTCAGGCGGCCCCACATCCAGCGAAAGCTGAGCCGATTGGAGATTTTCATCCGCGACAATTTTACCTGCCAGTACTGCGGGGCGAAAACCCGCCAGCTGACCCTCGACCACGTCTCGCCCCGCTACCGGGGCGGTGAGCACACCTGGGAAAACGTGGTGAGCGCCTGCCCGGCCTGCAACCGCCGCAAGGCCGGCCGCACGCCCGCTGAAGCCAATATGAAACTCATCAGGACTCCCGCGAGACCGCGCGACGGCCGCCCGTTCCACATACCGCTCAAGTACCAGCGCTACCATGCCTGGTGGGAGAAATACCTGTTCTAGCCCACGGCCGCAACGTCGCTGCCAGCACCACTTTCGCCACCGCTATCGCCGCCATTGCGCGGGTGGGGAGGGGCAGCCGGGGCTTTCTTCTCCGGCTTGACACCCCTGGCTGCCTTTACCGGCTCAAAGCGTATGTCGCGTAGCGGCAGCTCGGCGGCAACGCCAGTCTCCAGCTCCACCGTTACCGATTCCCCCAGAGGATTGGTAGCCACCACCCTACCGGCACCCTGGGGGGTGGTCACTCTCTGGCATTCCCGGGGCATCTTCTGTTGCATCTCGTGGTAAAGCGCCTGCTCATACCCCATACAGCAGAGCAGCCGCCCGCAGATACCGGATATTTTCATCGGGTTCAGGGGTAGGTTCTGCTCCTTAGCCATCTTGATGGAGACCGGCTCGAAATCGGTCAGGAAGCTGGCGCAGCAGAGCGGCCGCCCGCAGCGCCCGTAGCCGCCGACCAGCTTGGTCTCGTCGCGCGGCCCGACCTGCCTCAGCTCGACGCGTGCCTTGAGCCTCCGACTGAGTTCCCGCACCAACTCCCTGAAATCAACCCTCTGTTCGGCGGTGAAGAAAATCGTTACCCGGTTACCTTCGAGGTTATACTCCGCCGACACCGGCTTCATTACGAGGCCGAGTTTAGCGACCATCTGGTTACACTCGCTGAGCGCCTCGGCTTCTTTAGCGACCCTTTCGCCGTCAACGTCCATGTCCTTATCCGAGGCGCGGCGCAACACCGGCTTGAGCGGTTCCTTGATCTCTTCGTCCGGTATCATTCCGGGGGCGATGGCTACCCAACCAAGCTCCTCTCCCCGTGCCGTCCCGACCACCACCGGGTCACCTTTTTTCAACTCGATGCCCGCCGGGGCAAAGTGATAAAGCCTGCCGGCGGTACGAAAACGCACGCCTACAACTTCAACCATTACGTCCCTCCGGGATATTGAGGGCTAAGACCTCGAGCGCCAGCCTGGGGCTGGCGTTCTGCCCGAGCGCCGCTTCGGCCATTTCAATATCACCGATGAATTTTCTGATTTCTTCCAGACTCAGACCAGCCGCCATCTCATCTAGCTCAACGGTCCGGTCAACACTGGTAACGGCGTTGCCAAGCCCGAGTTTTACCAGCATCAGGTCGCGCCACCAATCCCGCCAGATTCCCAGGACCTCGTTTGCCTTACGGCGGTCACGGCCAAAAAGTCCGGCAAGTTCGGCGGCATAATCAAGGCGCGGCAACAGGCCACCTCCGCTAAGACTCATTACCCGATCCCTCATTTCAAGTTGCCCCACCACCAAGCTATCATCCGAGACCGCGCTGAACGCCCAACCCACTAGTCCCCGCGAGAGCCTGGACAGGAGCTTCGCCCGTTCTGGCTCGATGTTCTTTTCGCGAAGGGCATTTTCGATTTCTCCTGCGGCCAGTGGTCTCATCTCAAGGCGCTGGCAGCGGGAAACCACCGTGGCCGGCAGTGCCTCCTCACAAGATGTGAGCAGGACAAACAGGACGCCGGCTGGCGGCTCCTCAATCGTCTTGAGCAGGCAGTTGGCGGCTTCCAGGGAAAGCCGCTCGGCCTGGTCAATGATGAAGACCCGGCACCTGCCCTCGAAGGGCGCCAATGAAGCCAAGTGCTGCAGCTCACGCACCTGCTCAATGCTGATTTCGGTCTTCGCCCGCGAATCGTCGCTGCTAGCCTTAGCCAACCCCACCACCCCGACGTCGCTGAAGCTCCCACCGGCGATTCTCCGGCAGGTGGGACACTCGCCGCAGGGCGGTTTTCCCGAAAGGCAGTTAAGCGCCTGCGCCAGAGACAGCGCCAGGGTCATCTTACCCACGTGACACGGCCCCACGATGAGATAGGCGTGGGCTACATTTTTCCGCTCAAGACTCTGCTCTAATAATGAAACAGCTTTTGGCTGTCCGATAACCGGCCACAAGGTTATATATCAATCTCCTCAAACGGTGTCGCAGCGGGTCAGGTCGCCAGTGTTTTCGCGCCGCCGTATCAGCCTGACCTTGCCGTCCTTAACCATGACAATGGCAGGCTTGAACGAGGCATTATAGTTCGAGGACATCGGAATACAGTATGCCCCCGAGACCGGTAAGGCAATGATGTCTCCGGCATAAAGCGGCGGCAAATTGATGTCCCGGACAAGAATGTCCCCCGACTCGCAGAACTTGCCGGCAATGGTAACTTTGACATTCGGCTCAGCCAGCATGTTACTGGCGACCACCGCCTCATAGACTGCCCGGTAAAGTGCCGGGCGGATGTTGTCTCCCATGCCGCCGTCCACCGAGACGTAGCGCCTGATGCCGGGGATGTCTTTGGTGGCACCGGCGCGGTAAAAAGCCACGCCCGCCCGCCCGACGATGGCTCGCCCGGGCTCAGTGACGAGGTGCGGCAAGGGAAGACCAAGCTCCCTGCACCGGTCTGTCAACGTCCGGGTAATCACTTCGGCAAAGGTGCTGGCTGGCGGCACCGGTCGCTCGTCCAGCACATACTGCACGGCATAGCCACCGCCGATGTTAAGCTCTTTTAGCTCGAAACCGTGCTTGCGCTTCATTTCCACGGTGAATTTCAGGGATATTTCTACCCCGGTGCGATAAGGTTCCAGTTCGCTAATCTGGGAGCCGAGGTGATAATGCAGCCCCAGCAGGTTCAGATGAGCTGAGGCCATCGCCCTAGCAACGGCTTTGTCGGCTTCCCCAGGGGTGAAGCCGAACTTTGAGTCAACGATGCCGGTGGCAATGTAATGATGGGTGTGGGGGTTAACCCCGGGGGAAAGGCGCAGCAGGATGTCAGACTTCTGTCCCATGCCGGCGCAAATCCCCTCCAGCATTTCCAGTTCATAGGCGTTATCAACCACGATGCGGCCAACGCGGTATTTCAGGGCAGCGGTAAGCTCCTCCGCCGACTTGTTGTTACCATGGAAGTAGATGCGGTCGGCGGGAAAACCGCTCTTTTGCGCAATGCCAAGCTCACCACCCGAGACCACGTCGAGCCCCAGCCCCTCCTCGGCCAGAATTTTAGCCAGCGCCTCGTGCAAAAAGGCCTTA
Organism: Dehalococcoidia bacterium; assembly: GCA_003599745.1. Taxonomy (GTDB): domain Bacteria; phylum Chloroflexota; class Dehalococcoidia; order Dehalococcoidales; family SURF-40; genus SURF-40. The sequence goes on along the minus strand of QZJL01000023.1, from coordinate 5,656 downwards.
CCGGCATAAATCACCGAGCTCTGGGGATAAAGTTTGCCAAAAGCCGCCCGGTATTCCCGACAGCGGGTACGGATGGTGGCCTCGTCAAAGACATAAAGAGGCGTGCCGAACTCACGGGCAAGCTCAACGGTATCGCAGCCACCGATTATCAGATGCCCCTCGCCGCTGACTGTAGCCGTTAACGGCATCAGGGACATTCGTTCATTTTGCGCATTCATACCCCACCATCTTAGCAACGCAAGCGACCCAAGTCAATTTGTTTCGAGGAAAAACCGGAAATTCCGGTAGCGGGCAGACAATCTAATATCTCTCTCGGGCTACTACCAAAATCCTGGTTGACAGCCGTTCCCGATAAACATAGAATTAGGGCTAACGTCTTTCCCTGGAGTTACTCTTGCTGAAGACCACGCTGGCTAACGGCCTGTGCCTGCTTACCGAAACTATGCCGCACACCCGCTCGGTAACCGCAAGCGTCTTCCTTGCCACCGGCTCACGCTACGAGACCGACGAAATCGCCGGTGCCGCCCACTTCATCGAGCACATGTGCTTCAAGGGCACCGCTAGCTACCCGACGCCGCGCGAAATCGCCACCGCCATCGAAGGCGTCGGCGGCAGCCTTAACGGCGGCACCGATAAAGAGCTTACCGTCTACTGGGCCAAGGTGCCGGACTTCCACTTTGCCACAGCCCTGAAAGTGCTTTCGGAGATGGTGACATCGCCTCGCTTCGAGCCGGAGGAGATGACCAAAGAGCGTAACGTCATCATCGAAGAAATCAGCATGAGCCTGGACTACCCGCCGGCGCGCTCGGAAATGCTGATTGACGAGCTGCTCTGGCCCGGTCACCCCCTGGGACGCGACATCGCCGGGACAAAAAAATCGGTGTCGGCCATCTCCCTCGACGACCTGCTGGGCTTTCTCAGTATCCGTTACATCCCCCAGAAGACGGTGGTCAGCCTAGCGGGCAACATCGAGCACGAGACAGCGCTGGAACTGGTAAATAAAGCCTTCGGCAACTGGCCGCAAGCCCCGGTGCCGCCGGTTTCCCTGCCCTACCGGCGGCAAATGCCGCCAGGCCGCATTCGGGTGGAGAAAAAGGACATCGAGCAGACGAATATCTGCCTGGCGCTGCCGGCATTGCCGGTAGAAGACCCCAGGCGCTTCCAGCTCGACCTGATGAACGTCATCCTAGGCGAAGGCTCTTCAAGCCGTCTCTTCTGCGAAATAAGGGACAAATTAGGGCTTACCTATAACATCCAGAGCCACTTAAGTTACTACCTAGATGCCGGCTCCCTCAACGTTTACGCCGCCACCGAACCGCAGAACCTCGCCACCCTCATCCGGGCAATCCTGGAACAGATCCACCGGCTGCGTGATGACATACCGGAAGACGAATTGAAAAAGGCCAGGGAACTGAGCAAAGGGCGCCTCCTGCTCCGCATGGAGGATAGCCGCAACGTCTCCGGCTATAACGGCAGCCAGGAAATCCTCACCGGCAAAGTTTTAAGCGTGGATGAGGTGAGCCGCCGCCTCGAAGCGGTCACCGCCGACCAGGTAAGGCAACTTGCGCGGGAACTCGTCAGCGATGACAACCTGCGCCTGGCGGCGGTCGGCCCGGTGGACATTGACCTTGAAAGCCTGCTGAAGCTCTAGAGTTTAAGGTAACCCTTCCGCGGTGTAACGTCCCTCAGCTTCAATAAAATATCTTATTTTGCACGCCGCGGACAATCTGTAAACATATTCGTCACTTCAAACTAGAAACCCGTTTTCAATCCGCGCATCCAGTCTTCAGCTTCTTTTTCACTCAGACTGCCCATGGATGCCGCCTGAGCATATGATTTAGCCTGGTGCAATTCTTCACCGGTTACGATTCTTTCAATGAAGTAATCGAACACCGGATTTATCCACCTGTGCAGCCAGCGGAAAATGGCCGACTTCTCTTTGAGGGCAACTTTGTAGAACCGTATACAATCATAACATGCGGGAGTACGCACCACATACTCCCTGGTATTGACACGATATGCACGAGCCAGGAAACGCATGCTCAGCTTTAGAGGCTCGCGCAGCAGGCGGAAGCAGGGAGCGCGCCGATAGGCAATGGCGACCAGCTTTAGAGTGCAGCTATTGCAGACTGCGTTTTTCTTCGCCTCGCTAATCACAGCAAGCCCGTCGCCAGTCCGACGCCGACCACGACCAGCATGACACCGACGATATATTGCACGGAATGCAGGGTTACCTTCTTCATGAGACGCGCTCCGACAAAAGAGCCGACAAAGGCAAAGAATATGCCAAGCAGCACCAGTCTCCAGACGCCCCCACTGACTTGAGTTAAGCTGGTCGTATAGAAGGCGGCCCCGTAGACGAGAAGGCGTACCAGGTCAACGAGAAAAGCGCAGACTCCGTTTGTGCCCACAAAAGACTTTGCGTCCAGCCCGCTTTTTACCAGGAAAGCGGAGCGCATCGCGCCCTGGTTGCCGGACAGTCCGCCAAAAAAGCCCGATAATATGCCGCCCAACGGCAGATATTTCCGGTCGAAGGCCAATTTCTGTAATTTCGGTATGAGGTCAAACATGGCGAAACCTATTATTAACAGGCCAATCACCAGTTTGACCAAAGTCACCTCAAATACCCGTTCGCCGATTCGATATGAAATGACGGAAGGTATGGTGGCTAGCTGACCCAGCAACCAAGCGCCGCCAATCGCCGCCAGCGCGGCGGTGATGGCAAAGCGGATGACCACTCCCCAGTCGGCATGTCGCCCCGTCAGGGCTACTTTAAAAATGTTGTTGGCAAGGTGAACCACGGCAGTGGCGGCGATTGCCACCGGTATCGGGAAGAAGAGAGCAAAAGCCGGCATGAGCACCGTACCCAGGCCGAAGCCAGAGAAAAGCGTTAGGGAAGAAACAACCAGTGCTACCAGGGGAATGACGATATATTCCATGCGGTGACCTGCTTCATCTTCTATTCGTTAAGCTCATCGGACAACTCTTTGATTTTCTCATATGACTGCAAGAGAGCCAGATTGCCTTCTTCGGTAATCCAATAGTACTTGCGGATCTTGCCGCCGATGACAGACTTTTCGGACGAGAGAAAACCGTTGCTCTCCATCTGGTGCAGTATGGGGTAAAGTGTGCCGGGACTCATCCGGTAGCCATGCCTTTCCAGCTCTTCCATCAGGCTCAACCCGTACACCGGTTCTCTGGAGGCATGGTAGAGGATATGCAAACGGATAAAGCCAAGAAACAGGTTTCTCAGCACTTTATCGCTATACGATAACGTCATACATTAATACTATCTTAGAACGATTCGCCGGTCAAGAAAGAGTAAAAGCGTATATCAACATCATTGAGAATGTCTATCGGCATGATATTCTAGTAATATATTAGTATAGATATATCTAATATTCTAATCTTCTTCTAAGCCAATTCCAATATTAGTATAATGTGCTCTACCTAAAATTAAATATAAGGAGACAGGAGTGGAAGACCAGATTTATCAGTATCATGCCGAGATGTGTCAGGTCTTTTCTCACCCCAAGCGGCTTGAGGTGATAAACATCTTGCGGGATGGCGAAATGCCGGTGACTGAGCTGGCGCAGAAGCTGGGATTGACCATAGGTAACCTGTCGCAGCACCTTTCGATGATGAAAGAGCGTCGCATCCTGACTACGCGTAAAGAAGGGAATATGGTCTATTATCGAATTCTTAATCCCAAGCTTATCCGGTGCTTCGATATGATGCTGGAAATGCTGTTTGAGCAAATCAGGCAGGATGCCACACTGCTCGAAGTCAACGCTAAATAATCGTGCCAGACGTATTTGTTCTTTCGGGGTAAACGGATGAGACTGGGAATCATTGTCAACACCAATAATCCGGAGACTGTCTGGAATGCACTGCGGCTCGGCAACGCGGCGCTGGACGGCGGCCATAATGTCAGCGTCTTCCTGATGGGAGCCGGCGTGGAAGCTGAAGAAATCCAGAGCGAGAATTTCAATGTGGCTGAGGTACTGGACAAATTCGCCAGGGGTAAAGGAAACCTTCTTGCCTGCGGCACTTGCCTGAAAGTAAGGCAGCAGGAGTCAGGAGTATGTCCGGTCTCCACCATGCCTCAGCTTGTAAAGTTGATTGAAAACTCGGATAAAGTGGTCACTTTCGGTTAAACCAATATCATCTTGTCCAGCAGACGCTGGCGGAACAGAGGGAAGGGAGGTTATGGATAAAAATTTAAAAACCGCTTTAATTATCGGGGGCGTGGTCGTTGCCATTCTTATCATCGTACCGCTTATTTTCGGGCTGTTTGGAAGCTGGCAGGGATATGGCGGTTACGGCTGGGGAATGATGGGCCCCGGCATGATGGGAGGTTTCGGAATTGGAGGAGGGCTTATGTTTATCCCGATGATTATATTCTGGGGATTGATTATTTGGGGCGTTGTCGCCCTGGCACGAGGGGTTTCTTCGTCGAACAACTGTGGGGCTTCCAATCAAGACTCGGCACTGGAGGTACTCAAAAGACGTTATGCCCGCGGTGAGATTACCAAACCGGAATACGAAGACAGGAAGAAAGACTTAATCTAGGGTGCCGTTAGACAACCGTAAAAGGAGATAGATAACGATGGGCAAAAATGTGCTTATACTGGGGGCCGGCTTCGGTGGTCTGGCGGCGGCACAGCATCTGCGGCGGCTTTTACAGTCAGGGCATCGCGTCACAGTAGTGGAGAAAAAAGACTTTTTCTACATTAATGCCTTCAATATGCAGCTTATCACCGGGGAAATGAAAATTCCCGGCGAAGGCCAGCGTAACCTCTCGGAGCTGGCTCGCAAAGATATTGACTGGGTGCACGCGGAGATTAGCCGCGTCGAACCCGACAGGAAAAGAGTGTATACGTCTCGCGGGATGCTGGAAGGCGACTACTTGATTATTGCCCTGGGAGCCGATAAGCATCCGGAGGCTATCCCTGGTTTCAGTGAGTCGGCCTGTAATCTGTATGACGCCGCCGGGGCGATTCAAATACGCCAGTCCCTTGAGAAGTTTGAGGGTGGCCGGATTGTCACCGTCTGCTGCGCTACGCCGTTCTCATGCCCCGGAGCACCCTACGAAGCTACCTTTCTGGTGGACTCGATACTCCGTAGCAAGCAAAAACGCGACAAAGCGGAAATAGCCCTTTACACTCCAGAACCGAGGCCGCTACCGTCCACCGGCACGGTAATGGGCGAAGCTATCATAGAAATGTTCAGGGAGCGCGGTATCGAGTTTCACCCGCAGCGGAAGGTCCAGAGTATAGACGGCACCGCACGCAAGGTCATTTTTGCCGGTGGAGAAACCGGCTTTGACCTCCTGATTGGCGTGCCGCCCCATACCGCGCCGCAAGTAATAAAAGCCGCCGGTTTGACCGATGAAACGGGCTGGATTCCGGTTGACCTGCAAACCCTCGAAACCAGTTACGCCGGTGTCTTTGCCATCGGTGATATTACCTCCATCCGCCAGCCCAATCCCACCGGTTTCTTCCTGCCCAAGGCATGGGTGTTTGCCGATGAGGAGGCGCGCATCGTGGCGCGAAACATCGCGGGTAAGATTCTCGGTGAGGCCGCCGCAAGCAATTTCGACGGTAAAGGCTCATGCTACCTGGAGACCGGCGATGAAATGGCGGCTTACGGTTCA
>QZJL01000067.1 GCA_003599745.1 Dehalococcoidia bacterium | reverse complement strand
ATTTTTTAAATAGACTGCAAAATGCTTCAAATGATTTTTGGTCTTCACGCCAGCGGACAAAAATATAGAAAGCTTTCGTACCTTTTAAACACTTATCTGGAGCTGGCATAGGCCACCATTGCCTCCCATCTTCCTGATAATCCTTTACCGTTCCAGCTGTTTTAACTTGTAGGACAGCTTGGGCACTTCCGTCCGGTGTAGTTACAAGAACATCTATTCCAGACGTATTACGAATTGTTGGCATTGCTATTAAACCGCGCCTACTCAGTTCTGATACAACCCAATGAACTCCAGCGATGCCTATAAGGTCGTTCGGAACTCGAGTGCTTGTTATCTTGCTCATGAACTGTTGCTCCTATACCTATGGGTTCTCTTAATCTTATTAAGAAAATGCTTGTGCCAGACATAATTATAAACGAGGTTTATTAGAGATACAATTTTGTATCAACCAGGTAAGTTTGCCAATATTACTTGAAAAAATTGAGTTCATTACGTTAGCAGAGGCAAAGTTACTATTGATGGCACAAAATGTTAACCATTGTAGAGCAAAAATAGAACTAAACTGGAGCTGAGGGGATTCGAACCCCTGACCTCTGCGATGCGAACGCAGCGCTCTCCCGACTGAGCTACAGCCCCACGCTCGAAGATTATATCATATTCCACCGCCTGCCGAAACCGCGTTTCGGTAGTGGGTCAATTTGAATATGATTGATAAAGACATCGTTTTAATAGAATGGGAAGATAGCAAAGGCATGGAGCGGTGGGAATACCTGGATGAGATTGCGCCAATCCCACCTTGCGTTTGTTACTCGGTTGGTTTTATAATCGAAGATACCAGTGCCTACAAAACCATAGCACTTGGGCTGACTGAAACCCAAGTGCTAGGTCGGACGACAATCCCCTCAGGCTGTATCAAGAGCATGAAGAGGCTGACTACTTCTTCTTGTCCCTAGCTTGAGTTAAAGCGGAAGCTGCAACGCTCCTTTCCCGCTTTGTTGAGTGTGGGTCACTAAGAACTTTACCCGCTTTAGATGCCACCTTAGATGATGTGTGCTCACTCCGTCCTTTAGCCATTTTGTCACCTCCTCTCTTTAATCAGTTAATCGGACTATTTCTTCGACCGTCCAGATGTGGTTCGCGATTCCGGCTGCCATAGCCGGTGTTCTCGGATATGGATTAGCCAGCGTCTTATGCGGTCTAGCGAGGTTATAGTACATAAAATGGAGAGCTACGGCGTATTCTAAGCTCTCTACTTTCTTTGAAAAGGCATTGGTTAAACGGGTAAATCGTCTCATACTCATTCGCATCGTGAGGTTTTGACGCTCAACGTAACTGGTCGAAACATCCTTAATATCGGGGTTGCCCTGAATAACCTTTTTCTCAGCTCCGATGCACTGTGCCGGACTGTATCTTTTTTCGCCCTCTAGTTCCTGCCCGTAGAGCTTCACTATTTGGGCGTAATCAATGCCAGAGCCAAAAACGTGCTCAACCGCTTCCAGATACATTTTATGACCATCGGTGGTAAGCTGTACCCGATTGCCTAGACGAGATTTCAAGCCCCATATAAAATCGTGGGCGTTTTGAGCATCCCTTTGGCCTACCATCCAGTACGGGACTAGCTTGGTGTCCGCATCAATCGCCGTGAAAGTCCAGACATCGCCGTAGCCGAATTTGCCCTGTTTATCTTCGGGTACATTCTTTTGCTTGGCATAGCAGAATGACCAGATTTCATCGCATTGTAGCTTTTTGCAATTCAAGTTAATCATTGTTTTAAGTTGATAATCGTTGCAGGCTTTGCCAATCTCGGCTAGTAAGCGGGTAACAGTGCCTTTAGCCGTGCCAGTCATTCTGCAAGTAGCCCGGATTGAATTACCCTCGACTAAAGCGGTTATAACCTGTGTCTTTTTCTCTATACTTAACTTATTCATAAGTGTATTATACTATACCGCTCAAGCATTGTCAATATGTTTTAGGTCATTTTAACATATATTTTCTTGATTGCTCAAGCATTTACAATTCGAACTTGACTATTTATCACTGATGATATATACTAAAAACAATGCCGCTACCGTAGCTGGCGACGGAAGCATCCACTTTCCTACGCAGGCTGCGTAGGTTGACCGAGATGCCCGTAGGTACTAATGACCCGCCACGGTAGCGGCCATTTCGTCTATGGTCGTACCCTTCTGTTTATCCTCGACAGCCCTTATGCCAACTTTGGCTTGGGCTTTTTCTGTGATTTGCCAGACGCTTTTGCCTACTGACTGGGTATAACCATTATGCCTCATGCCCCACAAAGCCCGGTGTAATACACGCCCTGGCTTTTTCCCTTGAAAGTTAATGTGCTGAGCTTCTGCAATCTCAACTAACTGACTTAGTGGGCGTGGTTTGCCGTCTGCCAGAGCATTCAATATAAAGCGGCCAATCTCTGTTCGCCCAATTTCTTTTTGCCCGTTGCTTGAGGTAACAGGTAAGAGGGACAACTGAGTCGTAACAGCACGCAGGTCTTCTTCTTTTATAAGTAGTTCTATCGCCTGTTCAAGTTCAGTTAACCTATCAAACCGATGAGCTAGTTGATTTCGCTCATCCTTTATTTTTTGTAGTCGGTTTGAAAGCTCATCCTTAAGGCTTTTCATTTTTCCACCTCGCCTAGTTATTAACTCTAGCATAAGCACTAGGAGGCTGTCAAGTCCTAGTCCAAAAATAGGTGTACCCACTAGTGAAATAAGGAGGGGGCAGAGATTATCTCTGCCCCCTCCGATTAACTCGAAGTGCTATTTTTATTTTTTACGCCATCGGCTTGCGGCAGCTTTTCTTGCTATCTCTTTTCGCTGCTCTGGTGTCAACTTAGACGCCCTTGCCTTACCACCCTTAAGACCACCAAGACGACCTAGCGCAACGGCTGCGGGGTTCTTGGTAGCATCGAGGGGCTTTGGTATCGCCTCGCCCGTAGCCTGTTCTACAATGTGAGAGGCTAGGACATTAACATCACGGATATTCTTTTTCTTCTTTGCCATAGCATAAGTATAGCATAAGCGGTCAAGCATCTGTCAACCATCGGATTTTTCAAATTGACCCACTACCCGCGTTTCTTGTCACTTTCCTCTTAATACTGATATACTATGGTTTGCTCATAAAGGCCTTATTAGTAATGGATTTTGAAACCGTTATCGGGCTTGAAGTACACGCCCAGCTCCTCACCCGGAGCAAGATGTTCTGCCGTTGCGGCGCCGGTTACGCTAGCGCCCCGCCCAACACCCGGGTCTGTCCGGTATGCCTGGGCATGCCCGGCGTGCTACCGACCATCAACCGCCAGGCGGTGGCCTACACCATCATGACCGGGCTTGCCCTCAACTGCGTCATCGCCAGCGATACCAAGTTCGACCGCAAGAACTACTCTTACCCCGACCTGATGAAGGGCTACCAGATTTCCCAGTACGATGCCCCCATCGCTAAGGACGGCTTTTTGGAAATTGAAGTCGGCGGCGAGCGTAAAAAAGTCGGCATCACCAGAGTCCATCTCGAAGAAGATGTTGCCAAGCTCATTCATAAGCAAGCCATCGGCGAGAGCTATTCCTTGATGGATGTTAACCGCGCCGGCGTGCCCCTTATGGAGATTGTCGGCGAACCCGACCTGCGTTCTCCGGAAGAAGCCCGCGAGTATCTCGTCAAGCTGCACGGCATCCTCCAGTATCTCGGAGTTTCTACCGGCAACATGGAAGAGGGCGGCTTCCGCTGCGACGCCAACATCAGCGTCCGACCCCGGGGCACAACCGGGCTGACAGGTAAGGTCGAAGTCAAGAACATGAACAGCTTCAGGGCGGTCTTCCGCGCCCTTCAGTTCGAGGCAGCGCGGCAGCAGGCGCTGGCGGCTAAGGGCGAGCGGCTGGTGCAGGAGACGCGCGGCTGGGTTGAAGAGAAGGGAGAGACGGTTTCCCAGCGCAGCAAGGAATACGCCCACGACTATCGCTACTTCCCCGAACCGGACCTGCCGCCGCTGGCGATTAGCCGCGATTGGGTCGAGGAAATCAAGGCCACTCTGCCGGAGCTTCCCGAAGCGCGGCGCGACCGTTTTATGCGCGATTACGAGCTGCCTCGCTACGACGCCGATTTGCTGACGGGAGATAAGGCGATGGCTGACTACGAAGAAGCGTTCATCGCTGGATATTTGAAAACTGCTGGCAACAATCTCTCCCGGACGGAGATTGCCAAGCTGGGTAGTAACTGGCTTCAGGGCGAGGTGAGCCGAATCGCCAATGCCGCTAACATTGACGCCATCGAGTTCCGCAAGAAAGTGAGTCCCGAAAAGCTGGTTGGCCTGGTGAATCTGGCGCAGAAGGGGGACATCACCGGCGCGGCGGCCAAGTCAGTGCTCGAAATAATGTTCCAGACAGGCAAGGATGCTGCCGGTATCGTTACCGAGCAGGGGCTGGGGCAAATCAGCGATAATAATGCTATAATAGCGGCGGCGCGGGCGGCAATCGCCGCTAACCCGGCGGCGGTGGCCGATTATAAATCGGGCAAGGAGACCGCTATCCGTTTTCTGGTGGGGCAGGTGATGAAGGCGACCAGGGGCCGGGCGAACCCGCAGATGGCGGCGTCCGAGCTTAAAAAATTGCTTGAGGAAGGTTAAGTTGCAGACTTACTTGAACATTGCGCAAATCATCCTGGCGGTGGCGCTCATCCTGGCGGTGCTCCTGCAGGTGCGGGGCGGCGGGCTGGGTGGCATCTTCGGCCAGGCCGACACCGTCTACCGCACCCAGCGCGGGCTGGAAAAGACGCTCTTCCGTGTGACCATCGTGCTGGTCGTCCTCTTCGTCATACTCTCGATTATCACCTTGAGGCTTGCTTCTTAAAAATAGGGGCTGGGATACAGCTTTGCCTTCCCGCTTGAAAGGAGTTTGTTGGTGAACGCTAAAGCCTGGTTTCTGGAGGTCCGCCCGCAGTTTCTGCTGCTCAGCGTGGTGCTGGCATTTCTGGGCACGACGGTTGCCTGGTACGAGGGCTTTTTTAACCTAGGTTTTGCCCTGCTCGCTTTCCTGGGCATCCTTTTAAACCACATCGCGGTTAACGTCCTTAACGACTGGCACGATAACAAGAGCGGCATTGACCGTAATACGGTGCGCACGCCTTTTTCCGGCGGCAGCGGCATCATCCAGGCTAACCTGATGACTTCACGGCAGGTTTTCTGGCTGGGGCTAGTCGCTTTTATTCTGTCGGTGCCCATCGGGATTTATTTCATCATGGTGAAGGGGCTGATTTTGCTGCCGCTTCTTCTGGTAGCTGGACTGTGCGTGCTGCTTTATACCCCGCTGCTCACCCGCCTGGGCTGGCCGGAATGGGCGCCGGGGGTGGGACTGGGTCTTCTGCCGGTGCTGGGGGCTTACTTTGTTCAGACCGGCAACTACGCGGCGGTAGCCATCGTGGCGGCGGTGCCGGCGGGCATTCTGGTCCATAACCTGCTTTTCTTGAACGAGTTTCCCGACGAGTCTGCTGACCGCAAGGCGGGGCGCAAGACGCTGCCCATCACCATCGGTAAGGACGCCTCGGCCTGGCTCTATTCGGCGCTCACGGTGGGCGTCTATCTCTGGATTATCGGCGGGGTTGCTATGGGCAAGATGCCCTATCCGGCGCTGCTCGGGCTGCTGACTTTACCTTTTGCCGTCAAGGCTATCCGCGGCTCGTTCCAGCACCGCGATATGTCAAAGCTGGTACCGGCGCAGGCCGCCAACGTGATGGTGGTGCTGCTCACTCAGCTGCTGATGGGCGTGGGCTACATTCTGGCGGGGGTTTTTCAGATTTAGCAATCTATGCGGGAGGTTCTTGGAGAGGGGCGCAAGCCCCTTTTTTGTTTTATGCCTTAACTCAGGTAAAGGAGTCATAGAGGCGCGAAGCACCTCCCCTAAATCCCGTGCTCGATACAGTATTCCCGCAGCCCATTCAAAGCGGCGAAAAACTCTTTCATCATTGACGAAACGGGATACATGCCCCGGCGCGTCACCCGAATCAGCCCGTCCTCTTGCACCAGCCCGAACATCTTGAAGAACGCCAGTTCCAGCCCGAGTTTGCGGTGAATATCCGCCCCGAAGCGCCTTTCGAACTGCGTCGGGTCAAGCGCCATGCCGAAGAGCTTGGTGAGCAGGTAGTAGCGCCGGCTCTCACGCTCGGAGAGCTTTTTCCAGCGTACGACAGGCAGTCGTCCTTCATCAATTAAGCGGGCATACCTTTCCAGCGAGAAGGTGTTGACGTAGAAGTTGCCTTCGAGGAAGCCCACCGAGCCGGCGCCGACGCCGACGTAGTCGTCGAACTCGATGACGTACTCGTCAATCATCCGCTCGCCGCGGGAAAAGCACCAGGCGGTGGAGGCGCGGTAGTCGCCGTCATATAGCTCGCGCAAAAGGATGTCGTAAAAGTCCTTCTCGTGCGAGGTGTCCACGAACTTGAAGCGGCGCTCCAGTGCGCTCATCTTGTGCGGCGAGGGCATCAGGGGGTAGAAGGTCGCCTGGTCGAGCTTCATCTCCTTGAAGGCCAGCACGTCGGCCTCGAACTGTTTCAGCGTCTGGCCGGGGAAGTTGAAGATGAAGTCGGCATTTACCGTGTCGAATTGTCCCTCGGCCATCAGCAGCTTTTCCCCGGCTTCTTGGCCGGTGCTCCAGGCCCGCCCCATGGACTTGGAGATAGCGTCATCGAAGCTCTGGACGCCGATAGAGAGGCGGTTGATGCCCGCCTGTTTAAGCTGCTCAATTGTCCTGTGGTTAATTTCGCGGTGCGTGGTTTCCAGCGAAATCTCTTTGATGGCAAAGTTCTCTTTGAGGTAGGCGATGAATTCGCCAAGCTCATCCATCAGGATGGTCGGGGTGCCGCCGCCAAAGTAGAGGCTTGAGAAACGGAAGCCGCGGTCTTTGTAGAGCGCCACCTCTTTTTTGAGACTCTTGAAGTAGCTCCGCGCCTTGTCCTCAGCGAAGAGGTAGCGGTTGAAGCAGCAAAAGGGGCAGAGGGTGCGGCAGAAGGGGATGTGGATGTAAAGCGATGCACGACCCGCGTTCTCCGGCGTCGCCTTTATCTGGTCGGTTTCGATTTCCTCACTTAAATGGAGGAACTCGCGGCCACCGCGCCGGGTCATGCCGCCGGCGAAGTCCGCCAGATTTTTTACGAGCCAGTTGTTATTTGACATAATGGTTCATTTTCCAACTTTGACTTGTTTGGCTCGAACTTTGGTGGTGCTATCAGACAGATACAGCCTGCCAACAAAGTCTGACAGGGATTCTCCTTTGAACCTTTTTTTCTTGGCATTTTTGCAGTAGGTGATTATCTTATCCGTTGGCTCATTTTTAATGTGGTAATCCAATAACTGTTTGCTGAGCTTCAGTACTATAAGCGCATATGTTTTGTTTGTTTTGCGAGGATTAACTAATTGCGTCTGAAAATCAACATATGTAACCCTTTGTTTCAAATGGTCGATTTCAGCAGCGAATGACTCTTCTTCTTGGTGTTGCTTTTCTAAAAACGACGGGTAATCATTGGGCTTGATGCTCTTCAGAGTGATTGCATCCCAATGGTCGTGGAATGCCCAATAAATCTTATCTTTATGTTTTCGGAAATAGGCCCACCATTTTTTACGTTTCTCATCGTTGTCAATTACAAACACATGGCTGAACATTAAGTGCCTTTTCCCTAACTCTTCTATTGCCAAGATAGATGTTAATACTGAAACAGAGTAGAGATGGTGGTTGAACAAGATTTCGGCACTTTCCTGTAATTTCTGAGCGTTTAATAGACAATAATCGGATAATTGTCGAAGCTGTCGGATATTCAGTTTTTTAGGCGTGTCTTTCAACTAACTAAATCCGAGTCTATTTTCGGTACTTCCAGACCGTGCCCTGCGGCGTGTCTTCCAGTGTAACGCCCAGCTCCAGCAGCTTCTTCCGTATCTCGTCCGCCGTCTGGAATTGCTTCGCCGCCCGCAGCTTTGCCCGGGCGCAAATCAGCCAGTTGATGTATTGCCCGCCGTCACCGTCCGCTGGATAACTTTTTTGAAGCTCGTCGGCCAGACCGGAATTTGTTTCGCGGATTTCGGCGATTAGCGAGTTACCGAGAGCAATGAACGGGCTGGCATCGCCAATTTGCTTTTCCGTCGCCTTAAGCGTCAGTCCCAGCACATTCTGCGCCAGTTCCTTAAAAGTCTTGAGGGCATCGTCAATATCCTGTTTTGAGTCGGCGGCCTGGTTGATGGCGCGCGCCATGTCGAACAGGCTGGAGAGCGCCCTTGCCGAGTTGAAGTCGTCGTCCATCGCTTCCAGGAACTGTTTCCGGTAGGCCAATACGTCGAGGGATTTCCCGTTGCCGCCGCTCCGTCCGGCGGTCTGAATCAGCCTCTCGGCGCCGCGCCCGGCGGCTTCCAGCCCTTCCTCGCTGAAGGTGAGCGGGCTGCGGTAGGTCGAGCTTAAAACGAAGAGGCGCAGGGTGTCGGCGCTGTGCCTGGCCAGGATTTCCTTGATGCTGATTAGGTTGCCGGTGGACTTGCTCATCTTGCTGTCGCCGACCTGGAGCAGGCCGTTATGCAGCCAGTATCGGGCGAAGGGTTTTACCCCGGTAAAGCTCTCGGACTGGGCAATTTCGTTCTCATGATGGGGAAAAATGAGGTCCTGGCCGCCGCCGTGAATATCAATGCTTTCGCCGAGATACTTCAGCGCCATCGCGCTGCACTCGATGTGCCAGCCGGGGCGACCCTGTCCCCAGGGGCTGTCCCAGCTAGGCTCGCCGGGCCTGGCGGCCTTCCAGAGGACGAAGTCCATCGGGTGCTCTTTTTCCTCCCCCGGCTCAATTCTGGCGCCGGCCATCATCGAGTCCAGCGTGCGGTGGGAGAGCTTGCCGTAATCGGGTGAGTTCCTCACCCGAAAATAGACGCTGCCCCCGGCGGGGTAGGCGTAGCCTTTAGCCACCAGCCCCTCGATAATCTCCCGTATCTTGGCAACCTCGCCGGTGGCGCGGGGGTTAAAGTCCGGCGGCTCGACGTTGAGCGCCGCCATATCTTCCTGGTAGCTCCGGGTGAACTTTTCCGCCAGCGCCGAGGTTGTCGTGCCGAGCCTGGCGGCGCGCTCGATGATTTTATCGTCAATGTCGGTGACGTTTTGCACGTATTTAACCTGGTGACCCCGGTAGCGCAGGTAGCGGCGGATGACATCGAAGATGATGTAGCTCATGGCGTGGCCGATGTGCGACTCGTCGTAGGGCGTGACCCCGCAGACGTACATTTTGACGGTGTCGCCGCCGGGAGTAAAGGTCTCTTTTTTGCCGGAGAGGGTATCGGTGACTCTTATCACTCGCCCTGCTCCCGGTCGCCTTCCAGCTTGCTTACGCGTTTATCCAGGCATTCAAGGCGTTCCCAGACCGGGTCGGGCAGCTTTTCCAGGGTATCGGTATCGGGGTTTCTGATGGCGACTACCCGCCCCGGCACGCCGACCACGGTGGCGTTGACCGGCACCGAGTTGATGACCACTGACCCCGCGCCAATCTTAGAATTATCGCCGATGGTGATGTTGCCGATGACCTGGGCGCCGGCCCCCACCACCACGCTCTTGCCCAGGGTGGGGTGACGTTTGGTGCGCTGGAGGCTGGTGCCGCCCAGCGAGACTCCCTGGTAGAGGACGCAGTTATCGCCGACGATTGATGTTTCGCCGATGACCACGCCCATGCCGTGGTCGATGAAGACCCCCTCGCCGAGCGTGGCGCCGGGGTGAATCTCGATGCCCGTCCAGAAGCGGCTCCAGTGGGAGATTAACCGGGGTAGAAGCGGGATGCGCCACTTGTGCAGGGTATGGGCGATGCGGTGCCACTGCCGTGCTTGGAAGCCCGGGTAGGCTAAAAGGATTTCCAGCAGGCTAACCGCCGCCGGGTCGTGGGCGTAGCATGCCCTGATATCGTTCCTGAGGCTTCTAAAATATGACATAATATAGGTAAATCTCCTTTTCTCTGCTGACTACTTGCGCTGATTGCCCCGTAAAGGGGCCGATACAGGCGCAACGTTGGACAGGGGAAAAGGAGACGGTAAAATCCATTTCGCTATTCATTACTTTTGCTCGATTAAGACGGTAGCCAGGGCGGCGATGGCCTCGCGCCGCCCGATAATTCCCAGCCCGTCCGAGGTCTTGGCTTTAACATTTACTCTGCCGGGTTCGATACCCAGTGTTCCCGCCAGCTTCTCGCCCATTTGCGCAAGGTAAGGCATCATCTTTGGTTTTTCGGCGATGACGGTAGCGTCGATGTTAACGATTTGCCAGCGGTTCTGACTGAGAATCGCGCCGGTCCTTTTCAGCAGTTCCAAACTGGAAATACCCTTGAACTCCGGGTCGCCGGGCGGGAAATGGCCGCCGATATTGCCCAGCGCCGCCGCCCCGAAAAGAGCATCTATTATAGCATGGCTGAGCACGTCGCCGTCGGTGGCGCTGACCAGCCCCATCTCGAAGGGAACCTCGACGCCGCCAAGCACCAGGCGGTGTCCCGCGCCCAGCCGGTGAATGTCGAAACCGCTGCCAACTTTTAAACTGGTCATATCTTAAAGTAATGCCTCGGCGACGGCCAGGTCATTTGGCGTGGTGATTTTGATGTTCCGCTCGTCGCCCGCGTACAATTTTACCTTAAATCCCGCCTTCTCGACCAGTGCGGCGTCGTCGGTCACGTCTTCGGTGAGATTGCGGTAGGCGGCGGCGAGGATGTCGTAGCGGAAGATTTGGGGCGTCTGCACCTGCCATAAGTTACCCCTGGGCGGCGTCCCCAGCACGAAGCCTTTCGGGTCGGCCAGCTTGATGGTGTCCTTCACCGGGACGGCCGCGACAGCCGCGCCGCTTTCCCTGGCGGCTTCCAGGCCGCGCTCGATAAGCCCCGGTGTTACCAGCGGCCTCGCCCCGTCGTGGATGACCACCCACTCGCAATCGTTGAGCTTTGCCAGCCCGTTGGCGACCGAGTCCTGCCGGCGCTCACCGCCGACAATAACTTCGGAGACTTTCGGCCATTCCTTTCCGGAGACAAGCTCCTGGGCCTTTGTGAGATTATCCTGACTAACGACCACCACGATGCGGTCAACCCGCCCGCAGGCCTGGAAAGCATCAAGCACGCGGGCAAGCGTCGGTTTGCCGCCGAGAGAGGCAAAGAGCTTGTCAAAGCCTCCCATGCGGCGGCTTGAGCCTCCGGCGGCAATGATAGCGCAGACACTGTTTTTCATAATATTACGATTATAGACCCAAGCGGTGAAATTGGGAAGTAATATTGACCTATGATACCACCAGACTTATAATCTGGGATGAACCTAAGTTCGAAAGGGTTCTGAGTGAAGGAGGCTGGCTTATGTCCAATAACGTTTGGCAACAATTATTTAGTTCGAATGGCATAACTGTTTGGACAGAAGCAATGAAGGCATATTTCGAATGGTTTAGCAACGCTCATAAAACATTAGATGAAGCTAGAAAAATGGGTTTCGTTGAATATCAAAAAGCTTTTGATGATGACGCTGAATACGGCTTCCAGAAAATGCTCAAACAATTGGAAAATCTCCCAACTCCAAATACGAAAGATTGTAAGAACATAATCAAAGACCTAAAACAAGCCATTAAATGTCAGATAAACTTCCGAAGGTCTGATTTGGAACTGGTCAACGATCCTTCTTCACGAGCTAAAGCTGGCAATACCGGATTTTGGCTAACATCATCTAATGAACTTTATAAAAGCGCTTATGGAAAATTCAAGAATAAGTTTGAAGTAAATCAATGAGAGGCGTTTATTTTTTATATTTGCGAAATTTTAACACACGTACCGACTCAACCCATTCCCAATTCGCCACTGGCATATTATACACAACTCCGATTTCATGAATTACACCATCGAATGAATCACGGTTACTGGCGTGAACAATCTGGTCATTTATCCAGATGGTGCGCCCAGATTTATGGATTTTCACTTCAATAGTATTGTTGTTACTTAGTGCAACCTTTAATTTGCCTATATATTCCTTTTTTCTGCTCATTTATTCCTCCTGCTTGTCCTTTTCTTTCACCAACCCCGCGCTTATCGCCTCCCTCACATTCGCCGCCGGAATTAATTCCATGCCCTCCGGCGCTTTGGGCAGGGCGCGGGACTTGGGCACGAGGCAGCGTTTGAAGCCCAGGCGGGCGGCCTCGCCGAGTCTTCTTTCCAGCTGGCTCACCGTTCGTATTTCGCCGTTCAGGCCGACCTCGCCGACGGCGGCTAATGCCGGGGCGACCGGCCGGTCGTGGTAGCTGGAGGCGATGGCGAGGGCAATCGCCAGGTCGGCGGCGGGCTCGCTCACCTTCAGGCCGCCGGTGACGTTCACAATAATGTCCTGGCTGCCCAGTTTCAGCCCGGCGCGGCGGGAAAGCACCGCGGCGATGAGCAGGAGCCGGTTGAAGTCAACGCCGCTGGCGGTGCGGCGCGGCAGGCCGAAGCTGGTGGGGTTCACCAGTGCCTGGACTTCGGCGAGCAGCGGGCGGCTGCCTTCTAAGGTTGGCACAACCGCCGAGCCGACGGTTCCTTCAAGCCTTTCCGATAAAAATGCTTTTGAGGGATTGGGCACTTCTTCTAATCCCCTTTCCTTCATCTCGAAAACGCCCACCTCGTTGGTCGAGCCGAAGCGGTTCTTGATGCCGCGCAGGAGGCGGTAAGCGGAAAAAGGCTCGCCCTCGAGATAGAGAACCACGTCCACGATGTGCTCCAGCACGCGCGGCCCGGCGATGGCGCCTTCCTTGGTAACGTGGCCGGTGATGAATACCGGCACCTGAGATTGCTTGGCCTGCGCCTGCAGCTGCTGGGCGCACTCGCGCACCTGGGTGACGCTGCCGGGCGAGTTATCGCTGTCGGGGTGATAAATTGCCTGGATGGAATCCACCACTACCATTGCCGGCTGCATCTGCTCGATGTGGGATAATATGGCTTCGAGATTATTTTCAGCGAGCAGGTAAAGGCGCTCGCCCTTGATGCCCAGACGCTGCGCCCGGAGCTTTATCTGCTGGGCGGTTTCTTCCCCCGAGACGTAGATGACCTGTCCCCGGCTGGCCGCCGCCTGCCCCGAGACCTGGAGCATGAGGGTGGACTTGCCGATGCCCGGCTCGCCGGCAATGAGCACCAGCGAACCGGCCACCACCCCGCCGCCCAGCACCCGGTTGAATTCGCCCAGCGGCAGCGGGAAGCGCTCGCCGCCCTCGGAGGTAATCTGCGACAGCTCCTGCGGGGCGTTGCCGAAAGAGGCTCGCTTCGGCTGGGGTCTGGCGGTCTGCTCGGTAAAGCTGTTCCACGCCTGGCACTCGGGGCAGCGCCCCAGCCATTTGGGGCTTTCTTTGCCGCACTGCCCGCAGACAAACACGGCGCGGCGCTGGCTTTTTTCCACAGGTTTGACTTTACTCGATTTCGGGGGTAAATGCAAGGCACAAAAAAGGGCGGCGAGTTTATTTCAACTGCCGCCCTCTTGCAATAATTAAAGGTTTAGCCTATTTATCTTTACCGGCGCCGGCACCTACCGGGGCGGCATGCACCTCGATTTCGCCCTCGGTCACGTCCACGATGACGGTGTCGCCCGCCACAAACTTGCCGCGCAATAGCTCCTCGGAGAGCTTGTCCTCCACCAGGTTCTGGATGGTGCGGCGCAAGGGTCTCGCCCCGAAGACTTCGTCATAGCCCTTTTCACTAAGCAGGGCCTTGGCGGCTTCGGTTACTTCGAGCTTGATTTCTTTCTCCGCCAGGTTCTTGCTCACCCCCACCAGCATCAGGTCAACAATCTTGCGGATGTCTTCCTTGTTCAGCGGGTGGAAAACAACCATGTCGTCGATACGATTCAAAAACTCAGGGCGGAAACGCCTTTTCAACTCAGCCTTCAGTTTGTCCTTCATCGTGTCGTAAGACGCCTGCTGCAGCTTGCTCTCATCGCTGTGTGAGGCAAAACCGATTTTGCCGCCCTTGCGAATCTCTTCGGCGCCGATGTTGCTTGTCATGATGATAATGGAGTTGCGGAAGTCTACCCGGCGTCCCTTGGCGTCGGTCAGGTGGCCGTCATCGAATATCTGCAGCAGGATGTTGAAGACATCATCGTGCGCCTTCTCAATCTCGTCGAGCAGGATGCAGCAGTATGGCTTGCGCCGCACCGCCTCGGTGAGCTGCCCGCCCTCGTCAAAGCCCACGTAGCCGGGCGGCGCGCCCACCAGGCGGGAGACGGCGAACTTTTCCATAAACTCGGACATATCTATTCTTATCAGAGCTTCATCGCTACCGAACATGAACTGCGACAATGCCCGGGCAAGCTCGGTCTTGCCGACCCCGGTTGGGCCCAGGAAGATGAAGTTGCCGATGGGGTGGCGGGGGTCTTTCAACCCGGCGCGGGCGCGGCGCACTGCCTTGCTGACCACCGAAATGGCCTCGTCCTGGCTGATAATGCGCTCGTGCAGCACCTCTTCCATCTGGAGGAGGCGGGAAGTCTCATCACCCGTAAGCTGGGACACCGGCACGCCCGTCCACATGCCGACGACTTCGGCGATGTTCTGGGATGTCACCACCGGCTTGTCCTGGTCCTGACGGGCGTGCCACTCCTCTTCCTGCTGCTTGATTTTGGCGTCAAGCTGGAGCTCGCGCTCGCGCAGCTCGGCGGCCTGCTCGTATTGCTGGGAAGAGAGGGCGTCGTCCTTCTCCTTGCGGGTGGCTTCCAGGGCTTTTTTCATGTCCTTCAAGTTGATGGGCACCGCCCGGTGGTGAATTCTCACCCGGGAGGCGGCCTCGTCAATCAAATCAATCGCTTTGTCCGGCAGGTAGCGGTCGGGAATGTAGCGCGCCGCCAGCGAAGCCGCCGCGGTGAGCGCCTCGTCGGCGATGGTCAGCTTGTGGTGCTCCTCGTAGCGCTGGTTGATGCCGCGCAGGATTTCCACCGTCTCTTCCACCGATGGCTCTTCCACCAGCACCGGCTGGAAGCGGCGCTCCAGGGCGGCGTCGCGCTCGACATACTTGCGGAAGTCGTCCAGCGTGGTGGCACCGATGCACTGCAGCTCCCCCCGCGACAGTGAGGGTTTCAAGAGGTTGGCGGCGTCAACCGCGCCCTCGGCGGCGCCGGCGCCGACGATGGTATGGAACTCGTCAATGAAAAGGATGCAGTTTCCCGCCGTCTTGATTTCGTCCATGATTTTCTTGAGGCGTTCTTCAAACTCGCCGCGGTACTTGGTGCCGGCCACCACCGCGCCCATGTCCAGGGTGATGAGCCGCTTGCCCTCCAGTGTCTCGGGGACGTCGCCGGCCACGATGTGGTGCGCCAGCCCTTCGACGATGGCGGTCTTGCCGACGCCAGGCTCACCAATTAAGGCGGGGTTGTTCTTGGTGCGGCGGGAAAGTATCTGGATTACCCGCTCAATCTCTTTGGAGCGGCCGATGATGGGGTCGAGTTTGCCCGACTGCGCCGCGGAAGTTAAATCCATGCCAAGCTGGTCGAGCAGCGGGGTGCGGGTGCCGCTGCGGGCGGCCTTGGACTTGGGCGCACCCTCGTTCAGGATGCGGATGGTCTCGGTGCGCACCTTTTCCAGCGTCGCCCCCAGTGTCTCCAGTATCTCACTGGCGACGCCCTGGCCTTCACGCAGCAGGCCGAGCAAAAGATGCTCGGTGCCGATGTAGTTATGCCCAAGGTGGCGGGCCTCGTCAATCGCGAGCTCAATGACACGCTTGGCTCTCGGGGTGAGGCCGGTCTCGCCGGTGGTGGGCTTGTCGCCGCGCCCGATGACATACTCTACCTTGGCGCGGATTTTGTTGAGGCTGATGCCCAGATTAAGGAGCACCTTGGCGGCGACGCCTTCTTCTTCTCGCGCCAGCCCCAGCAGGATGTGTTCGGTATCAATGTAGTTATGATTGAGCTGCTGGGCTTCTTCCTGCGCCAGTGTCAGGACTCGCCGTGCCCGCTCGGAAAACTTCTCAAAACGACTCGCCATATCTCTCCCCCCACAACGACTCCTGTCCCTGTCCGTAGGTTTAATTATAGGTAAAGGGTGCGAGTCAAGTCAACTGGACTAAAGTACGATGGCCGGTTTTGGGCGGGGTCAGGGTCAGCCAGACTAAAAAGTCTTCTGGCGGTGGCATATTTTCCTCAAGGAGTTGCCCCCTCAGTATCGTCTGCGCTGGCGCGTTTCACTGCCGTGTTCGGGAAGGGAACGGGTGGTGCCGCACCGCTCAAATCACCAGAAGACAATTAGCTATTATACCATAGCTTCCGGGGTTTGCATAGGGGGGACGAAGGATATCGGGCCGGATGCGTTAAAAATCAACGGGAGTAAATGGCGGCGACGATGCCTATCACAATGACTATCAGCACGATTACGCCGATGCCGAGCATCATTTGTGACCTCCTTCGGGGAGTTTGCGCTAATTTTAGGCTCATGATTATCCGATGTCAACAGGTATAAACAAAAAGAGGGAGCTTTTTACTCCCTCTCTTGGTTTCGTATTCGCCCGATACCAACTCTGAAGCAGGTCAAGCCCTCGACCATTAGTACGGCTAAGCTGAAAACGTTACCGTTCTTGCACCTGCCGCCTATCAAGCAAGTAGTCTACTTGCGGTCTTACTCCTCCCCCTTGCGGGGAAGGATGGGAGATCTCATCTTGGAGATGGCTTCGCACTTAGATGCTTTCAGCGCTTATCCAAACCAGACATGGCTACCCAGCGATGCCCCTGGCGGGACAACTGGCACACCAGAAGTCTGTCCCTCTCGGTCCTCTCGTACTAGAGAGAGCCCTCCTCAAATCTCCGGCGCCCACGACGGATAGAGACCGACCTGTCTCACGACGGTCTGAACCCAGCTCGCGTGCCGCTTTAACGGGCGAACAGCCCGACCCTTGGGACCTGCTTCAGCCCCAGGATGCGACGAGCCGACATCGAGGTGCCAAACCTTGCCGTCGATGTGAACTCTTGGGCAAGATAAGCCTGTTATCCCCGGGGTAGCTTTTGTCCGATAAGCCACGGCCCTTCCACACGGGACCGTAGGATCACTTTGCCCCAGTTTCCTGCCTGCTCGACTTGTTGGTCTCGCAGTCAAGCCCCCTTATGCCAATGCACTCTACAGGTGATTTCCATCCACCTTGAGGGGACCTTTGGACGCCTCCGTTACCTTTTGGGAGGCGACCGCCCCAGTCAAACTACCCGCCAGGCACGGTCCCCTGGCTTGCACCAGGGTTAGAGGCTAAATTCACCAAGAGTGGTATTTCAACGCTGGCTCCGCCGAGGCTAGCGCCCCGGCTTCTCCGCCTCCCACCTATCCTACACATGATGAATTCAGACCCAGTGCCAAGTTGTAGTAAAGCTCCACGGGGTCTTTTTGTCCAGTCGCGGGTAACCCGCATCTTCACGGGTATTTCAATTTCGCCGAGTCCCTCGTTGAGACAGCGCCCAAGTTGTTACACCATTCGTGCGGGTCGGAACTTACCCGACAAGGGGTTTCGCTACCTTAGGACCGTTATAGTTACGGCCGCCGTTCACTGGGGCTTCAGTTCGGTGCTTTTGAAACACCTCCCCTTAACCTTCCAGCACTGGGCAGGTATCAGCCTCTATACATCAGCTTACGCTTTAGCAGAGACCTGTGTTTTTGTTAAACAGTCACTTGGGCCAATTCTGTGCCACCCTTCTCGCGAAGGGTCCCCCTTATCCCGAAGTTACGGGGTTAGATTGCCGAGTTCCTTAACGAGGGTTGTCTCGATCACCTTGGGACATTTATCCCTGCCTACCAGAGTCGGTTTGCGGTACGGTCGCTTCTGCTTTAGCGGCAACGAGGATTTTCTTGGCGGTGGGAGCACGGTCAGGTCGCCTTGGGTTGCCCCTCAACTCCCCCCCACTCTCAGCTTAACATCCGGGGTGGATTTACCTGCCCCAGCATTGCCTCGGGTGAGGAACGCACCATGTCCAGTGGGTACGCCTGACTTGCCCTGCCGCGTCCCCCCTTTGCCTTCACAAAAGCGGTACGGGAATGTTGACCCGTTGTCCATCGCCTACGCCTTCCGGCCTCGGCTTAGGCCCGACTGACCCTACGCGGATTAACCTTGCGTAGGAAACCTCAGGCATTCGGTGGGCGTGTTTCTTACACGCCTTACGCTACTTATGCCGGCATCCTCTCTTCCCCCGGCTCCACCCTCCCTCACGGAAGAGCTTCACCGCTGGAGGAATGCTCCCCTACCTCCCTTCCCTGTTCGGGAAAGAACCATAGCTTCGGTAACGGGCTTGAGCCCCGTTGGGTTGTCGGCGCAGCACCACTCAACCAGTGAGCTGTTACGCATTCTTTAAAGGGTGGCTGCTTCTAAGCCAACCTCCTGGCTGTCTGTGCAATCCTACTTCCTTTACCACTTAGCCCGTATTTCGGGACCTTAGCTGATGGTCTGGGCTGTTTCCCTCTCGACTACGAAGCTTAGCCCCCGCAGTCTCACTCCCAGGCTCTCGGTTAATGGCATTCGAAGTTTGGTTGGATTTGGTAAGCTTCTCGCCCCCTAGTCCATCCAGAGCCCTACCTCCATTAACTAACGCCTGAGGCTGCACCTAAATGCATTTCGGGGAGAACCAGCTATACCCTGGTTCGTTTGGCATATCACCTCTATCCACAGCTCATCCAACACTTTTGCAACAGTGACTGGTTCGAGCCTCCGCTTCGAGTTTATCGAAGTTTCACTCTGGCCATGGATAGCTCACCAGGCTTCGGGTCTAATCCGTGCCACTATAACCGCCCTATTCAGACTCGCTTTCGCTGTGGCTCCGCAACTAAAGTTGCTTAACCAGCGACACAGATTAACTCGCCGGCTCATTCTTCAATAGGCACGCCGTCATCCTTCCATTGCTGAAAAGACTCCGACTGCTTGTAGGCACACGGTTTCAGATCTATTTCACTCCCCTCCCGGGGTGTTTTTCACCTTTCCCTCACGGTACTGGTTCACTATCGGTCATCAAGGGTATTTAGCCTTGGATGGTGGTCCACCCGGATTCCCACAGGATTCCTCGTGTCCCGTGGTACTTAAGAACCGACCGGGAGCCTTTCCCTTTCGCTTACGGGACTATCACCCGCTGTGGTGGTCCTTTCCAGGAACCTTCAACTAGGGTCCGGTTTGTAACTCCCTGACCTCGCCTGGGTTTGGTCGGGTCGGCCTTACGACCCCCGCTAAGCATAGGCCTCAGGGCCACTGAGCTTAACGGGTTTGGGCTTTTCCCATTTCGTTCGCCACTACTTTGGGAATAATCTATTTTCCTCGGGGTACTGAGATGTTTCACTTCCCCCACTTGCCTCTTCCTGGCCTATGTGTTCAGCCAGGAGTGAACTCCGATAAAGGAGAACGAGTTGCCTCATTCGGAAATCCCCGGCTAAGCTTGCTAGACAGCACACCGGGGCTTATCGCAGTCTTGCCACGTCCTTCGTCGGCCCTTGATGCCAAGGCATCCACCGTATGCCCTTACTACTTGACCTGCTTCAGACTTAATATTTGGCGAATACTTTTCTTATTCAGTTGTTAAAGTGCGGACACAAAAATAGCGGCCTGGCAAGTTCGCCAAGCCGCCTTGGCTGACTCACCGGTCTATTTTCATGTCAATGTTTCACACATCAGAAAAAGTATAGCACGCCGTTTTTTGCAATGTCAAGGCGCAATTACGGGTGGCAGTCACCGAACGGGAAAATATTTTTGGGAGGCTTGGGCCGCCGGCTAAGTATCAGATTGAGTATAGCGGCAGCATTTCCCCCTTTGATAAAAGGGGAACTACGGGGAATTGAACCTATCCCCTTTTGTCCCCTTCCCGATGATATTTTGTGCGGGAAGGGGAAAGGTTTTTCTTTTAGAGTGGCTTCGCCCCTCTATGACACCCTGTTTTAAGGAAATCGAGACTGTCATTGCGAGCCATCCGGCAGGAGGCGAAAATCCGGGCGGGGTGGGTACACCTCCCCTTCACTGTCATTGCGAGGGGCGCAGCCCCGTGGCAATCTGGGTGGGGAGGACGACCCCAGGACGTCAGGTGCTTGCCTCGATAATCTTTCGCTCGGCTTCGGTAAGGCCGTAAAGTTCGTAGACCAGATTGTCAATTTCTTTGTCGGTTTTCGCGATTTCCTTAACCAGTTTCTCGCGCTCGTTGGAATAGGTTTCTTTAATAGGTGCCAGCTTTTTATTTAACTCCAAAATCTTTCCCACGAGAGTTATAAGCGAATAACGAGTATCCTTGTTATCCTGAGGATCCCAAAATAGACCGCGCTATCAACAAAGGTAGCAATGATGTCGCTACCCGTTTTGCGAAGCAGCACTTTTTCTTTAGTTCCCAATTTTGTCTCGTCCCTAGTCCTACCAGATAGGTTAGCATCATCAAAAAGAAACCAGAAGTTTCCTTCGTTACTATAACGCCCTATGTTTTCTCCCTTCAAGATTTTAATCTCTTTATCGCTTAATCGTTTTCCATGGATTAGAGAAGTTTTGGCGCCACAACCAGAAGTAGATTTAGCAATTTCACCAAGATTTTTTATTTGACTTTTGAGTTTAATTTTGTCGAAAATGTTAGCTATTTGGGGGTCAACAAAGAAAAATTGAGAATCAGATGAAGCTATAAAAGTCTGTTGCGGAATAGTTGCGGATTTGCTGCTAGGGTATTCTAAAACCGCTATCATACTCTTCTTTGCGGGGGGCGTTTTTTGAATAACAAATATCATAGTATCGGCTATTACTCCAGGGAAAGGAAATCTGAATAATAAATTACGGATAGTAAAACTATTAAGAATAGATGCGCGGACTTTGATAAACTGTAAATTTGTCGCGACTCTATCTGGAACGATGAAACTAAAATAGCCTCCCTCCTTGAGTAATTCCATTGCCCGCCATATAAAAGCCTCATACAGATTTGGAGAATAGGTGTTAATGTCATAATTATCGAATAGATACTGCAATTCCCCTTCAGGTAAATCAAGACTCTTGTGTTTACCCGTTAAAGAGACCCAAGGCGGGTTGCCTATCACCACGTCAAACCCGCCGTTTGCCATAATATCTTGAAACTCATCTTCCCAGTTAAAGGGGTGCTTGGCCTTCCAGTCTTTACCGAAATAGATTTTCAGCTCTTTTTCGGTACCCGAAATAAGTGAGTTGCCCTGGCGGATGTTATCGGTCAGCGGTGGGAGATGGTCGCGCTTGGCTAAGCCCCGCAGCAGCAGGTTAAGATGGGCTATCTCTACCGCTTGGTGGTCTAAATCCACGCCGAAGATGTTTCGCGTCAGTATCGGCATCCGGTCTTGCTGCTCCATCTCGTTGGCGGTCTTGCCCCGCACCCTGGCGTGGTAGTTAAGCAGCTCGTCGTAGGCACGGATAAGGAACGAGCCGGAGCCGCAGGCGGGGTCGAGTATACTGCTCCCCATTAAGACAGGCGTTCTGCTAAGGGAGTAAAATGGCTGGTATCCGGGGAAAGGACAGCCATGAAACGAAG
>QZJL01000020.1 GCA_003599745.1 Dehalococcoidia bacterium | reverse complement strand
TTATTATTACGGCTCTCCATACAACCCGGTGACCGAGGCCGATTGTTTCCGCTAGCAAAAAACATTATACTTTCTGACGGCTATATCAACGAAGTTTTTAAGGTAGCACAATGAAACAGCTTTTGTTAACCGTATCCGCCGGGAAGCGCCTCATCGCTAAAGCTCTGGCAGCGCACCCAGCCATAAAGAGCGCTCTCCAGAGCAACACGCTTGTCATCATCGCCGGCACCACCAACGGCTACGTTGCCGAAGAAATACTCGGCGCTATCAGCGAAAATGGTTTCACCCGGCGGCGCTTTTTCCGGGGCATCACCCTGCCGCCCCGCTACAAAGTTACCGAGACCGGAAGGTTAGCCGATGAGAGCGGATTTCCCGGCGACGTTGTTATCGAGAAAGGCGTCTGGCAGAGGGGAAAAACCATCTACGACGTGGTAAACAATCTCAAGGCAGGCGATGTCATCATCAAGGGCGCCAATGCCATCGACCTTGAGCACCGCCGCGCCGCCATCCTTATCGGCAATCCCCAGGGCGGCACCATTATCCTGGCTTTACAGGCTACGTTGGGACGGAGGGCACGCTTGATAATTCCGGTCGGCCTGGAAAAGCGCGTAGCGGGGTCGCTCGACGATCTGGCAGCTAGACTGAACACGCCCGGGGAGAAAGGTCTGAGGCTTCTTCCCGTGCCTGGCGAGGTCTTTACCGAGATTGATGCCCTTGCGACGCTGACCGGCGTAAAGGCCGAGCTGTTTGCCAGCGGTGGGGTTGGCGGTGCTGAAGGGTGTTGCTGGCTGCTGGTAAATGGCACACCGGAGCAAGAAGCGCTTGCCGAGAAAATCGTGCGCGAAATTGCTGATGAGTCGCCGTTTGAAATCTAGTGCTTAGTTGCATAATCAAGTGGTCTTACGCGCGTCGTCCGTGGTGAGCCTATCGAACCGCGCTGTCTCGCCCTTCGACAAGCTCAGGGCGAACGGAACTATTCGTTATACCTATATATGAACCCAAGCACTAGGAAACGCAGGACGCGAACGAAACCAGCTTTTCGACTTCGTCCCTGTCGTTGCAGAAAGAGAAAAGGTGCTCGCGGGTGATGACGCCTTCACGAAAAAGGTTAACCAGTGACTGGTCCAGCATCACCATACCGCTCTGGCTGTTGGTGCGGATGATATTGGGCAGCTGATAGAGCTTGCCCTCCCGGATGAGGTTTCTTATCGGCGGAATCGCCATCATCACTTCCACCGCCACTGCCCTCCCCTTTCCTTCGGCTTTGGGGACGAGCACCTGGCAGATGATACCCAGCAGGAGGGTCGCCAGGCGCGTCTGTACCAGGTTGCGCTCGTGGGGCGGGAAAAGGTCAACGATGCGTTCCGCCGCCTGGGCGGCGCTCGAAGCGTGGCCGGTGGTCAGCACCAGGTGACCAGTCTCGGCCACGTTCATCACCGCCGCCGCGGTTTCGGTGTCTCTCATCTCGCCTACCAAAATCACGTCCGGGTCCTGGCGCAGGACGTGCCTCAGGGCCTCGGCGAAGGAAGTGGTGTCCTGTCCCAGTTCCCGCTGGGTGACGGCGCATTTTTCGCTGGGGTGGATATACTCTACCGGGTCTTCGATGGTAACCACCCGGCGCTTCTGGCTGGCATTCAAGTGTTTCAGCATGGCGGCGAGCGTGGTGCTTTTGCCGCTGCCGGTCGGCCCGCTGACCATTATCAGTCCCCGGGGACGAAGGATGAGGTCTTTGCAGACCGGCGGCAGCCCCAGGGCATCAATATCATAAACGACTAAGGGCAGAATGCGGATAACCATACTGACCGTCCCCTGCTGGTAGGCGGCGTTGCAACGCACCCGGCGCCCGTCCGGCAGCGTGCGGCTGAAGTCAAGTTCCTTGTTACGCTCGAATTCTTTCTGCTGCTCGGGGTTGGTAATCTGGCAGAAAGCAGCCCTGACATCTTCGCCGTTCAGCACCGGGCCCGTTTCGAAAGGCTCGAGGGCGCCGTTAATGCGCAACATCGGCGGCCGCGAGGCAATCAGGTGCACATCGGAAGTGTCCCGTTCAGCGGCGGCCATAAGCAAAGAAATTATGTCCATATTACCTCCGCTACTCACTGAGCGTTAGCCTGAACTCAACTTGTCCCTGTTTCTCTCCGATAAGGCTGACGGTAACACCGGAGAAACGCCCGCTCTCCCGCAGGCGCAACCCGTAGGCCAGCGCATCGTCCTCGCCAAAAGCGATGCCATCTACGAGTATCCTGTCACCGCTATAATTAACGCCGGTAATACTCACTCCGGCCACCAGCCGGCTTCGTATGACCGAGAAGTCGCCGTTGACCGTTTCGTGACCGCGATTAAAAGATTCCGAAAGTGACTTGAACCTAGCGGTGCTCGCTTCAAGCTCCCTTAGGTTCGCCTCCAGCGCCTGGACTTCGCTTCGCTGGGTAGCTACCTCTTTCTGCCGGCTCGTCATGAACTGTTGCTTTGCTTCCAAGCCAGTCTGCAGCGTGCTCACGCTGGCTACCGTTTCTCTTACCAGCAACACCAACGGCACCAGCAGGGCAAACGAAACCACCGTCCCGGCTACCAGTGCTACCGCTGCCCAGGATACCGGTTTGGGACGAAGTTCTAAGGGAAGGACGTTCAGGTTGACCACCGAAGCACAGCCTTTACGCCCGGACACGCGGGTCTCTTTCAAGGCCAGACCGATGTTCACCACGTAACGACCGGCAGGGAAATCGTCAGGCCCTTTCATCGGGGACTTTAATACCAGCGTCGGGTGCTTGAGGTTAGCGGCCTGTATCAGGTCGAGCCCTTCGGCCAGTTCCCCTGAGACCAGGATTGGCACCTCAGCGTCCAGAGGGTTTCTCGATTGAGCTGAATTATAGAATTTAACCGTCCGCTCCAGTTCCTCCCCGATAATCGCGAGTCTGGCTTCGCGGGGGGCATCTTTGTCCAGGGATACCGTGCGGGCGAGCTCAGGCACTCGCTCGACCATGACTACGATATTAAGCTCGGTGGGTTGCAGGTCGGCGATAATCGCCGTATCACGGTCTGCCGCCCGCGACAGGGCAAGAGGCTTCAGGTCAATAAGGTAAGGGTCAAGACCGGCAGCGCGCACCGCGCCCACCGTGGTATCGAGCATGCTGCGTGGCACAGCTGCTAAAAAAGTCTTGGCCTCCTGTCCCAGCCGCTCAAGAACCTGCCAGCTTATATATAGCTGGTCGAGGGGAATGGGCAGCGCCTTCTCCGCTTCCAGCTTCACGGCGCTCTCCAGAAGATGGCCGGAGACGTCGGGCAGAGTGAGTACCCGGAAAAAACAGTGTATGCCGCTGAGGCCGAGCACCACCTTTTTGACGTGTACCTTTTGCGACTCAATCAGCGACGAGATTTTAGAGGCGACCTCGTCTTCATTGGCAACGACGCCGTTGTTGACCAGCCCCGGTTCGAGCTGACGCTCCGCCCACTTCTTAATTCGGATGCCCTTCGTTACCAGCAGCTGGAGACGGCTGTCATCGATGTATAAAGTTACCACGCTTTTAGCCACGGCTAACCACCCCGGTAATCATAAATTGTCATAGCAACTGTTATCTGCGGCATGCCAGCCTGACCCTGAGCGCCGCTGGTGTTATCGCTTGCGGCCTGCCCGGGAAAATTTATCTGCACCGAGGCTACTGTACCGGTACGGTACTTGTCCGTAAGCTGAGAAACAAAATATATCAGGGCGCCCATCGTGCCCTCGGCCTTGACGGTTACCTGAATCAGGGAACATTTGATGCCGCCGATTTCTCTTTCCGACTCGGCGGAAGAATCAATCCGGACGATGCTGACACCGCTCCGCCCAGCGATGTCATAAATGTCACCGCTGCTTTCAATCGTTTCCAGAGACTGCTCAAGGTGGCTCTTTTCCTGTATCATATCACTCCTGGCCTTCTCTATCCGGCCCCGGAGCGCCTCTTTTTGCGCAGTCAGATCGCCGCTTACGTTGAGCTTTTCAATCAGCAGGTTGGTCTGGGCAATCTCCTGATCGGCCCGTGAGCGGGCTTGAATCTGCTGCAATTGCACCATGCTCAAGCTGATGAGCACAATCAGGAAAATGCCTGCCCCCAGGAGTACCCGTGATTTATTACTCAGGCTAAATTTAAATTTCATCCGCCAATTCCTGTAACAATATGATTACCCCATTTGACCGTACATCGAATACATCGCCTGCACCAGCGACAGCGTGATGAAGGCAACCACACCGCCGATAATTATGGTGGTAACCGGTTGAATCATGGCGATGACCGCCTTGGTCTTCTCCTGGGCTTCAGTTTCGTAGCTCTCGGCCAGGGCAAGCAGGTTGGTGTCCAGACCACCGGTCTCCTCGCCAATTTTGACCATTTGGACAAGCATCGGCAAAAAAAGCGCACTCCGGGACATGGGCCGGGAGAGCCCCTCTCCTGCGAACATCCCTTTTTCCACATCGCGCAGCGCTTCTTTCATCACCTGGTTACTGCTACCCTCGGCAAGCAGCGGCATTATCTCGGTTAGCGGGAGCCCGGACTTAAAAAGCAATGCCAGGCTGCGGCAGAACCGGGCCAGTTCGGAAAGCAGGTTGATACGCCCGAACAGCGGCATTTTCAAGGAGATGCTGTCCCAGATATACCGGCCTTTTTGGGTCTTGGTGTAAATGATGGTGCTGGTGATAATCATGCCGAGGCCGGTGAGGATATGAAGACCGTAGGCATGAAGGAAGTCAACCGAATCAAGCAGCAGCCTGGTCTGCACCGGCAGTTTGATGGAGAGATTACGGTAGAGATTGGTAAAGGCGGGCAAAACAAAAGTTACCAGTATGCCGACCACTATCACCGCTACGACGGTGACGACCACCGGATATAGCATGGCATTCTTGACACCCTTACGGGCGTTCAATTCCTTCTCCATGTAGTCGGCAATCTGTCTCAGAACCGTTTCCATACCGCCGGTACGTTCCCCGACGGTAAGCAGGCGGTGACATATCGGGGGAAATACATCGGGGTACTTTTTGATGGCAGCGGAGAAGCGACTACCGGAGCGGACTTCGGAAATTATGCTTGCCAGCACGTTGCTGAAAAGACGGTTGGTCGCCTGGGATTTCAGAAGTTCCAAGGCAGTCACAATGTCAATGCCAGACTCAAAAAGCATCGCCATCTGGCGGCAAAAGAAGATGACCGCCCCAGGCTTGATGCGGAAAAGGGACGGGAACATGGTTTCCAGGCTGAGAGGTTGCCGGGATTTTTTTAAACTCAGGACGTTACTGGTGCCCTGATTTGCCAGTATCTGGAGCGCGGCTTCCTGGCTGGCGGCGGCGATTGTGCCCCAGATGAGCTTCTTGTCCTGCTTATAACCAACGTAACGAAATTCCATATCTTAACTCGAAGAGGAGACGCTGCGCAAAATTTCGCAGGGCGTGGTGATGCCAGCTTTGACCTTGAGCATGCCGTCACGCCACATTGATAACATCCCTTCTTTAAGGGACTGCCCACGGATTTCGTCGGAGGCGGCACCGGCTAGTATTTTGCGCCGTATCTCTTCGCTCATAGTCAGCATCTCGAAAACCGCGATGCGGCCCTGGTATCCGGTATTGGCACAGGAGTTACAGCCGCGGCCGTAGTAAAACTCGGTACGTTCCTCGCCGATCTCCTGGGAATAAGCGACGCGGGCTTCAATTGGCGCCTCGCGGAAGTCGCGGCACTTGGAACAGATGCGACGCACCATCCGCTGGGCGATGCTGCCAGTAAGAGAAGAGGATACCAGGTAAGGCGGCACGCCGAGGTCAAGCAGGCGGTAGATGGCACCGACGGCATCGTTAGCGTGGATTGAAGCCATCACCAGGTGGCCGGTGAGCGCCGCCTGGACGGCAATCTCGGCAGTCTCGGGGTCACGAATCTCACCGACCAGGATGACATCGGGGTCGAGCCGCATGATTGACCGCAGACCGGTGGCAAACGTCAGTCCGGCCCGCGGATTTATCTGCACCTGGCAGATGTTCTGATAGCGATACTCCACCGGGTCTTCGATGGTTATGATTTTTCGCCCTTTACAGTCGAGGCTTTTAAGCGAGGCGTAGAGGGTGGTGGTCTTACCCGAACCGGTGGGACCGCTGATTAATATCATGCCGAAAGGCGACTTGAGCATTTTGCCATAGACCGCCAGATTGTCCCGGGAAAAACCGAGCTGGTCGAGACCGAGTGCGGAGAAGGAATTGTCCAGAATACGCAGCACCGCCATTTCGCCGTAGGCAGTGAAGATGGTAGCCACTCTTATGTCCACATTTCGCCCCGCTACCATGATGGAAAACTGTCCGTCCTGCGGCCGGCGCTGGTCGGCGATATTCATGTTCGCCATTATCTTGAGCCGGGATATAAGCGGTGAATGGGCGCTCACAGGCAGGGTCATTGCCTCATGCAGAACGCCGTCAATGCGGTAGCGAACGACGATACCTTTATCAGTAGGCTCAATGTGAATATCGGAGCAGTGGTTCTTGATGGCCTCTTTCATTAATAGGTCGAGCGCCCGCACGACCGGAGCGTCGGGAGCGGTCTCAACGACCGGCTTTTCTTCGGCCTGCCCCTTTAGCGCCCGGGTGTCTTCGGCTTTGAACTGCTTCTCAATCTCACCATAGGCTTTATAGTTACGGTCAATTGCCCGGCGGATTTCATCGCGGCCGGCCACCACCAGTTCAATCCTCATCTTGGCCCAGGCGGTGAGCGCTTCGATGGTGGTGATATCGTCAGAGTCGGTGGCCGCTACCTGAAGCGCATTACCCGCAATCCTTACCGGGATAACGTCGAATTTACGGGCGATGCCCTCGGGTATAAGTTTTAGAGCCTCGGGCTGAATCGGGCAGGTGTTGAGGTCAATGACCGGTAGTCCCAGCGGCGACACAATCGGTTCAGGTTCTGATTCCCCTCCGGGCACCGGGCGGGGCTTAATATCAATATGCGCAAACAGGTTTTCTAGCTCTGTTCTCTTACGGGAAAGTTCACCAGCCGCAGTTTTCAGCGTGGAAGGCATGGTGAAATCAAAGGCGGAAAATGCCTGCTCTATATCCTGAACGGTTGCCACCGCCGGGTTGTCTTCACCGGTCTCAACCTCGGCTGCCGGCAGAGTTTCCGGGGCGGGCTCTTTGTCCGGGACTACAATCTCGCCATCGGTAACCTGATATTGATAATTTTCGTCAATCGCCTTCTCAATTTCATCCGATGGGGCAATAACGGGCACGATTTTTTTCTTTGTGAGCGAGGTGAGGGCATCGAGCACCAGCATATCGTCGGCATCGGCCACCGCCAGCTGCATGACATCGTCGTTAACCGAAATCGGAATGAGGTTATGGTGACGGGCGATGGCTTCGGAAACCAGGCGCAGGGCATCCGGGTCAATCTTCAGCATGCCGGGGTTGACGCACGGTATGCCCTTCTGCGCTCCGAGCGCCTTGGCCAGATCTTCGGGGCTGATAACTCCCCGCTTTACCAGGATTTCCCCCAGCTTTGGCTTCTCTTCCTTCATCTCCCCTCTTTTGCAGTAACAAACCCGGGGCAGGCCAAACCCGCCAACCTCACGCCGGGGAATAACTTGGTCCCAGGAGTGAGGTTACAGTAAAGTTTATTCTAAGGGGAGAGCGCGAGAGCTACAATATTACTTTAGAGCTATCAAACGTGGGAATTTGGTCATCTTGGGGCGTTTCAAGGGAGATGACTTCACGGCTTCCGAAACAAAAAGACGATCGCTTATTAGGTTACGGCTGCGTGATGGTGCCCGGCTATTCGGAAGCTTCAGTCCTGATGTGCGCGGTCTTGAAATCAATGTTCTGGAAAGGTCTTTCCACCCGCGAGGGAATCCAGCCGTAATGCATAGCCATTACCACCGCCTGGGTCCGGTCGTTGGCATCGAGCTTGCGCAAAATAGAGGTGATGTGGTTTTTGATAGTCTGCTCGCTGATGGAGAGTTTATAGGCCACCTGCTTGTTCATATAGCCCTGGGCCACATAGCTCAGGATTTCTAGCTCACGGGGAGTGAGCGGCGTCGCCAGTGTTTCCATCGCCCGTCCCATGAGGGAAATATCCTGAAATTGTTTCAGCACTTTCTCCGCCACGTGGGGCCGTTCAAGGACAACCTCGTTGATTGGGCGCTCGCCAAGGTGGATTTTCCTGACCATCGCGATAATGTCTTCGGCTATGGCCTCTTTGGATAGGTACCCGATAGCGCCGGATTTGACCGTCTGAAAAAGCTGCTCGTCGTCCTCGTAAGGAGTCAGCACTACCACGCCGATGGCCGGGGAATGCCGCGTCATCTGGCGCGCCAAATCAAGACCGGCCAGTAGAGGCATGCCGATGTCAACCATAACTATCTCCGGCGAGAAATCAGCTACCGTATCGAGGGCTTTGCTGTCGAGCGCGGCTTCGCCAACTAGCTCAATGTCCTCAACCTCGGCAAAAGCCTGCTTCAACCCCTTGCGGAAGAGGCTGTTGTTATCAACGACGAATACCTGTATTTTTTCCATCTAAACGAGCAATACTACCGCTAGTTTATTTGTAATGGTAACTATACACAAGCAACTCCCATTTGTCAATAGGCTCGGCAAACTCAAAAGGAAGACTGGGCTTTACCGGATTTAAAGCTTGAGGTAAAATGAAGTCTAACCTTAACCCTGGAGAAAACGAATTGGACGACCAGAAAACAAAAGGCGAGATGGTGGCTGACCTGGTAAAACGTCAGCAGAAAATAAAGGAGATGGGTGGCCCGGAAAACCTTGCCAAGCAGATGGAAAAGGGCAAGCTCACGGCGCGGGAGCGCATCGAGCGCCTGCTCGATCCCGGCAGCTTTGTTGAAATCGGCATGTTCGCCAAGAACCGCAACACTGTCCTTTCGGAAATACCCTCGGACGCCGTGGTTACCGGTTACGGGGCAATCAACGGTCAGAGGGTTTATGTCTTCTCGCAGGACTTCACCTGCGCCGGCGGCACGGTT
This sequence comes from Dehalococcoidia bacterium, assembly GCA_003599745.1. Classification (GTDB taxonomy): domain Bacteria; phylum Chloroflexota; class Dehalococcoidia; order Dehalococcoidales; family SURF-40; genus SURF-40. Next base: position 12,987 of record QZJL01000020.1, on the reverse strand, counting down.
TCCGAGACGCACGCCAGGAAAATCTGCAACCTGCTCGACAGCGCCATCAAGACGGGCTGCCCCATCATTGGCATCAACGATTCCGGAGGCGCCCGAATACAGGACGGGGTTGATGCCCTGGCGGGTTACGGCCAGATTTTTTACCGCAACACGATGGCATCGGGAGTGGTGCCACAAATCTGCGCCATCATCGGCCCCTGCGCCGGCGGCGCGGTCTATTCTCCGGCGTTGATGGACTTTATTTTTATGGTCAAGGGTACCAGTTTCGCTTTTATCACCGGCCCGAAGGTGGTCAAAACGGTAATGGGACAGGACATCACCGAAGAAGAGCTGGGTGGCGCTATCGTGGCACAGAGGAAAGCGGGCGTGGTCTGCCGCTCGGAAGACAGCGAAGGCGAGTGTCTGGAAAGTATCCGGGAACTGCTGGGCTACCTGCCCGCCAACTACCGCGAGTACCCGAAGAGAGTCACCTCGGGAGACCATCCCGGGCGAATCGACCAGCATCTTTTCGACATCGTACCCGCCAACTCCCGCAAGTCCTACGATATGCACCGAGTTATCGAACGCGTCTTCGACCAGAAACCAGATGGCAAGAAGAACTACTTCGAGCTTTTCCCCATCTTCGCCAACAACATCATCACCTGTTTCGCCCGTCTGGACGGTAACACGGTAGGCGTCATCGCCAACCAGCCCCGAGTCAAGGCCGGCGCAATGGACATTGACGCCTGTGATAAGGCCTCCCGCTTCATCCGGTTCTGCGATGCCTTCAACATCCCCGTCATCTCGCTGGTGGACGTGCCCGGCTACCTTCCCGGCACCGACCAGGAATGGGGTGGCATCATCCGTCACGGTGCCAAGATGCTCTACGCCTATTCCGAGGCCACCGTACCAAAGATAACCGTTATCATCCGCAAAGCTTACGGCGGTTCTTACCTGGGCATGTGCAGCAAAGACCTGGGAGCCGATGCCGTCCTGTGCTGGCCTTCGGCGGAGCTTGCGGTGATGGGCGCCGAGGGCGCCGTTCCCATCATCTACAAGAAGGAGCTTGCCGAGGCCGCAGATAAGGAAAAAGCCCTCCAGGACTTGATGGAGGCCTATCGCAAGGAGTTCGCCAATCCTTACCGGCCGGCCGAGCACCTCCACGTGGACGACATTATCAACCCTTCAGAGACGCGCCGCCGCCTGTGCCAGACACTGGAGATGTGTCGGAACAAAGCCGAACCGAGGCCGAATAAAAAACACGGGATATCGCCTACCTGACACCAGATGGGCGCGTACCTCTGCGAAGCCGCGCTATAATATGTAAAACCGCCATTTGGTGCTATCATAAATTATGGAGAATGATGGCTAATAAAGACCTTGTTCCGCCGGGGCTGGCTTACCTGGCGGATAATATCACCGCGAAACAGAACGTCCTGGGGGTATCCAGGGCTGAAAGTGCTCGCTGGGCTAAAGGTTTGGACCTGCCCCGAAGGGCCGCCACCACCTTCTTTGCCGGCTGCGGATACCAGTATTCAAACCAGCTTGATTGCCTGATGTCGCTGCTGCGCCGGCTTGATAAAAGCCCGCTCGGTATCGAGACGCCGATGGGGCTGGCTAACCTTCAAAAAAAGCTGGGACTCGACCTGGGTTCAGTCTACCTGAAAATAGCCACCGGCGGCAGGGCCGGTGACGGTCGTACTCTTATAGATATGGTGGCGGTGCTCAAAAAACTCGGCGTCGAATTTGGCTATCTGGCGGAAGATGAGCCGTGCTGCGGGGCGCCGCTACACTTTATCGGTATGGAAACAAAATTCGCCCAAAACGCCGGGCAAGCCCAGAAACAGCTTGAGGCAAACGGCATCGAGAGGGTCATCAGCGCGGTGCCTTCCTGCACCTACGCCCTGCGCGTTTTAATACCACAGCACACACCGTCAAAGATTATCGTCGAGCATTTTGTCGAAGCGGTGGCGAAGCGGTTGGAGGGGCACAAGCTGAGATACCCGGAAAAGGTAAAGGTCACCTATCACGACCCCTGCCAGCTGGCGCGTTTCTTAGAGATTGTGGAGGCACCGCGCCGGGTGATCGGGTCAATCGAGAACATGGAACTGGTTGAACCGGCTGCTTCCGGGCAATGGGCCACCTGCTGCGGCGGCGGCGGTGGTTTCGAGGCCGTCTTTCCCGAGTTCAGCCAGATACTTGCCGCCAACCGCGCCCGGGAGCTGGTCGAGACCGGCGCGCAAATCATCATAACCGACTGCCCCGGCTGTGTTATGCAACTTGAAGAAGGTGTCAAGCAGCTCAAAGTCTCAAATGTCAAAGTTATGGACTTAGCCGAAGTGTTGGCCGTGTCGCTGGAGGCATAATTTTGTCGGTCTTTTCGGAATATAAAAGGGAAATCATGAATGCCGCTCACAACGAGCGCATCCGCACCGCGCTTTCGCGGGCGATTGCCAGCTACCGCAAAAACGTCGGCGAAGCGCTTACCCGCTTTCCTCACACCACCGCTCTGGCTGAAGAAGTGCGGGGCATAAAGGAACGGTCAATCGCCATGATGGCTGAGCTGGCGGCCGAGGCCAGCCGGTCAATCGAGGAAAACCACGGGAAGGCCTATATCGCTAAAACCGCCGGGGATGCCCTTGCCATCATCGGCCAGATTGTGGGCACCAAAAAGCTAATCGTCAAGGGCAAGAGCATGACCTGTGACGAAATTGGCCTACGTCAGCACCTCGAAGGTCTTGGTAACGAAGTCTATGAGACCGACCTGGGCGAGTTCATCATGCAGAAGCTGGACTTACCGCCCATGCATATCCTATCACCGGCCATACACGTCCCGAAAGAGGACGTCGCCAAACTTTTTTCGAAAATTACCGGCGAGGAGCTGCCGCCAGACATAGAGAAACTGGTGGCCGCGGCACGCAAGTTGCTCCGGGCAAAGTTCTTTGCCGCCGACATCGGTATCACCGGGGCAAACGTGGTCGCCGCCGACACCGGCACCCTCTTCCTCATAGAGAACGAAGGCAACATCCGGCTGGCGACGAGCGCGCCGCCGGTGCACGTCGCCCTGGTGGGCATGGAGAAGCTCGTGCCCACGCTGGGAGAAGCCTTCAAGGTAAGCGAGGTGACATGGCGCTATGCCAACTATGCCATGCCGTCATACGTCAGCCTTGTCTCCGGCCCGAGCAAGACCGGCGATATTGAGAAAGTGACCACCTACGGCGCTCACGGGCCCGGAGAGTTCCACGTTATTTTCCTTGACGACGGGCGCGCCGAACTTGCCCGACACCCGGTGTTGCGCCAGGCGCTCTATTGTCTGCGCTGCGGCGGCTGCCTCTACGAGTGCCCGGTGTTCGCGGTTACCGCCGGCCATTTCGGCGACAAGTATTTCGCCGGTGTCGGCGCTGTCTGGGCGCGCCAAATAAGCCGCGACCCGGAAAAGGCGGCGGCCATCGCCTATACCTGTCTTGCCTGCGGACGCTGCCGGGTGCGGTGCCCGGTGCGCATCGACACGCCTCAGATGATTATCGAGCTAAGAAAACAAATCACCGAGGGCGACCGGTCCAGCGACAAAACCTTCTCCGAATAACTGCTTAAAATGAGAGAAATAAATTCCAGCCTTGTTACCGAGAAAGTAGCCCGGCTTTTCCAGGAGGCCAACTATAGCCTGCCCGAAGACGTGGTTGCGGCGTTGAAAAAGGCGCAAAAGACCGAGGAGTCAGAACGTGGCAGAGAGGTTTTAAGACAGGTGCTGGAAAACGCCGAAATAGCTGCCGGGGGCGAAATTCCGCTCTGCCAGGACACCGGCGTGGCCGTCGTATTTTTAGAAATCGGCCAGGATGTTCACATTGACGGTGACCTCACAGTTGCCATAAATGAAGGCGTGCGGCGGGGCTATCAGGCAGGTTACCTCCGCAAATCAATGGTCGTCAGGCCCCTTTCGGAAAGGCGCAACTCGGAAGACAACACCCCGGCGGTCATCCATACCGAAATCGTCGCCGGTGACACTATCAAGGTTTCGGTCATGCCCAAAGGTGGCGGCGCGGAAAATATGACTCGCCTGGCGATGCTCACCCCCGCGCAAGGACGGCAGGGTATCGTAGACTTTGCGCTCAGCGTGGTTGACGAGGCTGGCGGAGCTCCTTGCCCGCCGGTGATTATTGGCATCGGCATCGGGGGTACCGCCGAGAAAGCTGCCCTGCTGGCTAAAAAGGCGCTCCTGCGCAGAGTCGGTGAGCCAGGCGCCGACCCCGATACCGCCGGGCTGGAAAAGGAAATTCTGGAGCGCACCAACCGGCTCGGCATCGGGCCAATGGGCTATGGCGGCCGCGTCACCGCCCTGGCGGTGCACGCTGAGGTCTTCCCATGCCACATCGCCAGCCTACCGGTGGTGGTAAATCTGCAATGTCACAGCGCCCGACATCTTACGGCAACCATTTAGCATGGCAAAGAAAGTCAAACTGCCACTAAGCGAAGAAACCATTGCCGGGCTTAAAGCTGGTGATAAACTGCTGCTTTCCGGCACATTTTACGCCGCACGCGACGCTGCCCACCGGCGTATGCTGGCCGATTTAGAAAAGGGAAAGCCGCTCCCTTTCGATATCCGGGGCGAAACCATCTATTTTATGGGGCCAACCCCGGCAAGACCTGACCGAATTATCGGCAGCGCCGGGCCGACCACCAGCGGCCGTATGGACGCCTATTCGCCCGTTTTAATCAGCGCCGGGCTGAAAGCCATGATTGGCAAGGGCAAACGCAATCAGACCGTAAAAGGGGTGACGAAAAGGCACCGTGCGGTCTATCTTGGGGCGACCGGCGGCGCCGGAGCGCTGCTTTCACGCAGTATCCAGCGCGCCGAAGTGGTTGCTTACCCGGAACTCGGTGCCGAAGCCATCCTGCGGCTGGAAGTGAGCGATTTTCCGGTGGTGGTCATCAACGACATTTACGGCGGCGACCTTTACGAATCGGCGAAGTTAGACTACCGCCTTGAGTAAGATTCCAATGCCCCCAAATATGAAGAACTACTACGATTTTGTGATTGTGGGCAGCGGCATCGCCGGGCTTTACACCGCACTCCTGGCCCGGCAGCTTGGCAGCGTCCTCATCGTCACCAAGGGCCGCATCGAGGACACCAACACGCGCTATGCCCAGGGCGGCATTGCCGCCGCCATCGGCCCGCAGGACTCGCCGGAGCTTCACTTCCAGGATACGATTGCGGCAGGCGACGACCTGTGCAACCCTGAAGCGGTGGGCATCCTGGTTGATGAAGCGCCCGACCGCATCAGCGAGCTTGTCAAACTCGGTGTGCCCTTCGATACCGTTCACGGCCAGATTGACCTGACCACCGAAGCCGCCCACAGCGTGCCGCGCATCCTCCACGCTGGCGGCGACGCTACCGGCGCGCATATCGAGATTACACTGAGCAAAAAAGTCAGCCAGGCGGAAATTCCGGTGCTGGAAAACTGCCTGGCGACCGGCATCCGGCTCGAAGACGGTCGAGTGGCGGGTATAAACACCACCGACAGCAGCGGCCATTCCCCGACGGAGTTCGGCTGCCGCTATCTCATACTGGCGACCGGCGGGACGGGGCAGCTCTACAAGTTCACCACTAACTCCGAGATTGCCACCGGCGATGGCGTCGCCCTGGCCTATCAGGCCGGTGCCGAGATTACCGATACCGAGTTCATCCAGTTCCATCCCACGGCGCTGATTTTACCGGGCGTGCCCACCTTCCTGATATCGGAAGCTGTCCGGGGAGAAGGCGCTATCCTGCGTAACGTCAACGGTAAGCGCTTTATGCCGGATTACGCTCCCGACGCCGAAATGGCGCCGCGCGACGTGGTCGCCCGCAGCATCGTCTACGAGATGCAGAAGACCGTCAGCGACCGTGTGTTCATTGATGCCAGCCACCTGCCTGCCAAGCTGGTTACCACCCGCTTCCCCCAGATTTATCGTTTCTGTATCGAACACGGTCTGGACATCACTCGCGACCGCATCCCGGTTGCCCCGGCCGCCCACTACCTCATGGGCGGCGTCAAAATCAATACCTGGGGTGAGACCAACATCGAGGGACTTTTTGCCGCCGGCGAGACCGCCTGCACTGGTGTGCATGGTGCCAACCGGCTGGCTTCGAACTCGCTCATCGAGGTGCTGGTCTTCGGTAAGAGAATCATCGAGAGAATTGCCCGTGAAATACCTTTTTCCGCCGGAGGCGCCGCGGATAACCGCTTTGTCCTCCATCTCAACGGCCAGAAAGGACCGCCGGCATTACCGCCCGACCGTGATATGCTGCAAAAGCTTCTCTGGGAAAAAGTCGGTATCATTCGTGAAAAAAATGGCTTGACCGAAGCCGCCGGAACACTCGCCGCATGGCATCATTCGCTGGTACAGGCCGGTGGCCGTGCTTCTCTGGAACTGAAAAACCTGGTGCTCTGCGGGCGCTTGGTTGCCGAGGCAGCGCTCGCCAGGGAAGAGAGCCGCGGTGCCCATTTCCGTGCCGATTTTCCCGAGAGTTCCCCGGCCTGGCGCCGCCACATCGTGCTTTCAAAAAAAATAATCTACGGCGTATCTTCATAAAGTAAATAAAATTTTTTGTCTTGCATTTAAGGTTATGGTGTGCTATTATAGTGGCACAACTGGATTTTGCTCGTAAAAGTGGGGCTTAAAACCCACTTTTTTATTGCGCGAAATATCGAGGGAGGTTTTCATCCGAGATGAAAAGCGATTTTCTCATCGCTATCACTCAGCTCTCGGCTGAGAAAAACCTGTCCAAAGAAGTTGTCCTCGGGGCAGTGGAATCAGCGTTGGTGTCAGCCTACCGCAAGGACAATTTCGTTCCCAACCAGAACATCAAGGTAAAGATCAACCCGAATACCGGCGCGGTGATTGTCTGGGCGGATAAAGAGGTGGTGGAAAAGCCGACCGACACACGCCAGGAGATTTCCCTGGTCGAAGCCAGCCGCATCCAGCCCGGAGTGCAGCTGGGCGACATCATCACGGTAGAAGCCACCCCGAGCAACGCCGGGCGCATCGCGGCCCAGACCGCCAAGCAGGTAATCCTGCAGCGCCTTCACGAAGCCGAACACAGCGCCATCTTCGAGGAATACGCCAACAAAGAGGGCGATATTTTGATTGGCGTTGTCCAGCGCATCGAGCCCAAGCAGATTCTGCTCGACCTGGGCCGCGCCGAGGCGGTCATGCCGGTAAGCGAGCAGATGCCCAACGAGCGCTACCGCGTGGGGCAGAGACTGAGGGTCTATCTGCTGGAAGTCGCCCGCACCCCGAAAGGCCCACGCGTAATATTATCCCGCTCTCACCCTAACCTGCTGCGCCGACTCTTCGAGCTTGAGGTGCCCGAGGTCTATAACGGCGTGGTGGAAATAAAATCCATCGCCCGCGAGGCCGGTCACCGCAGTAAAATCGCGGTAGCGGCACGGCAGGAAGGCATTGACCCGGTAGGCTGCTGCGTGGGCCTGCGCGGCATCAGGATACAGAACATCGTCAACGAGCTCAGCGGGGAAAAGATTGACGTGGTGCAGTGGCATCCCGACCCTAAAGTCTTCATTTCCCACGCTCTCAGCCCAGCTCAAGTGCAGAGCGTAGCGTTAAACGAAGCCGAGCAGATTGCCAGCGTCATCGTGCCCGACCGCCAGCTTTCCCTGGCGATTGGCCGGGAAGGGCAGAATGTGCGTCTGGCCGCTAAGCTCACCGGCTGGCGTATTGATATCAGGAGCGCTTCGGAAGCGGAAGCCGCGCGCGCCGGCAAGCCTGTAGAAGAAGCCCCGGCGGTTGCCCCGGAAAAGGTGATGGCCAAGGCCCCGGCGGAAGCGAAGCCCGCCGCGGCAAAAGCTGAAGAGAAAGTGGAAGTGCCGGCGGTAGAGATAATTCCGGAAGCCGCCCCCATGCTCGAGGAAGAGGCAGAAACTGAGGAAGAAGAGGAAAAGGAGACAGTTGAACTGGTACCGACGACTGCCCTGAGACCGCCGGTGCCCATCGCGCCTGAAACACCCGCCGGGCAGCCGGTAATGCGTTTTGCCGAAGATATTCTGGAACTGCGTCGCGGCGCACCCCGGAGGAGCCGCAAAAAGAAGAAGGAAACCGGTGCCAAGGGTGAAGGCACCGTCAAGGCCAAGAAAAAACGGAAGGGACCGACGGGAGCGGCTGAAGATGATGCCAGATACTAAGCGCCATATTCCGCAGCGCACCTGTGTCGCCTGCCGCAGGGTGATGCCAAAGCGTGAGCTGAACCGGCTGGTAAGAACTCCGAACGGGACCATACAGCTCGACTCCGGGGGTCGCCTTGCCGGACGGGGCGCATACCTGTGCGCACGGTGTCTGAAAGAGGGCATCAAACCGAAAAAACTGGAATACGCTTTGAAGACAACCGTCACCGAAAGCGATATAATGCGTCTGGTGGAGTCTTTTACCGGGATGGATAAGTAACAGGAGCAGATTTTGGCGAGATCAGATGGAACCGAAAAAACCGCGGAAGCCGCCGCTATCCCCGCCCGACCGGGGTTGCAATTGCCGAAGACAATAACCGTCCGGGAGCTGGCGGAGCTTATGCGTACCAGCCCGGTGGCGGTTATCAAGCAGCTTATGCGCAGCGGCTTTATGGCTAATATCAACCAGGTGCTCGATTACAAAGATGCCAGTGCCATCGCTACCAGCTTCGGCTATGAGCCAAAGGCCCGACCCGAACCAAAGAAGCCGGCGGCAAAGAAAGCCAAGACCTCTGAAGAAACTGCGGAGAGGCTGCAGCCCAGGCCGCCGGTGGTGACCATTATGGGGCACGTTGATCATGGCAAGACCAGGCTGCTCGACGCCATCCGCAAGACCAACGTCATGGAAACCGAAGCCGGCGGCATTACCCAGCATATTGGCGCTTATCAGGTCGAGACTGACGGCCAGAAAATAACCTTCCTGGATACTCCGGGACACGAAGCCTTCACCGCGATGCGTGCCCGTGGCGCCCAGGTAACTGATATTACCGTTCTGGTAGTCGCGGCTGACGACGGTATCATGCCTCAGACCTTGGAAGCGATTGACCACGCCCGGGCAGCCGGGGTGCCTATCGTGGTGGCCATCAACAAGATAGATAAAGAGAACGCCAATCCCGACCGGGTCAAGCAGCAGCTGGCCGACGCCGGCTTGGTGGTTGAAGAGTGGGGCGGCGATGTCATCGCCGTGCCGACATCCGCCAAGGAACGGCGCGGCATTGATGATCTGCTGGAAAGCATTTTACTGGTCGCCGAGATGGAAACTGTCACCGCCAATCCCAACCAGCCGGCCAGCGGCACGGTGATAGAAGCCTCGATGGACAAAACCAAAGGCCCGATGGCAACGGTGCTGGTGCAACAGGGCACCATGCGGCTTGGCGACACCGTTGTGGTTGGCTCAAGCTGGGGCAGGATAAAAGCTATGTTCAACTACCAGGGCAAACATTTAAGAAAGGCCGAACCCTCGACGCCAGCCCAGATACTCGGACTGGACACGGTGCCCCAGGTAGGCGACACGCTGGTGGCGGTAGCCAACGAGCATAAAGCCAAGGCCATGATAGAAAAACGCCGCCTGGAAACGCAGGCGGCGGCCAGGGCCACCCGCTTGAGCAACCTGTTCGACCAGATAAGCGCCGGGAAAGTCAAAGAGCTTAATATCATCCTTAAAGTTGATGTCCAGGGCAGTATCGAACCTATAAAGACATCTCTGGAACGCCTCTCAACCGATGAGGTTAATGTCAGGGTAATCCACAGCGCCACCGGCAACGTCACTGAAAGCGATGTGATGCTGGCCATCGCCTCGAAAGGTCTCATCATCGGCTTCAACATCGGTGCCGAAACCGGCGCCCGCCGCCTGGCTGATGCCGAGGGAATCGACGTCCAGCACTTCAACATCATCTATGAGCTGATAGACAGTGTCGCAAAAGCCCTCAAAGGTATGCTCGAACCGGTACTTGTCGAAGTTGTAGAGGGCATCGCCGAAGTGAGGAACGTCTTCAATGTCGGTAAGAAAGGCAAAGTGGCCGGCGCTTACATAAAAGAAGGCAAGGCGACCAGGGGCGCTAAAATACGGGTAAAGCGCGGCAAGGAGACCATCGCCGACTCGATCGTTAATAGCCTTAAACGCTTTAAAGAAGACGCAACCGAGGTGACCAGCGGCTACGAATGTGGTGTGGGCGTTGACGGCTTCAATGATTTCAAGGTCGGTGATCTGCTGGAATTCTACCGGATAGACAAGAGGTAAGCCCGTGCCACATCGTATCGAGCGGGTGAACCATCTGATACGGCGAGAAATCTCGGACTTGCTCTGCCGCTACGTCAAGGACCCGAGACTGGGCAACTTTATTACGGTAACCGATGTCGAAGTCTCCAGCGACCTGCGTTACGCCAAAGTATTCGTCAGTTTTCTGGGCAGCGAGGAGGAGAAACAGGCAGCGCTTAAGACCCTCCAGACCGCATCCGGTTATTTTCACACCGAGCTTGCCCAGCGTCTCAAGATGAGGCATGTCCCGCAAATCACTTTTCACTGGGACGATTCCATCGAGCGGGGCAGCCGCATCCTGGACATCATAGACCGCATTGACCACGAAAGCGACGCCAACGATACCTGCCAGGCATAGTATTGGACGGTATCCTCAATATCAACAAAGCCTCCGGGATAACCTCTTACCAGGTGGTGGCCCGGGTCAAGCGCCTCAGCGGCGAGCGTAAAGCCGGCCACGCCGGCACTCTCGACCCGGATGCCGGGGGTGTGCTGCCGATATGCGTGGGAAGAGCTACCCGCACGGCTGAATATTTCCTGGATATGAGCAAGACTTATCTCGCGGAAGTCGAGCTGGGAATCACTACCGACAGCTACGACGCAAGCGGTCAGGTCACCAGCCGCCGCGATACCTCAAATGTTACCTCCTCTATGATGACCCGCGCTCTGAGCAAGTTTTCAGGCCTCATCTGGCAAACGCCGCCGATGTTCAGTGCCCTGAAACACCGGGGCACGCCTCTTTACCGGCTGGCGCGGGCGGGCATAACCGTTGAAAGACTGCGGCGCCCGGCACGAATCTACCGCATCGAGCTGAAAGATTTCAGGCCACCCGTCGCCACGATTGAAATCGAGTGCGGTCGCGGCACCTACATCCGTTCCCTTGCTTACGACCTGGGGGAGATATTAGGCTGCGGTGGCATGCTCAAAAACCTTACCAGGCTGCGCTACGGTCCTTTCGCCATCAGTGATGCCGTCACTCTCCCGGCGCTTGAAGAAGCTTTCCGCTCAGGGCTGGCGGAACAATATCTTCACCCCATTGATTACGCGCTTTCGTTCATTCCGGCGGTAATCGTGGATAACGAGTTTGCCGGTCACTTAAAACACGGACAGCATCTGGATACCACGGTGGCAAACGGGCCGCCCGGAGAAACCAGGTTGCGGGTCTATTCGGATGCCGGACAATTCGTGGGAATCTGGCGTCTCGACCAAGAAAACAACAGCTATCTTGCGGAGAAGGTCTTTGGGTGAGCCGCCGAAACACACTCGCTTGACAAGTCGGCGGCAATAGGATATATTAACCTAGCTCTTGGGAGAGCCTTATCATAGAGAAATTTGTGCTGGTTATGATTATGTCTTCCAGCTTTATTTTTGTCAAACGGCCAGCAGTAACCAGCCAGGGTAAAAATCTCAAGTCGCCGGGAGCAGCGACTCTTTTTGTCTCGATAAAGGGTTAAGGGAGGGCAACCTTGGGCAAAATAAACGTGGCTATCATCGGCGTTGGCAACTGCGCCTCTTCGTTCGTCCAGGGTGTTGAGTTCTATAAAAATGCTAAAGACAACGAGTTCGTCCCCGGCCTCATGCATGTGAACCTGGGATGCTATCACGTCAGCGACATCAATTTCGTGGCGGCCATTGACATTGACAAAAACAAGGTGGGCAAAGATCTGTCGGAGGCGGTTTTCACCCCGCCCAACAATACCTTCAAATTCTGCGACGTGCCGCATAAAGGCGTGCGGGTAGAGCGCGGTATGACGCACGACGGCCTGGGCAAATACCTCTCGCAAATCATCCAGAAAGCGCCAGGCGAGACCGCCAACATCGTCCAGCTACTAAAGGACACCAAGACCGATATCGTCATCAACTACCTGCCGGTGGGCAGCGAAGAGGCCACCAAGTGGTATGTGGAACAAATCCTCGCCGCCGGCTGCGGCATGGTGAACTGCATTCCGGTTTTCATCGCCCGGGAGAAGTATTGGCACCAGCGCTTTGCCGAAAAGGGATTGCCGGTCATCGGCGACGACATCAAATCCCAGGTGGGTGCCACCATCGTGCACCGCGTCCTCACCCGGCTCTTCCGGGACCGGGGCGTGAAACTGGAGCGCACCTATCAGCTTAACTTCGGCGGCAACACCGACTTCTTAAACATGCTGGAGCGGGAGCGACTCGAGTCAAAGAAAATTTCCAAGACCCGCTCGGTCACTTCTCAGCTCGACTACGAAATCACCCCGGATAATATTCACGTTGGCCCCAGTGATTACGTCCCCTGGCTCCTCGACCGCAAGTACTGCCACATCAAGATGGAGGGACGGACTTTCGGCGACGTGCCGCTCAGCGTAGAGCTCAAGCTTGAAGTCTGGGACAGCCCGAACTCAGCGGGTGTCGTCATTGACGCCGTGCGCTGCTGCAAGCTGGCCTTAGACCGGGGCTTAAAGGGCGCTCTGATTGCTCCCTCGGCCTACTTTATGAAATCACCGCCGGTGCAGTACACCGATGACGAAGCCCACCACATGGTTGAGGAATTCATCACCGCACCGGTAACCAAAGATACTCCCACCCCGAAGAAATCGGGCAAGGCTGACTAGCAGCCCGGTGTGGAGCGGCGGATGAGAATAGCCCTGGTCTCGCCTTACGACTTCTCTTACCCCGGCGGCGTAACCAACCATATCACTTCACTGGCGCGCTGCCTCCGGCAAATGGGACACTATGTCAGGGTAATCGGGCCGGATTCCCAGATTGCGCCCTCACTCAATG
>QZJL01000009.1 GCA_003599745.1 Dehalococcoidia bacterium | reverse complement strand
GTCGCAATACCGGGTGAGCAGGTCAAGGTTCTTCTTATGACGACGCTCGTGTTTTGCCGTCCATAGCCCCAGGTCTTTAAGGTACATTATCAACCCTTCATGGCAGGGCACATAAGTTTCCCCCAGGTTTTTCATGAGTAATTCCCGCGTTTTGAACTTGTTATGCTGGTGCCTGTCCTTATACCTCGACCAGTTCTCGTCCAGCCACTTAGCCAGGTGATATACTAGCTGCGGGTCCAGCCGCTCGTTGGTCAACTCTAGGCTTAATCCTCCCATGCTCCACTTGCCCGATGCCCCTTCGAGAACACCCTCCGGCACCGGATAAAAGTTAATCAGAGGGTCCCATTCCCGAAAACGCTTGGCGCCCTCAGGGTCTGCTTCAGAGTTACACTCCACAATGCTTAACCCGTAAGGATTCTTAGCTGCTTCTCTCGTGACATTTGTTGTGGGGAAATTGAAACAAATATCAGCCCTCCCCTCGACTACCGCCATAATATTTTCTTTGTTGTCATATACTTTAACCCACTCGATATCTTCTTTCTTTACCCGCCCCCAGGCCAGGAGCCCATCATACACGCGTGTGGCGGCGACAAAGGGAAGAATATCGGTAATGCGGGTGCCCGGCTTGATGTCATAAGGGGTCTTTATCCTGGAATCGCCACGGGTGAAAAAGCAGGCGCTGGCCTTCGTCCCCTGCCAGAGTATTCTTACCTGGAAGGGGCCACCATCTCTGACGCCATACTTCCGGTCACCCCTGACCATGTGGCTGGTCTCAGCCGGGGCCGCTTGGGTGACGTCAGACAGACCAACCCGCCCCAGCCACCGGAAACGGTTGACGGTATTCGTCTCCGCACCCACAACCACCTTCATTCCGGTATCTTCCTCCAGCAACTTTCCCCAGCTCCTGGCGGTATCCACCTGCGTACCCCACCATGGTATTATCCTAAGTTTCTCCGGCCATTTGAAACTACTTTTAGCTGGCATTATTAATCCTCCTCTAAACTCCTGAACATCTTGAACTTAGGCAATCCAAGCTCTTTCTTGTAGTTCTCCCAGAATTCCACCCACTCCGAATTCTTGGCGCTGACGAATACCTTCTTTTCATCGGCTGACTCAATAGCCTCTGCATTAGCTTTACAATACCGCGTAACCAGGTCCACGTTCTTCTTTTGGCGGCGCTCGTGGGCCTGGGTCCATAGACCAAGCTCTTTCAAATACTTTATCAAACCCTCGTGGCAGGGAATAAAAGTACGACTTAACTCAGCCATAAGATTATCCCGCACCATATACTGGTTCCAGGAGTGCCGGTAGTTATACTTGTGCCAGTTCTCGTCCAGCCACTTGGCTAAATGATAGATAAAATCAGCATCCACATCCTCACGGGTACAGTAGAGGCTGGTGCCAACACAGCCCCATTTGCCAACACACGACGGGACACCGTTGAACATCGGACCGAAGCTAATCAGCGAGTCAACGCTTCTGAATCTCTTGGCCCCCTCAGGATCCTTATCTTCCCTCGTTTCTATCCAGCGCAGCCCGTGCGGGTTTTTCTCAGCTTCATAGGTCGGCGGCGCTGAGGGAATGGCAAAGGCTACGTCGGCTTCACCATTCGCTATTAGTTTGGCTTTATGCTCTAAGCTGGTGGATGGAATCCAAACCACGTCCTTTTCCACATCTTTGATATGGCCGTTCCAAACGAGAAAAGCCTCCAGTATTCTTTGGCTGGCCATATAGGACCTCATGTCGACTACCCTGACTCCGGGCTTAATGTCGTTAATATCCTTTATGGCTGAATCTCCCCTGGTAACATAGCCAGAGTTGGTTTTTGACTGCACCCAGACCGCCCTGATCTGGAACGGACCGGTATCCCGGTAGCCATAGCGCCGGTCTCCTTCAAGCAACTGGCTGGTCTCGGTAGTGCCGGCGGCCGTAATATCGAACAGACCGATCTTGGTATATTTGAACCTCTGCACACTGTCAACCGTGTTGGCTATCCTGATCTTCATCCCGGTATCCTGGGCTAGCGGCGACGTCCAGCTCTTGTAAATGTGTTCCCCAACACCACTCCACCCTATTACCCCAAACTTCTCCGGCCACCCGTAACTACCCTTTTTTACCATCAGCTTTTCTCCTTTCACACTCTGCCTCCTTTGATTTTAGTAGTGCATGACACAAGCTCATCTGGCTCGATTAGAACTGGAAGTAAGAGGAAGTCTGTTATATTTAGTAGCAATGAAGTCGTCGGCGAATTAGCCTACGACAATATTATACCACGCATGTCAATAGTAGAATTGACATGCGTGGAAAAGGGAATTAAAATGTAGGATTGGAATGGGAGAAGTACCCCGAAATTGACGTTATACAAGGCTCATTTCGTATTCGACTTAGATATTATTACATGCGGTAACATTAAAATCACAGTCATAAGAGCTTTTCACGATGCGAAGTAAACCAACTAACAAAGAATACCTCCATACTTGGAGGTTACTCCTCAATCTAAGCCATATTGCCGCGGTAGCCCGGCAAAGGGAATTGAGTAAATATGGCATTACTATGAGGCAGTCCGCTACGCTGATTACCATTAAGGACATCGGGGACAAAGCGACACCCGCTGAGATTGCGCGACGCCAATTCCGGGAACCAAATTCGGTTTCCAATATTCTCATTAGGATGGAAAAACTCGGATTCATAAAAAGAATTAAAAACCCTAACGGAGTAAATAAAGTACACATAATTCTGACGGAAAAAGGCGAACGAGCCTACAGTAATTCGTCAAAGATAAAGACCATCAATGAGATAATGTCCAAGTTGTCTGATACGGAATACGACCAGTTTACCAAAGCTGTGGAAAAACTACGAAAAGTTCTTCTTGAAAAGTATTAACACAACTTAAATACGGTATTTTAACATTTCAGTAGATTGGTCCGTCTTTTCCCTATCTGAAAGCCTTTTAAGCAATCGAGATTGATCGAGGAACTCATAAGCCCTTGGTCACTGGTTCAAGTCCAGTCGCTGCCAGTTACCTTACAATTCATTTAGCCCACTTTTCAGCCAAATTACCAGCCCCGGGAACTTTATACTTTCTGTCCGTTCCGGCCATAACCATCAATACTATCCACAATATAAATCCAACTACCGAAGCTATCCAAGTGATAATCGTACCTAAAACTGGAATGGGCGAAAAAACGATACCAACAAGACTAATTATCCCGAACACAATAATTGATTGAAAAGCGTGAAACCGAACCAGCTTATTTTCAGACTCAATAACCAGAAATACGATTCCGCTCACCCAACCCAATACATAACACAGGAGCCCAGCGACATTTTCAGGAAGCCCGGTCTTTGTGCCAGCCATGTTTCTACCTCCTAGGCAACGTTCGGATAAAAGATAGAGTAATACGAATCAAATGAGATGTCAATGAGTAATTATGAACATAGCTGTCACTGGTTCAAGTCCAGTCGCTGCCAGATTTTATTTCTTACCCGTTCTTTCCCATCAGTTTAAAGACGCAAGACATTGAACTGACGCAAATCCAGCCTCTTTACTACTGCCTTGTGAGTACAAAAACATTCGGTTCGGAATCGTGTCCGTAATAGAATGTGCCGTCTGAAGGAACCACTGGCTTGACTCCGCCACTCATCTGGTCAGTCGTAAATGTAAATTCCCACTGTTCCCAGGTAACGGGATTAAAATTGGCAGTAAACTTGTTCAAGTGCATAGATGTAGCGCTAACCGTGCCCTCGAACCAGTAGTATAAATCTGATTCGGCACCAAGTAAGCCTTGATAACGCGCTATCTCAACATAGCCATCGGGAACCGGCTCATAAACATAACGTTGTATCGTATATGTGCTGGATATATCTTTAAGCGTCTTCCAGCCTTCACCTCTCCCTTCAATTAACCCGGGCGGGTCCTGGCTGAGAATGTGCTTGTGCATTTCAACGGACACCGTGTCGCCGGTTTGTTCAATAACAAGTGTCATTTCGACGGTCACTGCCCTGGCTCTCTCACCAGAAACCACATCCAACTGATAATATGTGCCAGTTCCCTTCCAGATGCCGGTGAGGTCGCTCGCGGTCGTTTCAGGTAGAACGGTTGTTGGTGGCGCAGTAAAATCAACCGGTGGTGGTGAAATGCCAGCATTACCCCCGCCGCCGGGATTGTTGACTGATTCTTCCTGTATTATCGTAATTCTAAGTGTTATTTCTGTCGTTCTTCCGGTAGCAACATCAGTTACGATAGCGATAAAGGGAGGAGTAATTCTTTGCGAGGTTCCACTGGGTAACATTGGGGCTGTACCTGCAAGAACCCCCCGGTCTGACAAATTAAATCCGTCTGGCATAACAGAGTCATCTCTCAAAGCCCAGGTATATGGTCCAACACCCCCGGTCGGAGTAAGGTTGACAGAACCAAACTGCCCGGCTTTCCAGGCTGGCAAAGCATTACTTTCTAGGCTGAGACCACCAGTATTCACTCCAGTCGGGTTTACTTGAATCTGATTTGCTGGCTGAGAAGATTGGCATCCAGTTAATGTGGTTACTAAACTAATAATGATAAAAGAGGCTAGCATCCAAAGGGTGCTTGGAATCGAGCCCGATTTCGGTCCATACATCGTTCTCTGCTCCTTGGTTATTCGGTTTAATACCAACCGAAGATAATCTAATCCAATTCCATAACTAAGTCAATAGATTTTGATATTTTCTCATATATATTTTCGAGCCTAAAAACATTACCACATCTTGGCTTAATTTCTCTTGACCTTGCCTTAATTCTCATCCATCATCGCACACACTCGAACCATCTAAATTACTATGCGTATCAGTACTTTATTGCCATATCGCGTAATATCTCCAGATGTTATGTTCATTTTAGCCCGGGTGCTTTTGTGTCCGGGAAGAGGAGCAGTCTTATGAACAAACACCTTGATATTGCCATCGTGCCATCAATGATCAAAGCGGTCAGCGGCATGGCGATGATCGCCGGCATCGTATATTTCGAATATTTCATTTTCTACGGAAATTCCCAGCTTGGTTCTCTCTCAATTGTTAAAGGAGTCGCTGGCATCATTCTATCTTTGACGATTGGCGTGCTGATATACGCCTCAGGCGAATGCTTAGCCTGCTTTATATATTTGAAAAGAAACTTAAAAAGGATACTTGGGATATAGAGACCCGGGGTTCAAGTCAAGGTACCGCTATTTGTAATTCACCAACGAGATGAAAAACACGTTGATGAACAGGTGGATAATCAGGGCCGGCCAGTAAGACTTCCCACGATAGGCAACGTAGCCAAATAGCACTCCCGTAATTATGGTGCTCAATGTCTCTAATTCCGGTTTTGCGAGATGGAGCAACGCAAACGGAATCATTTGTATAAAGATAGCTCCCTCTTTAAATTTTCCCCTGAGACCAAATAAGAGAAACCCCCGATATATGAACTCTTGAGCAGATAGACTCAATAAACTTGTCAGAAAGTAGCTGGACAATTTAAAGTTATCCACTTGATAATAGTCCTGCAGTGTGCGGTCATAGGAAGCCGCGTAGAGAATTGCCGCTGATGCCAAGACAATAATCAAGACGTAGAAACCCCACACCCGCACGTTGCCTAACCCCAATCCGAAGTCTAAAGGATTTTTCCGCAGGAGGAACAATATCACCAATATCGGTAAGACTGCAAAATAGATAATGGAACTCAGCCATTCATTTTGAATTGGATGGTATCTGGCCAAGACAAAAAACAGAGTGGCCGAGACGAAAATGATGGCCTCATAACCATTTTGCCAGACGGATTGGCTGATATTTGTCAGTTCTTTCTTAAGCAGATTCATTGCTGTCGCATAATAATTCATATTTCATATGAAATTCGTTGTAATTGTACTCCCGGCAATTCACGGAATCAATGTATAATATGTTATGCAAATCGAAGCGGAGATTTTATTGGACACAAATACAGGGTAAGGGTAATTCAGTATGACAGTATTTAAATTCATTCTCAAGACCATAGCTGTAGGGGTTGTCGGTATCATAGTCGGGATAGCAGGCACCTTCATCGGGGCTTTTATTATGAAAGACCAGATTGCTGGCTTTGGAGACCTGGCAGGTGCAATAATAGGGATGGTGGTCGGCTATCCTCTGGGAGTTATTGTTGGCATTGTCTTAATGAACAAAGTCCTGCACTATCCTGGCTCTATTGCATTCGGCATTACCGGAAGTGTTCTTGGCGCATTTTTAACGATTGGTCTGGCTGAGCCTTTAAACCTCAATGTTAATCCTGATATATTATTTGGCGTATTCTTTGTAAGCGTACCGTTGTTAGGCATGATCGGTTTTCATATAAAGCGAAAAACTCGATAATCTGATACAATGAAGGCAACTGGCATTCATCAGTCCTGGTCACTGGTTCAAGCCATGGTCGCTGCCGATTTTCTACTGGAGAAAATATCGCAATGGTAAAGAGACAGACCTCAAAGCCAATTGTTGCGGGAATACTCCCGCTGACAGGCTCAATTCTTTCAATCTTACCCTTTTCCTTACTCGGCATTATAGCTACAATTCTGGTCGCCCTGTCCAGGGATGAGTTCGGGAACACATAGTTTGGAGTCCACCTGCTGCCAGGTTTTTCAAAGACTGGAGTGTCTTACGGGGTAGCCCGCTGACTTTATAAAACATTGCTTGGGAGTTTGCCTTGAAAACAAACCGCATTATTTTGGTTTCCATTTTGACTGCTATCTGTTTATTTGGAGGCTTACTGCTATCGGCTTGCGATGGGACTCCGGTAGCTAAAGATGGGGATACTGTCCGGGTAAATTATACCCTGACCCTAGCAGACGGTACCTTATTTGAAACGTCTGTCGGCGATGAACCCCTGGAGTTTGTTCTGGGAAAAGGTGATTATCTCCCCGACTTTGAGAAGGCCATATTAGGGATGAATGTCGGTGAATCGAAAACCATTACTATTCTCGCAGCCGATGCTTACGGGGAGTATCGTGATGACTTGATATTCACCTTAGACCGGAGCCAGCTGGCGGCAGGAGTCGAACCAGAGGTCGGTGATATCCTGCAAAGTGTGAACGCAAGCGGCCAGACCTCGCTAGTTACCGTCACCGCTGTCTCTGATACAACTATCACCGTAGATGCTAACTCCCCTCTGGCGGGGAAAGATTTAACCTTCAAAATAGACTTGCTGAAAATAAGTTAGCTAACTGGTTCAAGTCAGGCCGCTGCCAATTTTTATTTGCGCAGGCCGGCGACCGTTGTCACTATGCTGCTAACTATGAGCACTCCGCTTACAACTATTCCCGCCCAGATCGAACCTGTCGACACGTTTAGAAAGGCCACAATTGTAAGACCCAGGATGGCGATAAACGGTAGCATCCAATTCAAGGCAGGAATCCTATAGTGCCTTTTCAGGATAATCAGAACCACTCCGATAATGAGGAAAGCGATATCGGCGAATAATATTCCCAGGAGTGCCAGCGGGTCTTCGCCATTAAGTACCCGGAAAAGCATTTCAATAACAGCTCCAAGCCACCCGATGAAAACTAGATTCAAGATCACAAAAAGGCCAGGCTGCCATAACTTTTTCATAATCCCCCTCCTATTACAAATGATAATAGTCGTTTGTGTAAGTGTCAAAAATTGCGAGTACCAAATGATACGGGCGCTCTTTAAGCTAGCCTCCTGATATGCTAGAATATGAAAAAGATTTCTTCCCTATAAGTTTAAGGAAAATGAGATGAAAGAGAAACGAAGCGCCAATTTTAACCCGGGTCCGGCGGCGCTGCCGCTGGAGGTCCTCAGGGCAGCGCAGGCCGAACTCCTCGATTACCAGGAGACCGGCATGTCAATTCTGGAGAGTTCCCACCGCGGTAAGGAGTTTGAGGCCGTCAACGACCAGGCGATGGCGCTGGTGCGTGAAGTACTGGGGCTCGGTAACGATTTCCACGTGCTGTTCCTGGGCGGCGGTGCCTCCACCCAGTTCGCCCTGGTACCGGTGAACTTTATCGGCGACGGCCAGGTGGCGGCTTACGTGGACACTGGCGAGTTTGCCGCTAAAGCCCTGAAAGAATGTCAGATTGTCGCTAAAGCCCACATCGCTTTCTCCTCCAAAGAAGAGAAGTATCGCCGCGTGCCCAAGATCAGCGAAATCAAGTATCCCGAGAACATAGCCTATCTTCATATTTGCTCCAACAACACTATTGAAGGAACCCAGTTCTGGGAGTTTCCGGATACCGGCAACATCCCCTTGGTCGCCGACATGTCTTCGGACGTCGCTTCGCGGCAGCTGGATTTCAAGAAGTTCTCCCTCATCTACGCCGGCGCGCAGAAGAACCTTGGCCCAGCGGGAGTGACGCTGGTTATCATCCGTGATGATTTCCTGGTAAAGGCGAAAAAAGGCCTGGCGACGATGTTCAGCTACCGGACCCACGTGGAGAACAAATCGCTTTACAACACTCCCCCGGTATTCGGGATTTACATTATGAAGCTGGTGCTTGAATGGATAAAGCGCCAGGGCGGACTGGCAGGTGTCGAGAAAATGAATCAGGCCAAAAAGTCTTTGCTTTACGGCGCGATTGACGCCGCGCCGGACTTTTACAAAGGTACTGCCGAGAAAGACTGCCGGAGCTGGATGAACGTCACGATGCGGCTGCCCACCGAAGACCTGGAGAACAGGTTCATTGCTGAAGCCGCTAAAGAAGGGCTACTGGGCATCAAGGGCCACCGCTCGGTGGGCGGCATTCGCTTTTCCATCTATAACGCGGTGTTGCTTGAGGACGTCCAGAGGGCGGCGGATTTTATGGCTAAGTTCCGTAAGTCAGCCTGAGATTTCGGTTACCGGGAACCAGCTTTTCTGTATAAACCGGCCAGCTGCTTCAGACCGTGTAGCGTTGCTTGGCATAATTTCCATCTAAGCTATATAATATGGGGCTGATACCATCCGGAGGTTTATCATCGAGACCTTAAATCCCCAGGCCCGGGAGCTTAACCGTATCCTGCGGACTAACAACGCCAGTGTATTCGAGCTACTTTCGAAAAAGGGAAAGGAGATTTATTTCCCGTCAAAGGGAATCCTGGCGCAGAGCGCCGCCGCCAGGGGTAAAGAGATAAACGCCACCATCGGTACGGCCTATGAAGACGACGGCAGCCCTATGGTCATCCCCAGCACCGCCAGCCTTTTGAAGATTGATAGTCGTGACGCATTTCCCTACGCCCCGAGTGAGGGAATCAAACCACTCAGGAATAAATGGCAAGAGTTGATACTGGCTAAAAATCCTTCACTCGGTTCCGCTGAATACAGTCTTCCGGTGGTCACCTGCGGGGTAACGCACGGCCTCAGCACGGTGGGTTATCTGTTCATTGATAAGACAGATGATATCATCGTATCTGACCTTTACTGGGAAAATTATGACCTGGTATTTACCGCCGCTTACGGCGCCCGGTTAAAGTTCTTTAACTTCTTCAAAAATAAGTCTTTCGACATTGAATCTTTCAAGGTAGCTGTTAACTCGGTACCGGTCGGCAAGAAGTTCGTCCTTTTGAATTTTCCCAACAATCCTTCGGGTTATACGCCCACCGGAAAAGAGGGAGCGGAAATCACGAGGGTGCTCGAAGAGACCGCGAACGCCGGTAACCGGCTGCTCGTGCTCTTAGACGACTCGTATTTTGACCTTGTCTTTGAAGGCGGGGTGATGAGCGAGTCACTGTTCTCCAGTCTGGCGAATTGCCACGAAAATCTCCTCGCCATCAAAGTGGATGGCATTACCAAGGAAGAATATGCCTGGGGTTTCCGCGTAGGATTTATTACTTATGGCATCAAGAACGGAAGCCGGGCGCTTTTCAAGGCTCTGGAAGATAAAACCGCCGGGGCAGTAAGGGGAAATATCTCGAATTCGCCTCACAGTTCCCAGTCCATCTTCTTACAGGCGTTAAACTCGGAAACTCACGACAAAGAAAAACGGGCTAACAAAGAAAAGATACGCCAGCGCTACCTGCGGGTAAAAATGACCCTGGATTCTCATCCCGAGTACCTGGAGTATTTTGAGTCCCTCCCATTCAATTCAGGGTATTTCATGTGTGTCAGGCTCAAAAAATCTGACCCGGAAAAAGTATGGAAATTACTGCTTGATAAATACGATACCGGCGTCATTTGTTTCGGCGAAAAGTCCTTATTCAGGATTGCTTTCGCCTCAACACCGCTGGATAAAATCGAAAAGCTCTTCAACAACATCTATTTAGCTTGTAAAGAATGTTCCCGAAATTAGTCATTTGTCCAAACAGGTTCGAGTCCAGAATACTTTGTGGGAGGGGTAATCGCGATGGAATGGGATAAGGAAGCGGCGGACGAATTTGTTAAAATCCCAATGGCAAAAAGAGCCAAAGAAAACACCAAAGTACTGGTCGAGAAGCTTGCCCGCAAGAACCATAGCGACCGGGTGACTTTGAAGGAAATCGCGGAAACTAAAAAGCTGATATATAAGGATGTCCCCGAAGAAAAAAGGCAGCGCGACATCGAAAAGCGCATTGCTGAAGGCGAGAAAGACTTGCGGCAACGCATCGAGGAAGAAGGCCGGGAGATACTGGCGCGGGACATCGACCTCTTCAATATTGAGCTTTGTACTGGCGAGACGTCCAGTTGCCGCAACCGCATCATCGAGCTTGCCGCGCTGAAAGAGGCAGTGGCGCAGAAGCTGCGGGGTTGCAGGGTCAGCGAGATTGTGGCCGACCTGCACCGCGACGATGAAAGGATAATGCCTCACCACCGCTTCATCGTTTCCATCTCAGGCTGTCCCAACGGCTGCACCGGTCCCGAAGCAAAACCTTTTGGCGTCCACGGCGTTTCCAGACCGATGGTAACTGACGTGCCCTGCAGCGAGTGCTTCATCTGTGCTGACCGGTGTCTCCGGGGCGCTATCATCATCAAAGATGGCGGCCCGGCGATAAACCGTGACCTTTGCGATATGTGCGAAAACTGCGTAAAGGGGTGTACCACCGGAACACTGGCATCGGAAAAGAAAGGCTACCGGATAATGGTCGGTGGCATGGTCGGACGGTTTCACCAGTTCGGCGCCGAGCTTTTCAAAATCGTCGACAAAGATACTCTCATGGCTGCGCTGGAAGCCAGCATCAAGACTCTGAGGGATGAAGCCAGAGGCTATGAGAACCTGACGAAGATTACCAACCGCGTCGGCGTCGCCCCGATATTTCAAAGGATGCGGTGAGAAAAACTATTCGTTAAAAAAACCAGAGGCGCTGGTTCAACATTACCATCCGATTTGACCCTTGTAGAAACGGAACGTTGACTTAACGTATTATAACTCACCCGTCAATCTCTATTTCTAGCCTTATAAACATACTCCTACGATTAAGAGACTATTGACCTGCCACATACTCTCTGCTATCGTTTTATTGACCTGCTAGCGAGGAGGTGCCGGATATGACTAATGAGGCTAAGGCGAAAATCAGGCCCATGACCCGAGACGACCTTGAAGCGGTTATTGATATTGACCAGGCTATCCGGCGGGAGGGAACGGCAATGACCTACGTCAACATCACCACCGCCCGTGTCTTTTCCGCAAAGGCAAGCCCCGTGCAGAAATCGCCAGGCAGCAATGGAGACACAATTAAGGAGGCGTTTGCCAGACTTCTTAACCTGGGTTTTGTTGCCGAAGTCGAAGGTAAAGTCCGTGCTTTTATCTTGGGCAGAGTTGCCAAAGCGCGGACGTCCAGCGGTGAGGTGGGTACGATCGCCATCCTCGGTGTCCACCCATATTACCAGCGCCGGGGACTTGCCACCAGACTGGTTGAAGAGCTAAAGGAAAAATTCCGCACCGAAAAAGTTATGTCGGTGCGCATCGCCCGCCGCGACGTTCACCACCGGGATACGCCCCTCCTCGATTTTATTGACGCAATGAGGCATTAGAATGCCAGAGAGTACCGAAGGAAAGTTATCCGCTTCGATTATCTGCCCCTATTGCGATGCTCCGAGTGCCGGTTCTTTCGGTACGGAAAGCGAGAGGGACGCGGCCGGACCCGTCAGGGTACTCTACAAGTGCAAAAACTGCGGGAAGTTCTATACCGCCGAAAGAGTAATCTGCTGGCGCGTTAAGAAGACTTGACCCCGAGATGCGCCGCCAGCAAATGTGGGCTTCAGCCGGACATCATCGTATTTCTTACCCAGTAAACGCCGCAAATAGATAGCCCCCAAAATCTAGCGAAATTGGGGCTATCTCGGGTTTAGCTGATAAACAGTCAGAACGCCGCTAAGCCACCCTGCCCTTCACCAGGGTGGCTACCACCGACGGGTCGGCTAACGTGCTGGTATCGCCGAGGTTATTGATATCTCCCCCGGCAATCTTTACCAGAATGCGTCGCATTATCTTGCCACTGCGGGTCTTAGGCAGGGTATCGGCGAACTGAATCTTGTCCGGAGTAGCCAGCGGCCCGATGACCTTGCGGACATGCTCCCTCAGCTCTTTTTCCATCTCAGGGCTTGGTCTGACGCTGGCTTTGAGAGTAACGTAAGCGTAGATGGCGCTTCCCTTAACGCTGTGCGGCACGCCGACGATGGCCGCCTCGGCGACCGCTCTGTGGGAAACCAAGGCGCTTTCCACTTCCGCGGTGCCGATGCGGTGTCCTGAAACCTTAACGACGTCGTCAATGCGCCCCATAAGCCAGTAGTAGCCGTCCTCGTCGCGTCTTGCGCCGTCACCGGTGAAGTAGTAGCCCGGGAACTTGCTGAAGTAAGTCTCCTTGAACCTTTCCGGGTCACCCCAGATGGTACGCATCATGCCGGGCCAGGGTTTGCGGATGCAGAGGTAGCCGCCTTCGTTAACGTCAACTTCGGTGGCGTCTTCTCGCAAAATAATAGGGTCAACTCCGGGGAAGGGGATGGTGGCCGAGCCAGGCTTGGTGGGAATGGCGCCGGGCAGTGGGCTCATCAGGATGCCGCCGGTCTCGGTCTGCCACCAGGTGTCCACGATGGGGCACTTCTCCTTACCGATAACGCGGTGATACCACATCCAAGCTTCGGGATTGATGGCTTCGCCGACGCTGCCGAGCAGCCTGAGGCTGGAGAGATCGTGCTTGTTGGGCCAGTCGTCGCCCTCTTTCATCAGCGAACGCAGCGCGGTCGGCGCGGTGTAGAAAATGTTGACGCGGTATTTTTCGATGATTTGCCAAAACCGGTCAGGCGCGGGGAAGGTCGGCACACTTTCGAACATAACAGTAGTGGTGCCGATTGCCAGCGGGCCATAGACGATGTAGCTGTGGCCGGTAATCCAGCCAATGTCAGCGGTGCACCAGTAGGTATCGTCGTCTTTAATATCGAATATCCACTTCATACTCTGGTAGACGTGCGTCAGGTAGCCGCCCTGGGTATGCAGCACACCTTTGGGCTTACCAGTGCTGCCGCTAGTGTAAAGGATAAATAGCGGCGAATCGGCGTCCATCACCTCCGGTGGGCAGTCAGACGCAATATCCGGGGCGGACATTTCATCGTGCCACCAGCGGTCCCGTCCGGGCTTCATAATTACTTCGGTGCCCAATCTCTTCACCACCAGGACGTCCTTCACCTGCGGGCACTCGGCGAGCGCGGTGTCGGCGTTGTCCTTGCTTTTGACGACCTTACCGCTGCGCCAGTAGCCGTCGGAGGTGATGAGCAACGTCGAATCACAGTCGAGGATACGGTCGCGTAGCGCGTCGGCGGAAAACCCGCCGAAGACGACGCTGTGTATGGCCCCGATACGAGCGCAGGCAAGCATCGCAATCGGCAGCTCCGGTATCATCGGAAGATAGATGGAAACCCGGTCGCCTTTTTTGACGCCGATTTTCTTCATCACATTGGCGAACTTACAAACTTCGTGGTAAAGCTGCTGGTAGGTGATGATACGACTGTCCTGCTCCGGCTCACCCTGCCAGATGATGGCTGCCTTGTTTTTGCGCCAGGTTACCAAATGACGGTCAAGGCAGTTAGCGCTGACGTTGATTTTACCGCCGACAAAGTAGCGAATCTCGGGATTGGTGTCGAAGTTATACTCGACAAAATTGTCCCACTTTTTGTACCAGTCCATCTGGTTGGCGATCTGCGTCCAGAAACCCTCGGGGTCGGAGATTGACCAGTTATAGAGAACTTTGTATTCCTGGATGCTCCGTAACGCCGCCTCTTTGGAAAAGTCCTTTGGCGCCGTAAAAACACGGTCTTCGAGCATCATCGAAGTAATGGCCTTTTCTTTGTCGGCACCAGCCGCCTTTTCCAGTTTTGGCTTTTCGGCTTTCGGGGCTTTTTCCGTTCCCAGTAACTTCTGCACCAGTTGTTCCAACTCCTCGGGAGCGAAGGGCTTGACTAGATAGTCCACCGCCCCGGTTCTTATTGCCCTGGTGCTTGAGCTTACCGAAGGGTACGCCGTGATGATAATACCTTTCAAGGATGGACGGAGCTTCTGTGCCTGTTTCAAAACCTGAATGCCGTTCTTACCGGGTAATCTCAGGTCAATCACAGCGACGCCGAAATCGCGGTCTTTAATCATATCAATCGCCTGGTCACCGTCTTCGGCGGTAACCACGGTATAACCGTGGCTACCCATCCAGTCCCGCAGCGACTCCCGGACAATTTGTTCATCGTCCACAATCAAGACCGGTTTACCACTTTTACCTGCCATCGCACTCCTCCTTTAAAATATTACCTGCCGTCGTTAAATCTTCAATTACTCTCTTCTATGGTACTCGAAGTTCTTGAGATAAAATACACCCGTGAACATTTTAGCATTTTCCCGGCGTTTTGTCCAGATTATTACTCTAGATAAACAGGCTGTTTTTACGTATGTAAAGCGGTATAATTGGTATAATTCAAAAATGTCCGGAGGGAATCGGGGATGAAAAAAGAGTTCGAGCTTACCAAGCAGAATTACCGCTATCTTCTCGAAAATGCTACCGATGCTATCTGGGTGCACGACCTCGACGGCATCATCGTGGTTGCCAACAAAGCCTGTGAAACTCTTACCGGCTACAGTCACGAGGAGCTGATTGGCATGAACGTCTCCCGGTTCCTCAGCAAGAAGTTCCTGGCGAAAGCCAGGCAGATAAGACGCAAGCTGGTCTGTGGCGAATATTTCGAACAGCCTTATGAACTGCGCGAGCTAAGGAAAGACGGCTCAACCGCAATCGTGAAAGTTACCACCAATCTTTTCATCAGCGGCGGGGTAATCCGGGGCTTCCAGCACATCGGGCGGGACGTTACCGAAGAGACACGTATGCATGAGAACATACGCCAGTACGCCCAGCAACTGGCGCAGGCAGAAAAACTGAACGCGCTTGGTGAGCTAGCGGCCTCGGTAGTCCACGAAATCAACAATCCGCTGGCCGGTCTGCTGGTGTACTGCCGGCTCCTCTCGGAGAAAATTGATAACCACCTGCTGGACAAGGAGCCGGAAACTGCCGAACTGGGGAAGGAAATGCTGGCGACACTGGCTAAAATGGAGTCGGCGGTGACCTACTGCTCGAATATCACCCGGGGGCTTCTGGATTTCGCCCGCCAGTCGAAACCCATGGTCGGCCCGGTGACGGTGCATCTGGTAGTTGACCGCGCGCTTGCCCTGGTGGGCAACCGCGCCCGGTTGAAGAATATCGAAATCGTAAGGGAAGAAGACCCCCAGCTCGCACCGGTGACGGCCGATTTCCAGCAGCTTGAGCAGGTAATCGTAAATCTGATCGTGAACGCCATCCAGGCGATGCCGGACGGCGGCAGACTGACCATCCGCACAAACCAGAACGGGGAATGGGTTATGATTAGCGTAAAGGATACCGGCCAGGGGATTCCGCCGAAGAATATTCCGAAACTTTTTACGCCATTTTTCACCACGAAGGAAAAGGGCAGCGGCCTGGGACTGGCTATCTCACACGGCATCATCGAACAGCACGGCGGCACCTTCAGCGTCGAGAGCAAGGTGGGGAAAGGTACCACTTTTACTATCAGGCTGCCGGTGGGCACCGGACAGTGACTTTCTGAGAGCCTGTTCACATAACGAGAAGCCGCCCGCTCCGAAACACCGAGGTGGGAGAAAAAGGGCTTCAGGCGAGTACGGTGGAGTTGGTCTCCAAGTCCGGCGTCGCCGAAGCCCTTAGCAAACTGCACGATTTACCCGGCGTTTCGCCGGTCAGGGAAAACTAGCGAACGTCCTTCGCACTTGCTCAAACCCTGACTTCGTCCGGGGAAAAGCCACGGGCACTTCGAAAGCGGGGTTGAATTGAACCGCCGTAAATGCTACAATCCTGGCAAATGCGCAAACTCTTGCCCAAAATGACCACGTTCTTACTTGCAGCTCTCGCCGCCGTCCTTGCGCCCCTTGTCGCCTGTTCGCCGGGCTATTCCGGCCCGGTGGAATCCATCACCATCGGTTCCGCGCCTCTTGAATCATCGGCTTTGATTTATATCGCCGAAGAACGGGGTTTCTTTGCCGAAAACGGTCTTGATGTCACCGTAAAGCAATACGCGACCGGCGCGGTGGCCCACAACGCCCTTCTGAAGGGCGAAGTTGACCTGGCCGTGCCCGCCGAATACCCGCTGGTAGGGAGTGCCTTCATTAAGGAAGAGACGGGCGTGATTGCGACCATCGCAAAATCCCAGTACTTTTCCCTGGTGGGACGTAAAGACCTCGGCGTCGCGAATGTTGCCGACCTCGGCGGCAGAAAGATTGGTCTCGTTCAGAAAACTATTGCCGAATTCTATTTCGGAAGATTCCTGGTTCTCAACGGCATAGACCCGAGCCAGGTGACGCTGGTCAACATTGATTACACCCAATCCGAAGAAGCCATCGTCAGCGGCGCGGTGGATGCCGTCGTTTCCAGACCACCTTACGTCTTTGCGACAATAGAAAGGCTCGGGGAGAATGCGATAACCTGGCAGGTGCAGAGCAGCCAGGCGCTGTACGCCATCATAACCGCCAGAAATAGCTGGTTAGCCGCTAAACCCGAGCTGACCCGTCGGCTGTTGAAATCCCTGGCCCGCGCTGAAGAATACCTGAGCCAGTATCCTGCCGAATCCAAGGCCATCGTGCAGAAGCGCCTGAACCTGGACGACGCTTACATGACCGCCGTCTGGGGACAGAACGATTTCTCCCTTACGCTAGGACAGTCGCTGGTGGTAGCCCTGGAAGACGAAGCGCGCTGGATGATAAGCAGCAATCTTACCGGCGAAACGCAGGTACCGGACTTCTCAGGCTACATCTACGAGGACGCCCTCAGGGCGATAAGGCCGGAAGCGGTGAACATTATCCGTTAGGCTGGCTTTTGCGGCCTTTCGGTATTATGAGCTAATTCTCATTCCAAGCGGAAGCATCGTAATTGATACGCCCGGCATGGTGAGATTCATCTGTGGGCAGGAGAAGAGGATTTGGGAGGGAGCCTTTCACGACATCGAGACATTAGCTAAATAATGCTGCTTCGGCGATTGTAGTCATAACGCCGAATCAGGTTGTGCTGTGAGGATCCATAGACAAAGACCATAATTACGAAGTAGATACTCACTGGCTTTGCCAGTGAGTATCTACTCTAATAAGAAAATCTACTAAAACATAAACATTAACCCTGCAGTCTTTCGATGAGTCCCAATATCATGGGGGCAATCTCATTTGCGGCATCGCCGGCAACAAAATCGGGCGGTTTCGGGTTGCCATCAACCTTTTCGTAGGCGTCCTGTAGCTGTACCAATGCCTCCGCATATTGACCTTCTTCAATCAGATCACGGGCCGCCGCCAGCATATTACGCAGGGCGCTTAGCCTGCCTTCTGCCGATTTGCCGGGGCCTATACCCGTTAAAGTCCCTTCGCTGATTGCCTCGTCGAAACATGAGATGAGCACCTCAGCATCTTCTACTATGCTGGTTTGCGGCAATAACACTTCAAGGTTGGTGCTGGTGGTGTGTGTAGCTCCGAAAGAGTCGGTCACGGTAAGGCTGATACCATGTACACCCACTCCCAAGATGTTAATATCTTCAGCGGTAAGAGTTGGCGCCAGCCCGTCCAGAGTGAAAATACCGGCGATATCCCATTGATAGCTGACGATTGTGTCGCCGGTATCAGCGTCAGGATCAGAAGAGCTACTGCCGTCAAGTGTAATCGAGTTGCCAAGAACAGTGGAATACGGACCGCCGGCTTCAGCGACTGGAGGTTGATTTAGAGTTGGTGTATTTATCCACCCGTCAAGCGTTGCCCAGGGCAGATTATCAACACCGCCGGTAAACACATACGGGCTATCAATAAATCCATCGAGGTTGTTATCCGGTGATGTCCAATTACTCCAGTAGTTACCTCCTACGGGTAATGGCTCGTTAAATATGCCTGTACAATTAGCAGAGAAGTAGAAGGGAATCACTTTTGATACAGAAGGCACTTATGATACAAAGCCAACTGTAAGTACCAAACGGTTGTTATGGCTACCGTACCGTGCTATAATTGACGATGGACTCTGTCTGATTAAGCTAAGCGGAGGTGACAAATGCACATCATCGTCTGCATGAAACAGGTGATTGACCCCGAAGCCCCGGTATCCTCGTTCAAGATTGACGAGGCGGCCAAAAAAGCGCTGCCGCCCAAAGGAACGCCGCCGGTGCTTAACCCTGCCGACGAGAACGCCCTGGAAGCCGCCCTCAAGATTAAAGACGCCATGCCCGATACCAAAATTACGGTTGTCAGCCTGGGGTCACAGATGGCGCGCCCGGTGGTTAAAAAAGCGCTGGCCGCCGGCGCTGACGAGCTTTTCTTGCTGGAAGACGCCACCTTTGAAGACCTTGATAGCGCGTCCACCGCCCGCATACTGGCAACCGCCATTAAAAAAATCGGGGCGTTCGACCTCGTCCTCTGCGGTCGCCAGGCCTCGGATACCGACGCCGCTCAGGTTGGCAGCGGCGTCGCCGAGCTTCTGGAGCTGCCCGGCGTCACCGTCGCCCGCAAGGTCACGGTCGCCGACAGCAAACTGACTGTCGAAAGAGTGGTCGCCGACGGCTACGAGGTGATTGAATCGTCCCTGCCGGCGCTGGTCACCGTCTCCAACGAAATCGGTAACCTGCGCTTTCCCACCGTCAAGCAGACGATGGCGGCGCAGAAAATAAATCCCACCGTCTGGAGCGCCGCCGATTTGGGCGTTGACGCCGCCGGTCTGCGCAAAATCAACAAAGTAAAGCTCTACCAGCCGGTCAGAGAAGTGAACACCGAGATTATCGCCGGGGAGACGCCGGAGGAAGCCGGCGCTAAACTGGCCGATAGGCTGCGGGAAGCCAAGGTCATCTAGAGTCAGGTAACCTCATCCCCTACCCCTTCTCCTCTCTCGAAGAGAAGGGGTTTTATTTAAGATGGGTCTGCACCCCTCTTAAACGCCCCGTTAGCCATCACGGTAGCGACATTCGCCCCGGCCCCAGAACATCAAATACAAGATAATTATTGCTAAATGGGAATTTCCGGCTCGACCACCAGCCGGTTGATGCCTCTCGCCTCAATGTCATCCTGGACCCGGTCGTTACGGAAAAAGATGGTATTCCCCTTACGCTCCAGCCCCACCGGCATCACCGGATGCCTGAGATAGAAAGTATACTTTTGGCACTCCTTCTGGCAGGGAAAGATGCCGATGCGCATTTCCTTCGCCGGGTCGTCGCAACCGTTAGCCAGGCAGAAACGCGTGGTACTGACATAGGCGTAGGGCAGATAGAGCGAACCCTGCCAGCGTTCTAACTTGAAGCCGATACCCTGGAGCAGGTTATCCAGCTCGACCCGCTTCACGCCCTGTCCGGTATAAAACTCGTTTAAGGCTGGCACATTAAGATTGGTATCTCGGAAATACTCGACGGTGGTCTCAGGTAATTTCTCAATGACGGTCATCAGGCGCGGGCCGCGTTTGTTGCGGTTGAGCAGCCGCCCCATTACCGGCTCAAATTCAGGAAAACGGCCTCTTAGCATCCTCAGCACCCCGTAGTCGTTGAAGACCACCTCGCTGTCTGGCCTCGTCTCCGTCAGCGCGTCAAGCAGGCTTCCGACCTTTTCCAGCCCGGCTTCGGTGACGTAGGGCGTGACCAGGGTGAAACCAAGTCCGTATTCCCCGGCAAAGTCTAGCGCCTGTTCAAGCTGGGAAACGTCCGGCAAAAGCCGCTCGCAGAACTCCTGGCCGAAGTAGAGACGCGAGTATTCCGGCCCGAAGTATTTCAGATTATCGGCCTTAGCGATAAATAGCGCCTGTTCCATCTTCTTCCATAATCTCGGGGAAGTAGCAGAGGTGCTGGCGGCACCCCCGGCCATAGGTGGCGTGGTATTTCTCCCGGGTCGTCTTGCGGAATACCGCCCGCCCGGGCTTTTCCTTCCCGATATAGTCCAGCAGTGAGCGTAAGAACTTATTGTCGGTGATTTTGCGACCGGTGGTATTGCCCCGCCCCACAATCTTCACCGCCGTAATACCCACCTCCGCCAGGTCGAAGAGAGCGCAGGCGCCGCAGGGGTGGTCGTCAACGTGGACCGTCTGCCAGACGTGCTGCCGCCGCCCTGAAATTTCCACCGGTGCATCATCTTTGGTGCCGACCGCGATATCACAGGGCAGCATGCAGGCGTTCTGGTAAAGTGAAGGGATATTCGGCCCCGCCAGACCGTGCTGGAAGGTGCAGAAGCCATCAATGTAGGGGCAGCGCGAGTTCAAAACAAAGACCTCGGTCTCGATACCGCCGATATTAGCGGTGATGGCCGCGATTTCCTTGAGGTTCAGGTGGCGGGGCAGCGTCACGCGGGCAGCGCCCATTTCCCGGTAGAACTTTACCGTTTCCGAATTGAAAACCGTGCCGCCGGTGCTGATGCAGATTCTGGGGCGAATTTGTTTTTCCTTCAGGGTGAGTAAGAGCGCCAGGTCGGCCACCATCAGGGCGTCAACCCCGATGCCGCTTACCCGGTTGATGTAGTCCATCAGGTAAGGATATTGGCTGGGTGTGTAGTAATGCTCGTTCACCGTGAGGATGACGGGTACGTTATGACGGTGGGCAATCTCGATGCAGCCCGCCAGGTCG
The DNA here is from genome assembly GCA_003599745.1 of Dehalococcoidia bacterium. GTDB lineage: Bacteria > Chloroflexota > Dehalococcoidia > Dehalococcoidales > SURF-40 > SURF-40. The sequence continues at coordinate 941 of QZJL01000009.1, read as the reverse complement.
TCATAGCTGGTGAAGTTGGCGCCGCCTCCAGGACGGCGGTTGAGCGCCCCGGCGATGTACTGGTTGTGCCAGTCGGCCATCAGCAGGCCGCAGTAAAGCTCGTTTGCCCCGGCTTTGATTAAGGCTTCGACCTCGCTGACTTTATCCACCGGCGAAAGAATCTTCATCATCTCTTTAATTATAAGCTTTAGGTCATAGTTGTTGCCAATCGTTTTGTGAAGTCCCTCACCTCAATCCTCTCCCGTGAAGCGGAACAGAGTAGCACAGGTATTAAGGGCTGGTAAGGCGATTTTGTCGCGGCAGCGGAAAAGACTGTTTAACGGCCTGGCTGTTTTTTGGCGGTAGCGGCACTAGATGCTCTTGCATGTCCCTTGCGTGCTCTGGACTTGCGGGCTTCCGCCAGACCGACCGAATGGGAAAGGGCGGATACCAGGAATTGATTAAGGCTGACTCCTTCCCGCTTCGCCATCCGGTCCAGCTTGCGGTGCAGGTTTTTCGGCGCACGGATGAAGAACTTGCCGCTATATTGCTCCGAGTCTCGCGGTAAAGGAATGTCGAGGCCGTCTTCATAAGCCGACTCAAGCCAGAGCTGACGGGCTTCTTCCATATTCGCCTGGATTTCTTCCAGCGTTTCACCCTGCGTAAGGCAGCCGGGCAGGTCTTCAATCTCGGCGACGTAGCCACCGGTCTCATCCGGTATAATTGTTACCGGGTATCTCAAATTAAGATAATATTCCAATGGTTTTCTCTTCAACTCGGTTATCATGTTACCCCTCCAGATTCAGCTTTTTGATTATCAAATTGACGTAGCCAGGCTTCACGTATCTGGAATTCTTCGGTGTGACGACGATAATGGGTCTATCACCTTTCTTGTGATAGACTCGGTGGCTGCCGCCGCTCTTACGTAACCTGTACCCTAAAGCAATCAGAAGACGCTCACA
>QZJL01000042.1 GCA_003599745.1 Dehalococcoidia bacterium | reverse complement strand
CCAGATCATGGGGCGGCGGACCCGGCAGGCCCGGCTCTTCCCGCCGTAGAACCCCTTCTTGCTTCCGAATTTATGCTGTGGGCATGTCGCGCAGTCAGGGTTCTGTGGCTCACTACTTTCAGAGTGAGGGTATTTACCATCGTAAGACACGCAGACTGGCGGCTTAGTCTCGTTAGGGTTGTATTCTTCCCCGTAGAAAATATGCAGAGGTGTGTTCTTCACATAAGCCACGACACCAGTCAGCTCATCGAGGCGTGCCAGAATTTCTCCATCGTCGTTCACGAGGTTGAAACGGTCGTCCTGGAGTGAGATATAGGCTGGGCGCTGCTTAGTCTCACGGGCTTCGCGGTTTGCTTGCGCAGGGTCATGCCAGTATTCGAAGCGGCGCAGATATCCAGGCAGTTCTTGTGTCATGTGTTTCTAGCTCTGACGAATTTGGTTTTCAGGATGCTTGAGGATGAGACGAAGGACGGTAGCGGCTTGCCGGGATTTTCCTCCCGCCACGCTTTGATCCCGTCCTTCGAGACGTGCGACGTTAGCCAGTCGAACCGGCCGTTGTCAATGACCCAGTCATAAAAAAGCTCCCGGTCGTTGATTGTGAAGCTGGTCAGCTCTTCGAGATAGGCATGGCCCGCCGTACCTCGCGTGCCCTTGGCCTCACGGGCTTGCAGCCGCGCCGTCATTTCGGCATCGATCGCGGCAAGCACGCGCCCATAGGGCTCCAGCTCCCGCTTGTGGCTCTCCTTGATGGACTCGACCTGATCCCGGATTTGCAGGTAGGTCGTGATCAGTCCGTCATCCGAGCATTTCTCCAGATCTGCACTCACACTGTCTCCTCTCTTATAATGTCTAGCACAGTGTCTTGAAAGTCTTTATTTTTCAACAGCTTGTCATATACCTTGCGTTCAGCTTCGAAGCTTGTCAGGTGGATGGTCTGCACACGCAGTTTCTGCTTCGGCCCCCCCGTGCGGCCATTGGCCTGGATGTAATGCTCAGTTACGTCCGTCGGCGAGAACCAAACCGTCGTAGCCGCCACAGTCAGATCGAGCCCATAAGCCACGAGCTGAACCTGGCCGAGAAGTACCCTCGGCCCCGCAGGATCGAGAAAGGCCCGCCAGCGCGCCTGACGTTCGTCGTTGCCCGCAAGCGTGCCATCGATGCGGACTGAGTTCTCAATCTTCTCCTCCAAGTCCGCCAGCACGCTGTTCCATGTTGAAAGTACGATTACCTTGGCGGGTGCCTCGGCGATGATCTTTTTCAGCGTGGCCACGCGGCTAGCGTTGTCTATCTTGCGTGAATTGTGCTCAGTGTCATATACGCATCCCGCCGCAATCTGCAAGAGCTTCCCCCGCAGCACCGCGGCGTTTACAGCGTCGATCACGCCATCGTGAACACGCAGGATGCACTCCTTCTGAAGCTTCTTGAACGCGGCCTTCTGCTCGGCTGAAGGCTCGACATGCCAGGTTTCTGGCGGCGCGTTCTCCAGCTCCTTGCACTGCTCGCGTGTCCACCGCACGGCGGGCTGGAGCATGCGCGCCACTTTCTCATCCGCGTCCGCCCGCGGTAGCCATCTCCCAGGCGCTTTAAGATACATCAGGCGGTCGCGGACCGTGGCCTTCGACCCCGGCCGCCCGTGCACGAGCCAGGTCAGCCCGTAGGCGTCCATCGGAGACTGCGAGCACGGTGTGCCAGTCAGCAGCCACAGGTAAGGCTTGCCGCTCTCGACGATCTTGCGCAGTGTGCGGTGGCGCATGGTCTCGGGATGACGGTAGGCCGAGGCCTCGTCCACAATAAGGCACTGAATATCGGGGCGCGCCTTGACCATATCCGCGATCCCGCGCGCAGTGAGGCCATCCGCGTTGATAAGGTAGAAGTCGTAAGGCCGCGCCAGAAGCTTCTGGCGGCGCTTGTAGTCTCCCTTGAGCGCGATGGACCGCCTATCCCCGCCGAACAGCTCGATGATCGCCCGGCCCCATACCAGGTCCATAATCTCCAGGGACGCTACAATGAGCACACGGAACTTGCCTGGAGGATGCTGGCGCATCAGGAAGTCGGCGGCCCACAGAGCCGCGTAGGTCTTCCCCGTGCGTACCTCGCTCAAATCGAACGCACGGCGGTTAGCAACAAGAAACGGCGACGTGTTCAGCTGCTTGGCCGTGGGCTTATAGGCCCCAGGCCACGGATAGCGCCAGTCAGGATCGTCCATAGGACGCTGGAAGCTGCTCATATTGGTAAGTCCGCTCGGTCAGGACAGCTCGAACATCTCTAGCTCAGATGGATCAGTACGCTCTAACGCCTCTAGCTAAGCCATGAAGTAGGTTTTGCTTGTCTTGATCTCCGAGCGGATAGGCAAGCCCGGCAGCCATGGAACAGGCGCGGTAAAGACGCCCTCTAGTAACTCGGTCCAGTCCTCCAGGTCACGCTCCTCGATCAGCCAGCACGCGTCGTCGTGAGACGAGAGCACGGGCCACACATGCACGTGCTTGAACACCTCGAAAATCTTCAAGGCCAGCACGTCACGCGCGATAGACTGCACGATGTTCTGGCAGAGCGTGGGTGGCCGGAACCGGACCATCGACTTGCGGTGCAGCCGGGCCCAGCAGCTCTGGTCCTCCTGCCACCGCACGACGTACAGCAGCCGCTGGCCAGAAGGCAATAGAACCTCGCCAGGCTTGATCCCGCACTTCAGCAGATTGAACCGGTCCCGCTGGCCAGCCAGCGTCTCCAGGCCGTTCGAAGCATCGCGCCAGGACTGCACGATGCGGTCGTTCCTCCTTCGCCAGGCTTGCGTCATGCCCTCGGCCTGCTCCAGCGTGATGCCAGTCTTGCGCAGCAGCTCGTAAAGGCGCTTGTGCCCCCGGCCAAACTGGCCCGACAGGTTCACAACCTTGAATGCCTGGCGCTCTTTCACGTCCGCCTTGGTGATCTTGCGCCCGTAATAGTCTGACGCGCTTTCGGAATAGATGTCCCGCTCCTCGCGCAGCGCCTGAAGCGTATTCTCCTGATCTGCGCACCAGGCATTCACGCGCAGCTCGATTTGCGCCAGGTCCGCCTTGATCAGAACGTGCCCCGCAGGCGCGCGCAGGCCATGGCGCAGCTTCCCTCCAGGCGTGTCCTCACGAGGGAAGTTCTGGAAGTTCATCTTGTCGCCGCCGCCCCAACGGCGCGTATGCGCAGCGCTGTAGCCCATGTAGACGCACGCGCGGCCTCGCCCGCCCATGTCGATCAGGCGCTGCGCACGGCTGGGGGCCATTGTGCTCTTAAGGTCCAGCCTAGCCTCGCAAAAAAGCCTCACGTCCTCCCCATACTCGCCCGCCAGCGCGTCCTCCATGAACGCATCCTTGCGCGCCGTGGCAGGGATCGGACCGTTCTTGCCGGGCTTCAGAGGCAGGTCGATGTCGAACTCGTTCTCAAGGAGCGCGGCAAACTGGCGGTCCGAACGCAAGACCTTGGCATCGAGGCCAAGCTCCTTGAGCAGGGACTCTTTCCGCGCGGCCTCGTCGCCCAGGAACGTGACGAGCGTATGCCGGTCGATGTCCAGGCGCGGCTCAGTGAACATGCGGATGGTCATGTCCATCATACCCAGCTCGACCGCAGGCACGCCTGGCAGAAGCTGCTCGGCGAGCTGGCGCGTCAGGCGCGTGTCTTGCGCGCAGCCCTCCATGAGCCTGTCCCGCGGGAGCGGACCCATGTCCGCCCAGCGCTTGCCTCTGAAGTCCTCATAGGGCACGCTCTTTTCAGCCAAGTCGTACTTCGCAGCCAGATTGGCCAGCGACAGGCTCTGGTTCGGCCCGTGCCGGTACCGCGCCAGGCTCATCGTATCGAGCCACAAACGAGGCTTGTGGCCGAAGTGATGCGAGAGGATCAGGCCGTCGAACTGCGCATGATGCGCGAGCACGGGCTGGTCCCAATTCACGGCGGCAAGTGCTTTGGCCACGTGCGATGGCGGATAGGCTTTACCGTCAATCGCGACGCACAGAACCTCGAAGCGCGGATCGCGTACGTAGGCTTCCGTAGTCAGCTTGGTGAGTGTGTAATCGGAGTCGAAGTAGGTCTCGAAGTCAATGCAGGTGAAGCCAAACACTCAGAGTTCCTTTCGAAGACCAGCCTCTTCAACTCCAGCTCCGAGCTGAACCAACACCGGCGCGCCCAGCACTTGGCAGCCCACCACGATCGATTCCAATACTGAAGCACTCCCTTGCGGTAGACCCCCCACACGGGGGGCGGAGGCCCCTCGCGTGGGAAAGCTGTATAGGTGTGTAGAGACTCATACGGGCTCATAGCAGGCTCCTACAGGACAGCACGCTCTCAGGGCACAGCTCTGGACTCTCTCTGACGCTCGCGCGTGACAGTACTCTCAAGTTTCGATGCTCTCATTTTTTAGGACGCTCTTGTGCTCTAGCTTCAAACTCGTCTTTAGCTTTCCCCCCGATACAGCCGGACGAAGGCAATAGCTACAGCTTCGCTATATGCAGACTGCGCCCCAGTCATTTTTTTGTCCCATAACCGCCACTCAGGAATGCATACGGCTTCGAGGTCGTCCCAGGCCTTAACCACGGAAGCATCATATTCGCGAGACCTATCTACTGGACCCATCCCTATTGCGGCGTCACATCTCTGCCACGCCCTTACCACTGCAGAATTATATTTCCCACGCGCTAGTTTTAGAATTCTGCCTTTCGCCAGGCAGGCACTGCGGTACTTCTCTTTCCACAGCCTATGCGCGCAATTCTCAGCTTCCCGGAACTTCACACTGTCTGCGTGATCCAGGAGGTGTTCTGCTGCCCCGCAAAAATTAAAGTCATCGGCATACTTACGGGCACTCCCGTCATCCAAGGGAGCAGGGCCATCCCCGAAATAGACGCGAAAGCGCGCTAGTTGCGTAGAGCAGACCTTTTTACTGCTCAATAGGGCGTAGGTAATTGGGGGGTATTTAGGCATCTTCTTCCCTATCAATCCAATCCAGCAGGCGCACGATCCCGCTCAAGGCCGGTGCGCGCAGCACCCGGCCACCGGCCGCCTCGATCTGCCGCGCGGTCTGCTCCTGATAGTCTGTCAGCTTCCCCCCCGGCGCCTTGGCCTCGATCGCGATGAACCATCCACGGTAGCAGATCAGATCGTCTAGCGTGCGGCGCCCAAGCCCCGTTTGCACAGGCGAGAAGAAATAGGCCCCGCGCTCTTTCAGTAGAGCGCGGTAAGCCTGCTTAACTTTGCCTTCCGGCGTCATCGCAGCACCGTGAAAAGCAAGGCCCCGATCGCCGAAAGGATCACGAGCCGCTGATAGAACAGATACCACTCCGCGATCATAACGTCCTCTCCGCGTAATAGGCGCTCCACTCCTCCGCGCACGTGCCGGAGCAGAAGGCGTGAAACAGGCCACCGTCGTCCTGCACCTCGATCGCTTCCTGGCGATCGGCGGCCTCGCCGCACCAGCGGCAGCTAACGGGCAGGTAGCGTGCAAGCCACTTGTCCCGGCAGAACTCCGAGCAGAAAATGTTTACGAACTCGGGCACGTCAGCCTCAACAGGCGCGCCACACTGGCAGCGTCTCATCTGATCCTCCCTCTGCCTCAGTTAGAACTCTCCGTTTTTCCAGGTCTCTCGTGCGCTATAGAACTCTCTTTCCATTTAGATCGCTCTGAGAACGGCCGCCTTTCCGGAAATCAAAGTCAGCGCCTTTCTAACCGCGTCGGCCGCGTCGTTACTGCTGTGGAAGTTAAATTCATAGCACTTGCCAGATATTGTCCTGGCCTCGACGATCCTACCTCTCCTGATTATAGCCTCGACATGATCGAGAACTACAATCAGCTCGTCCACTTTACTGAACCCTAACACGCCTTACCTCCTTTAGAACTCTCTTTCCATCTAGGTCTTGTTATGGCTGCACACCTTGACAGGACACCAGCCACAGAGCGGTCCGGGCCTGGCCTCGAACGTGCTCGCCTGCATGGCCTCGACTTTCTTGCGGTGCTGCTCGAGCAGCCGCTTCACGGGGATGCGGAACTCCTGCCCGAAGCACTCGTCTCTGAGCCAAGCATATTGCGCGGAGACTGTCTCGACCCCTGGCCAATGGCAGGAGATCAAAAGTGCGTGAAATTCCAGCTCGGCCGGGTTCTCCCGCCGCTTGCCCGTTTTCCAATCAACCAGGAGCGCAACCGGCGGCTTGACAATAGCGAAGTCGATGGTCCCTCGATAATAGGACCCTTGCCAGGACACCGGCCTCCCGTGCCCGTCGATCGCCAGCTTGCGCTCGACCAGGACCTCGCCCTGATCCGGAGACGTGCCACGGAACCGCGTAGGAAGCTTGCTGGCGGGCTCCGGAGCATCCGGGCGGCCAGCCAGATAGCTAGCAATGGCCTCGTGCACTCTGCGGCCCTCCAGAAGCGCCTCTGACGGTGGTTCTGGAGGACAGTCCCGAAGCACGTGCTTGTGCAGATAGCGCTTCGGGCAGATGTCGAAGTCCGCCATATGGGTATGGCTATACGGAGGGCGGGCCTCGATCATGGCGTCTCCAAAGCACGGCGATAATGAACATCAGGGTCAGCGCGCACACGGCCGACGCGAGCGCGAACTTGAACATGCGGATAAAGAGGACGAAGGCGATCTCAGCCAGCTTGGTCTCCATCCAAACTCTCAAGCAAGCGCCGCAGCCGGGTGCGAACGATGTCCACAGCTTCTTTTTTCGCGTCTTCAAACTCTCGGCTATTCAGCTCGTACTTGTCTATACTGACAAACGCAGCCGTGAGAAACCACCGGTCGGCAATAGACAGCCAGCGGTGTACGAGAATTACCGCGCCATCGGCGTGATACCTGGATGCCTTGCCATCTTTGTTATCGGCCCACATCTTAAGCTCCTTCGGCTGCGAAATCAGGCGGCGGCAGAATGTGCACATGGCCGAGCACCCGCTCAGGAAACGGCTTGGGCGGCTCCTTCTGGAAGTGCACTCGGTACCAGACGGTAAAGAGGTGGCTCAGGAAGATCGTGATCGCGAACCATTTCGCACGGCGGTGGATATGGTCCGGGCTGAGCATGGGCACGCCGGGCCGCCATAAGGGTTCGGGCAGAACCCCCTCCAGCTTCTTCTCCTCCTTGTCCGCCGAGCGGACCTTCAGGAATAGGGCCTCGGTGAGCCCGTCCAGGTGCTGCGCGTCGAAGCCTGCGCGGAAAAACTCATCGCCTGCACGGGTGGCGGTTATGATTATACCGCTATACGCACCCTCATACCACTTGCGCCAGCTCTCATTGGTGCCGCGAAAGACCTTCAGCCGCTCCTGTGCGCGATCCGCAAGCTCGCCCGTCAGGTTCCGCTTCCACTCGTACTCCTTCCGCGCGCGGTAGATCTGTCCGTAGTAAGCGTCAGGGTTGCCCGAGACGTTCACAAACGACTCGCCGATGTTATAGCACAAGCGGCGCAGCGCCGCGTTCCACGGCCGCCTCCTGCCCTTCTCCCATACCTGGCCGACGCACGGGACACCCGCGAAGGCATAGATGTCCCCTGCCGTCTCGCATTTCTCGATGTCGATCGCCGTGATCAGGCCAGCCGCGAGGATGTCGCCGACACCGCGCACGCGGCTCAGCCACGGGCCAATCTCGTGCTGCTCGACATAGAGGCCGAGCAAGAGGTCGACCCGCCGCTCCAGCAGCTCGAACTGGTTGCCGAGCCATTCAAGCGAGCGGGCGGCCTTCAAGTCGCCCGTAGCCCGCAGCCGCGCGCGTGCGCGGATACGGTCCTTCTGCATCTGGAGGCGCGTGTCCACAAGCATACGCGCCTCCTCCCGGCTCATGGCACGGGCGGCGACCCTCAGGTCCTTGTCAAGCCGCTCGACAATAGGCCGCATGTCCTCGGGGACAGGGAGCCCTTTACTCAGCCTGGCCATGCAGCCTCCTCAAAATAGCAGACACGGTACGCGCCTGGTGGAGCGCGTACTGCAAGGCCGAGTGCGGCAGGGCGTTAGCAGGCTCCGGGCCAGGCGGAACGCACGCCAGCAAGGTTCTCACGTCGCGCCACGTCCGGCGGCTCGGCAGGATTATATTCTCTGCCTCGGCCGCGTGCCACAGTATCTCCAGGTCGAACGACGGCGGCTTAGCCCATATCTCAAGATCGTCTCCAGCATCGCACCATAGGCGGCCTATTTCGGCGCAGGCACGTGCCAGGACATGCGTTCTTTTCGCTGATGCCTGCGCATCACGGGCATCGCTGGACTGCTTCCCGATTGTGCGGCCGCGCTGGGAGAGGATCGGGAAATACTGGTATCGCGCCCAGCTAGCCTCTGGTTTAGCGGGGTCGAAACGGACTACGCCAATCTCAAGGATCACGGCCGTGTCCAAGGTCTCAATGTCGATCATGAACCTTGTGGGCATTTCAGAACCCCGCGTGATGCGCGAGACGGGCGGCGAGAAGCGCGAAGCCGAACAGGCCCCACAGCGCAAGCAGAATGATCATGGTCCTGTCGTTCACAGGCTGTCTCCTTTTTTAGACGGTCCCAAGCACGGGCGGCCCGGCGGTAGGCTGGCGAGCCGCGTATCTCGCGCTGCATGGCGAGCCACAGTTCAAGCCTTTTCATTAGAGGTCCTGCCTATCGTCCATTCACCTGTTTCAAAGTCATAGACTGGAGGCTTGCCATACAGGCGGTCCAGGCGCTTGTTACCATCGAGGATTTCAAGCAGTTCCTCGAACGCTATGGCATCTAAAAGCGCGTAGTAGCCGCTACTCGCGTATTCCAGATTATGCCTTAGTGCGCGTGCGAGATTAGGATAGAGCATAGCAGGTTTCCTTCACTCGGTGAGCAACCGTACAAGGTGCGCCTTCAACTCCTTGGCCGTGCTCAAAGCCCGCGCCTGGCGCAGGTAGATCGGTGCGATGATGCCATCCTGATGCAAAACACCACGCCCATGAAAGCCCAAGTTCTGGAGTACGTCCGCCAGCTCGCGCTCCACGTCTGTGGCCTCCAACTCGTCGATGTATACCCAGTCGGGATAGATCACAGTTTCGTCCTCCATGCATGGTCTCCTTCTGAGGGCGGGCGTCGAGCGGCGCCCGCATGATTGTCACGCAGTCGCTCCTTTCTAAACCACGTATATTATGTTCGATTTGTGCTGGTCTGTCAAGTCCTTTTTTGCAGTCAGCCTTCAAACGCGGCGCGTATACGCTGGCGTTCTTCTTCCGTCAAAGGCGCTGTAGGCACGGGGGATTCATCCAAGCCGAAGGCCTCGCGCACCGCGCGTTCGGGGTCAGGCGCGGGAGGCGGTCCGGCAGGCACGGCGGGGGGGCTGAGGCTGGGCTCGTCGGGGCTAGGGTCAGGATCAGGCTTTATTTCGAGCACCCCGTCAATAGGCGCGTTTGGATTCCGGCGGAAGCGCTTTGCCGGTACCCGGTCTGAGTAGAACGATGGAGGCTTCCGTTCAGGCCGGTTGTAAGGATCGATAAGATTGCGCTTGAACAGTATCTGAGATTGCTCCAGGTTCGCTATACGGTTGTTTAGAGGCCAGTTCTCGAGGACTTGAATTCCTGCTTGCACGGCTTTTGAACCTGCGCCGAGCAGCAGTTCGCGTGCACGGGGGGCCATAACCTTCAGCATGGATGCTATACGATAGTGGTTGACCACCTGGCGCAGGTCTATGCCGTTCTTGCGCCAGTTACTGACCGTGAGTGACGCTACGTCCAGCTCGGAAGCCAGAATGGCTAAGGGCAGGAGGGTCATGTCCACCAGCGCGCGTGCTTCCAGCACCCTGAGATCGTAAGGCCCGTCCAAGGCTTCCTCCAAGTCAGTCACTGTGAAGATAGGCCCATTGCGCTCCCGGCTCCCCTTAGCGAGGTATTTGGGGGCGGGATGGTCGATTGGATGCCTGGCTGCCCGCTCCAGGTTCCTTGCCATTATGGCGTGCACGGCGTAGTTGGTTCGAGCTCCCCATACAGCTTCATCCAGGACCATATCAGAGCCATTGTCCGAGTACCACGGCACATAGCCGGTCGAAAGCCAGGAATAGACCGTTGTCGGACTAGCCTTTAACTCATCGATGAGCGCGGTTTTCGTGAAGCCGACTTTCACGAACAGATCCTGCATTTCCAGCGGAGATATGTTCCAATCCTCCTGCCATTTACCGGACTTGATGGCAAGCCGGAGCAAGAAATTGAATGCACGGGGGGGCGTGGTGAACCCCACGTCCATGACTTCATTGAAGTCCAGGTTTTCGAAGCGGGTGTAGGCGTAGCGGGCCAGTCGCGGGCGGAAACCGCTGGAGAGATCATATCTGATCCAGGCTTCTGCCGCTGCCGTCCGGTCGCCGTCGTCGCCAGCGAGCAGGCGGATGACATCTTCCGCGCTTAAAGTTCGGTTCCAATGTAGAGTTAAGGGATGCACGGGGGTCTCCAGCTGAAAGTTCGCGCCTAGCCTGATAAGAGGAACGTGCATAACATAAAAGTCAAACTTCTGTGAACAGACTTTTTCTATGGGTTTTATATTGGGGTAGCTAGAAACGGGCAGGGGGTCTACTAGTTAGCATGAGCGGTGGAATATATCTATTATATATATATCTTTTCGAGATATATATACAGACAGGGGGGGCTTAGGTTCCAGGATTTGTACCTATAACCCCCCGTGCGTTGGTATGGACAATTGTTATTGTCTACCTGAGTGCGTGTGAATGTGCAAAATGTGCGATTTCTCGGATTGCTTCCGCCCGTGCCTGCACATCACGCGCTGCGGGTATCGTACATAACGTAAGTTCAATATCGAGCGCGTCCAACTCCCGCTCGAATTCTGAGCCGCGTCCTAACCAATGACGAACTTCGTCAATAATTAGTTCGATCTGCTTGTGGACGGCCATCTTCTTGTTCACGTTTTGTTTCCTTTCTACCTAAGATTGTAGGAGCGCTGCTAACGCGCCTTAGTTGTGTGGTCGGCCTCTGCGATGAGTAGCAGCTCTTCGGGCGGTGTGTAATAGCGAGACTTGGCGACCCAGGTCTCACGGTATTGCCGCTGCGCGGCGTGCTGGGTGCGCACGGGCACGATAGGGCCGTCGCGAGTGATCACGACGTGTACGTGTGGGCCGTCTGGTGGCGCTTCTGACCACGTCCATTCCAGCCGGTCTAGCTGGTGGTGCGACAGCCGGCGGGCCACCTGGCCGATAGAGGAGGCCCACCAGTATGCTTCCGGGCCAGCTCCGTAGCCTGGATCGCCGGGGCGATGATGGTCGCACAGGTCCCGTATTCTCGTGACGCCATTGCAGGTGAACGTGAGCTGACCCGGCCAGCCGCATTCGACTGCCACGTGTAGACCGTCACTGCTAGGCGGCACGGCGTCGTAGGCGTTGCCGGGATGAACCCGGCAACCGTCCTGGCCTAAGGCGTATTCGAAGCACGCGCCAGCGTCTGTAAGCATGCGCTCGATCGCGTCCATTTCGGGGTCAGGCGCCCCGAGCACGAAGATGGTTTTCATTTCTCGGCCTCCGCGACCTCCCGAACGAGCCTGCGCGCTCGCTGCACGTACGGGCGGGTAGCTGTTTCGACGTAGGGATTGGCCCGGTTGACTATCTCTTCTATCGCGTCAGCGGCCGTGTACAGGCGTTCTCGGGCATCAGCCATGGCGGCGGCGTGCGCGCGGATGCGCTCCAATTTGCGAGCCCAATCCCGCTTTTTCTTCGCTTTGGCGAACTCCCCAGCGGCGCGCTCGGCCGCGTCCATCGCGGCCCGGAGAGCCGTCCAGGCGGTGCGGTTGATTTCCCGCATTTCCTCTGGACACACAGTCTCAGCGGCTGGGTATCCCCAATCGTAGGCCACTGCGGTGAGATCATAGCTCATTTCAGGTTCCTTTCCTCTTGACAGGCTTGTCTTGGGGCGCTACACGCTCCGGAACGATTTCGAAGTCATCCGCGCGCAGGGACTTATCGACCCACATACGCGGGTCGAAACGAGCTAGCCAGGCTTCCGCTCTTTCGATATCGTAAAACCCGGAAGCGGCTATCCAGCGCTGGGTCTTATGTTTGATTTTATACATTAGTTTACCCTCCTCCTCGGGGCCTAGGTGCACCGTGCAACCCCTAGTATGTATATTCCCTCCCTACCGTGCGTAGTCCCACAGGGACCATGCTATGCGGATCAGGTCTACCTCTCCGGTGCCCCGCACGATCCGGCCCACGATGTCTCCTGAGAGCGCGATGCGCTGGTGGCTGGTGGTGTAGCAGTAGAATGTCATCATTCCTTCCTCCTCTAGTTCCCCGGAAAATACCGGCGCCCCCACAATCGCACATTCTGCGCATTTGTCTAATCACAAAGTTGTGATCGCCGCGTGCGCCTGGAGTTTGGAGCTTGTTGCGAAACTCAGGGTAGCAGCACGCCGACGGGGGTGAGAATGATTCGCTTGGCTCTCCCCCCAAATTACACTCCAGTTTTCCAAGTTCACTATTTGTTCTCATACACTTGAATTCTCAGAAAATTTTTAGCATAATTTTGCAAGTTCACCGTTTGTTCTATTCAAAAAATTTTCGCCAGATTTCAAGTCTGGTGCTACACTCTAGCATGCTCATCCGCGAAAAAATCCTGCACCTGCTGGCGCGCGACCCCCGCCGTGCGGTAGAGATGCTGTTCAAGCATAGGCACCCGCAAGAAGACGCGCCGTTTCACAAGCAAATGGAGGAGCTGCTCTTCTCAGACCGGCCAAATGTGCTTCTAATGCTCTTCCGTGGCTCCGCCAAGACGACAAAGGCGGAAGAAGTCATGATCATCGGCGCGCTGTTCCGTATGTACAGGAACGGGCTGATCATCGGGGACAACCAGCCCCGTGCGATCGAGCGCCTCCAGGCCGTGAAGCACGAGTTGCAGACCAATGAGCTAATCGAGCGCCTGTTCGGACGGCAGGATACCCGGACGTGGCAGGCCACGAAGATCGTGCTGCCGAATAACGTCGCCATTCAGTGCCTCGGTAAAGGCCAGTCTCTCCGTGGCACGAAGCACCTCGATGCCCGCCCGGATTTCGTCTTCATCGACGATCTGGAGGACGAGGAGGACGCAGCAACCCCTGAAGGCCGGGAGAAGGTCGCTAACTGGTTCTTCGCCACTCTGAAACCGGCCCTGACGCCCAATCCGAAGATACGCATGTGCGCGACCCCGCTCAACCCGGAGTCCCTACCCGTGCGCCTCGCTCAGTCTCCAGACTGGGAGACTATGACCGTTCCGATCGAGTACCTTGACGACCAGTCCGTGCGCCAGTCCGCGTGGCCTTCGCGATACCCCCTCGAGTGGATCGACGCTACGCGCCTGGAGTATGCCCGCCACGGGCGCTCCCGCCAGTTCGAGCAGGAGTTCCTGGTCAGAGCCCGTGCAGACAGCGACCGCGTCTTCCGCAGAGAGACTTTCACCGCTTCTGCCCGCGTGCGCACCTACGAGCCCGTGTACGCTATGTACGACCCGGCCCGGACGGCTAACAAAACTTCCGCGCATACGGGCTTCGTGGTCTACTCATGGATCGGCCGCAAGCTCGTCATATGGGAGTCGGGAGGGCATTTCTGGCTCCCGGACCAGATGATCGACCACATGTTCGGCGTCGCCGAGCGCTACGATCCCGTTGAGATCGGCGTCGAGCAGGACGGGCTCGCGGAGTTCCTTAAGGCACCTGTTCAGAAGCGGATGCAGGAGACGGGCGTCTCCATCCCGGTTGCCTACCATTCCGCCCCCCGTGCGCTCGCCAAGGACGACTTCATCAAGGCGCTCCAGGATACGTTCAACGCACGCCTGGTCGAGTTCGTGGGAGGCGAGGCCGCGCATCAGGACCTCTATGACCAGCTCGACATGTTCCCGACGGGGCGCAAGGACGTGCCGAACGCGCTGGCCTACGCCATGCGCCGCCCGCTTCCCAAGTACGACCTGGACGACCCGGCTCGCGTGGTCACGGCGGCTACGCCCCCTGCGCACGGGCTGCGCTATGTCGTGGCGGCTTCGGACGGGCTCCAGGTCTACGTGGCACTGCTCGTGCAGACGCAGTCAGACGCCTTGCACGTCGAGGCCGATGCCTACTCCCCCGGTACGCCGCAGGAGCTGCTGGAGCCCTTGCTGCGCAGGCTGGAGGCCCCTTACGTACGCACGTGCATTCTCCCTCCTGATCACTTCGCGGACATCGACGCCACGGGCCTGCGCCCCGCCGTGAACGCGCTCCGCTTGCGACCCGCCATGGGCCTCTCCCCGCAGGACGGGGAGGGACACCTGCGCGAGCGGCTCTCCCGCCTGTCCCTAGTGGTCCATACCCCCGCCCGATGGGCCGTGCGCGCGCTGATGGGCGGGGTGCCTCGGCTGGACCCGTTCCGGCCGCCGCCTAAGACTCCCTTCCTGCTCATTGACCGCGCTCTGTGCTCGGCCATGCTGGCACCGCACGCGCCCCTCTCGCTGGCCTCCTCGAGCGCGGCCTTGCGGCAGCTCCCCGACGGGCGTAAGTATCTCTCAGCGCTGCCGAGGACACTCAATTGACCGACGACCCTATCGCAGATCCGTATGAGGACGACATCCGGGTCATGGACGCGGAGCCGGAGGAGACGCCCGAGCAGTTCATGAGCCGCGACGAGGACTTGACCCGCCGTGCAGGCGTGCACGACGCGCTGGCCTCGGCCTGGGCGGACATCGACGAGGCGCTGGAGGACCACCGGGACCGCAACATGTCCATCGAGGACAACTGGGACCTCTATCACGGACGGCTGAACCACTTGCAGAACTACGCGGGCCGGAGCCAGTATTTCGTCCCTCTCGTCCACGACGCGGTTGAGGCGCGCCAGACGCGCTTCACCAATCAGCTATTCCCCCGTGCGCAGAGGTTCGTCGATAGTATCACGGAGGATGGGAGCCAGCCGTTCGAGCTGCTGGCCCTGCTGGAGCACTATGTGCGCCGCGCGCAGATGCATACGCACGTTGTGCCGACACTTGTCCGGCACGGTGACATCGAGGGGCAGTATAACGTCTATGTCGATTGGGAGCGGCTTGAGCGCAACACGGTCATCCGGGAGACGATGGAGACGGGCCTGCCTGGCGAGTCCATCGAGATTATCCGGGACGAGCTTGTGATCGACCAGGGGCCGCGTGTGGAGGTCCTGCACGACGCCGACGTCATCGTGACCCCGGCGACAGCCTCTTCCGTCGAGGACGCGCTCGCCAGGGGCGGGGCGGTGTGCATCGTGCGCCGGTGGACGCGGGCGGACGTGAGGCAGAAAATCTCAACCCGTGAGATCGAGAAGCGGGCGGGGCGGCAGCTCTTGCGGTCCATGACGGTCGATGAGTCGAGCCAGTATAAGATACCCGACGAGTCTAACCGGCTGGCGGCGGCAGGGGTGCGCAAGGACGGGCGCGGGGTCTACGCGGTCGTGTGGGAGATATGGCTGAATCTCTACATCGACGGCGAGCGCAGGCTATGCCGGGCGTACATGGCCGACAAAACGCAGATACTCTCCGTGCGGCGCTGTCCTTACTGGTCTGACCGCTGCCCGCTGATTTCGGTTCCGCTCCGGCGGCAGGCGGGGGTGTTCAAGGGCAAGCCTCCTGTGGACCTCGCGGTGGACTTTCAGGTGCTGGCCAACGACGCGCTGAACATTTCCATGGACAGCGCGCAGTATGCCCTCGTGCCGATCACTATGACGGACCCGCAGAAGAACCCCAACATCGACGCTATGATCCTGACGATGGGGGCCATATGGGAGACTTCACCAGCCGACACGCAGTTTGCCCAGTTCCCGCCGTTGTGGAAGGACGGGCTGGCTATCATTGAGCTGGCCCGTGCGCAGGTCATGCAGACCCTCAGCGTCAACCCGTCCATGATGACGCAGGTGGCGTCTGCTAAGAAACCTAACCAGGCGGAGCTGGCGCAGGAGCAGGACGTTGAGGTCCTGACGACGGCGGCGTCTGTCGCCGTGCTCGAAGAGCAGGTGCTGACGCGCCTCCTGACTTATTTCCTGGAGCTGGACCATCAGTTCCGGCAGGAGGCGATACTCCTTGAAAGTTCGATGGCCAACGGGGCTGATCGCGCACTTGTGAAGGTGCCCCCCAATTTAATTTTCAAGACGGCCACATTTACGTGGTATGGGGTCGAGGCGACGAGGAACGCGCAGCAGGCTCAGAACCAGATCGCGGCTCTGAACGTGCTCAGGGGCATCCCTCCCGCGCTCTATCCAGGCTACAGGCTGAACCTGGAGCCTGCGATCAATGCCATGACCCTGGGGGTGTTCGGTCCGCGCATGGCTCCGCGCATCTTCGAGTCCCTGATGAACCTCCCGCCAGGGGCACAGGCTACGGAGCTGATGCGCAAGCACGCGGACATCGCAGGCATGCTCGGCTCGCCGGGCACGCCGCCGCAAGGCGCAGGCATTCCTGGACAGCCTGGGCAGCCTCGCCCTGGAGGCCAGCCAGAGGCCCCTCCAGGAGGGCAGCGGCCAGCGGGCATGATCCCGCAGGACCAGCTCAAGGGAGCGGGCGTACAGCCGCGTCCGCAGCGCAACGCGGCTATGAACCAGTAGCTAGGTAACGCGAGCGGACTGCATAGCGGGAGCCAGCTTACAAACAAGAGCGGACTGTATCGAGTGAGCTTCGAGCACGAGAGAGTACTTTTGGGATAGAGCCATGCAGAGAACTTATCTTAATCAGACTGGCACCGTGCTGCTGACTAAGGGGGCGGGAACGCTTGCCGTGGTCTGCATGCACTCGGCGGGCGCGTCTGTCGCGTTTCACGACACGGACGCCACGGGCTCGGCCTCGGCTGCGAACAAGATCATCACGACGCAGTCCCCCGCGACGCCGTCGGCAGCTATGGACACCATCGCTCTCCCCCTCTTCCAGTTCACGACGGGGCTCGTGATGGTCGCGGGCGCGGCGGTCGTCTCAGTGGCAGTGGACCCTAATCTCGGATGAGATATGGACGACTACTACAAGCGGGTGCTTCGCATGTTCGCGACGGGCGATCCAGGATGGACACCCGCCAGCTTGGGCGCGTCTCTGACCGGCTGGTTCGACGCGCAGGACGGTTCGACGTTCATCTTTAATGGGTCCAGCGTTGCGTCCTGGGGGAACAAAGGTTCGGCGGGCGGAGCCGCGACGAATGGGACAGCGGCGCAGCAGCCTGCCTATGACGCTACGGGCCTGAACGGCCGCCCGTGCGTGAAGTGGTCGGTTATTCCGCAATTTCTAACTTCGATCGTACCTACCGGCGTTGCCACGTTCACCGTGCTAGCTGTGGTCATGCATACCTACGCGGCTAGCAAGTTTCTCTTTTCGGCGACAATCGGCTCGGGCTGGCGGGTGCAGCTTACGACGGCAGGAGCCGCGCAGCTCTTCGGCTCTCTATCGACGACGGCCTCGGACGCGGGGGCGCTTTCCGACGCGGTCCTGGTTGTTTACCGGTGCGTGTACGACGCGACGAAGGCCTATCATTTCGTGAATGGGGTGGACAAGAACGGTGGCGTGGGGACGACGGCTAACGGCGGGGGCGACTTGATCCTCGGCCGGTCGAACACATTTCTCGGACCGGCCGCGCTTGGGGAGCTTCTCTGGTACGCGGGCGTCATGAGTGCGCCGGACATAGCCTTAGCCGAGGCTTACCTCACGGCTAAGTGGGGCATATGATGGCAAAAAAGGCGGCCCGTAGGCCGCCAGTTTGTCTTAGGGAGGAAACGCGTGGGCGGAAAGGAAGACACCCACGCGCCTGATATAGCCCCGTGCCTGGAGCAGGTCAAATGGTTCTCGAAAATTTGAAGGCCGAGGCCCTGAAGCCGGAGGACTTCGAGGCCGCTGCTGATGCTTTGAAGGTGCCGCTTGCCGCGCTCAAGGCGGTCTGGAAGGTTGAGAGCCGGGCCAGGTCTTATGACAGTAAGGGGCGGCTGACGATGCTGTTCGAGCCGCACGTGTTCTATCGCCAGCTGAAGACCAGCCGTGCTAAACTTATCCGTGCGATCGATGCGGGGCTGGCCTATGCCCGCTGGCGGAACAGCTACCCGCAGGACAGCTATCCTCGTCTCCTGGAGGCCATGAAGATCGATGAGGAAGCCGCGCTCCGTGCGGCGTCTTGGGGCGGCCCGCAGATCCTCGGGGAGAATTATGCGGTAGTGGGCTACCGCTCGGCGAAGTTCATGGTCGAGAATTTCCTGACGGGCGAGCCGCCGCAGCTCCGTGCGTTCGTGAAGTTCATCCAGGTGAACCGGCTGGACGATGATCTGAGGCGGAAGGACTGGGCAGGCTTCGCGCGCGGGTATAATGGCGCAGGGCAGGTGACTAGATACGCCAAGCTCTTGCGGGCCGCGTATAGGAGCCTGGGGGGCAAGTGATGGGGGAGCAGGATGCCATTACGAGCTGGGAAGTCGAAAAAAGTCATCTCTGAGAACATCCGGACGGAAATGCACGCGGGTAAGCCTCAGAAGCAGGCCATTGCCATCGCGTATTCCAAGGCGGGGCTATCCAAGAAGGGCAAAAATGGACCGAAAAAACGCAAATGAGCTTCCACTTCTACTGTTTCTCGCCCTTGCCGTGCTTGCGGCGGGCCTGATCGGCGCGACGGTGATCTTCATGACCTTCTTTATGTCCTTGGCGGGGTTCCCATGACACTTGAAGAAGAGAAAATGGCACTCTTGGCTGAGCTGGAGGGCCAGACAGCGTTCTACGTTGACAAAATCAAGCGCTTGAAGGAGCTTCTGGACGCCGAGATGGAGCTTTTGGTCTCGAAAAAGTCAGAAATTCAAGGTAAGATTACGCGCCTGAACAGTCAGATCGAGGGTTTGAAGCCGTTTTTCGACCTGGTTGGCAGGCGCAGCTCTCTGAAGTGAGGACCGGACATGGATGACGCGGCCAAGAACAAGCTTATGGACGCTCTGCGGTCGCTGTTTGCGGCGCTGGGCATGATCCTGGCTGCCTTTGGCGTTGGATCGGAAGAGCTTTGGATGTCGATTGGGGGTGCCGTAGTCACGGTGATTTCGACTGTTTGGCCGCTTTTCGGCGTGATCAGGACCTGGCTGGCTAAGACGTGATTTCGACCGTCCTATCGATCGTTCTCACCGTCGTGAGACTGATTAAAGCGCTCGCGGGCCATCTCCGCGAGCGCTTTTTTCGTGAACAGGGCCGGAAAGAGGCCGTCGCGGACGCCTTGGCTGAACAGGAGCGGGAGAACGCTCTCCGCGAAGTGGTTGACGCCGAAACCGACGAAATTCACGCGCGCTTGCAGGACGACAGTGCTTTTCTACAGAAGTACAGGCGGGATGATCCGTGATTACGACGGTCTGTGTGCTCTTCTGCTTCGCTCTCGCGCCGGAGCAGATCCCGCCAGCGCGCCAGTTGACCTTCTGCCGGGGCTACGAGCCCGTGCAATGGCATCCTGGAAATCCGAGGTGGCAGAAAATTCAGATCGATCGCAATAATCGGCGCTACGAGCGCCTTTGCAAATCTAAAAAGAAGCGGTAAATATATACCACTCGCTTGGCAAGCGTTACTGCCGGCGTCCGCGCACGTTACGCGCATGTCGTTCGTACACGTCACGTACAGTAGAGGTTAAGATGAACCCCCGTGATCCGAGGCTGATCAATGAAATCGCCCAAGGGCTTCCCGAAGACGGTGAAGAAAACTTCGCAGACCCCAATGACCTCGAAATCGCCGAAGCCGATGATGGCGATGGCGGACAAGGAGATGTCGGGCCGGACGAAGGGCACGAAGAAGAACGGCAAGAAGATGGGGATGATGGCGGCGAAGTACTAGCTGCCGAGCCCCAGGACGAGCCGCCTCCGCAGCGCAGGCCGAACCCGGCTAGCAAGCGGGTGCAAGAGGCGGTCAATGCTGCTCGCGAGGCCCGGCTGCGCGCCGACGCGCTGGAGCGGCAGATAGCCGAGATGCGCGAGGCTGAGCGGCAGAGACAGGCTCAGTTCGAGCAGCAGAATGAGGAGCAGCTTCTGGCGCGCATGACGCCGGAGCAGCGGGTTGATTACAAGCTTCGGAGGGCTCAGGAGCAGCAGGCTCAGCTTCTCTATCACATGCAGCAGCAGCAGCTCGTCGAGCAGGACCGGCTTTCATTCCAGTCCATCGCGGCGGCAGAGCCCAAGCGGCGGCAGTATGTCGATAAGGTCGAGGAGCTGTTCCGCCAGCAGATCACGAACCCGCCAAGCCATGTGAACAGGGATACGATCTACAAGTATCTGCGCGGCGCGGAAATTGTCGAGGCCGAACGGGCCGCCGCCGTGCAGAAGAAGCCAGTTCCGTCCGCGCGTGCGCAGCGCGAGACGGTGGCCGCGCCGAACCCGAGGGGAGCTGCGCGTCCTGGGGGAGCGAAAGCACCCCGCAACCTGCGCGAGCTGCCGCTTGCGGAGCGTGAGCGGCTGATTGACGAGGCAGTAAGGGCGGGCCGTGTCAGGACTTGACGCCTTGACCGCCTGGCTCGTTTAGGAGGCTTAAATGGCGGTCAATACGTTCTCGGTGACGCAATCGGACGTTGAAAACCTGATTGCGGACAGGATTCTGGAGCTTACGCAAAAGCAGCTCGTCGCTTACGCGTTCGGCGAGAAAATCGACATGCCCGAGGGTCGGGGCAACACGTATACCATGACCCGCTTCAACTTCCTCCCCCTCCCTGACGCGCCAATGCTGGAGGGTGTCCCGCCGGACGAGGAAGATATCTCTATTTCTCAGGTCAGTGCTGTCGTTCAGCAGTGGGGCTCCAAGGTCATCTTGACGGATGTCATGGAGATCCTGACCAAGCACCCTGTGGTCCGCGAGGCGGAGCGTCTGGTTGGCTACCAGATCGCAATGCTCCTAGAACGCAACACGCTTAATGGGCTTGCTGCGGGTCTCCAGGTCAATTACGTCGGTTCAGTTGGCGCGCGAGCGTCCTTGACAGCCACGTCCTTCATCAATCGCCACGAGATCAAGCGTGTCGTGGCCATGATGCGGACGATCGGCGTTCCCGAGTATGACGGCTCGGAAGAGACTCTTCAGAGGATTGACCCGCGTGCTCAGGCCGCGCGTGCTGCGGCGAATAACATCACGTCCCATTATGTCGGGCTTCTGCATCCCTTCGTGGCGCAGGATTTGTCCGAGGACGCGACGGTCACGACAGCGTGGTCCTACTCGGACATCAAGAAAATCTACCACGACGAGATCGGCGAGCTGGAGCATGTGCGCTTCTGCAAGTCGAACATGATCCAGTCCTGGACCGGCCGTGCGGCTCTTGGCGGCCTTACGGCAGGTACGGCGGGAAGCCTCGCGACGGGTACTTACGTGGTGCGCGTCACCAAATCGACCGCTTTGGAGCGGTTCGAGAGCGAAATCCATCAGGCCGAGTCTGGTGTCGCCGTCACGGGACCGAACGGCTCGATCAATGTGACCCTTCCTGCGGCACCGGGCTTCACTTACAACATCTACATCAGCGCGCCTGGCGGCTCGACCACGAACAACCTGGCTACGTCTCCACAGGGGCCGCTCAGCGGCACTTATCTCGGCCAGGCGACGCGTCTTCAGGGTGGCCAGACCGTGACTTTGACGGGCATCGGTCTCGCGCAGGTGCCACCTGCCGCCCCCGCGACGGGCATCACGGTCTACCCGACGTACTTCATCGGCAAGGGTGCCTATGCGCAGGTCGTTCTCGACGATGTCAGGGTGAAAGTGCTCGCCGAGCCTGACAAGTCTGACGCACATAACCAATTACGCGTCATCGCTTGGAAAGTGTTCTACGCTATGTTCTTGAAACAGCCGCAGTTTCTGGTTCGTCTTGAGAGCGTGTCGAGCAACGCGGGCGTGTTCGGCTGATTCTGATTAACCCGGAGGTTTGCTGCTATGGCTCTTGGAACACTCGGCACCGCTGCCACTAATACATTAACTGCCTCCGGGTTTAACGTCGCCGGCATCACGGAGACCGACTTCGTTGCTCTTTCATCGCTGATCCTGGACGATCTTACGGGCAACCCCGTGAATGCGGCCTACAGCCGGTTTGGGCAGCTCATTGTGCCACGCCGGGGGGTTCTCAAACTTCTCCCCGGCGACTATGTTGCAGTCGACCCTGCGACGGGCTGGCCGATCCTTGTGAGTGCGGGGGCCGCCGCTGGGGCCAGCTTCGTTATCGCATAAGAGGATTCCATGGCCAGACCAGGCAAGCCGACAGCAGAACCTAAACGTGTTTTCTTCCCCGATCTTGGCTTGCCTAAGCTGTCGGACGAAGAAAAGGCTGCGATTGACAAGGTCGCGGCGGCGGACGTTGACGAAGAACGGCGCAAGCGGGATGAGCAGGAGCAGATGCTCGCGCGGCAGGCTTATCTGTCTCAGCGGCGCTCCGAGCTTCGCCAGCAACACTCGCTCGTCGAACCGCTCGTCGAGATTACGATCGACATCCCCGACAAGATTATCGACGCTTGTCCATATATCCTCATCAATAACATGAGGTACGACGCAGGTGTGACCTACACGGTCCCGCTGAGCGTGTATGAGACGCTGGCTGATATCGTTTATCGGATCGGAGACCACGTGCGCATCAGCAAGGGTGAAGACAAGCTTGGGGCTATGCGGCGTGGGCGCCGTGGTTCGGTTATCGCTGGCCGGAGGGTCGCATGAGCGAGACATCGAAGCTTCGCATCGTGATGAAGGTGCCCTTGGGTGGTAACGGGGCCGAGATGGTTTTCGAGACCCTGTTCGACCGCGAGACCTCCAAGCCTGAGATTGACGCGGTTATGGACAAGCTGGAGATGGTCGCGGCGCGGCAGGTGGCCAAGAGCCAGCTTGTGGCGATCGAGGACGCGCTCCAGGTCAACGAGACGCGCCGGACGCAGGACGAGTACCAGCTTGACCAGCTTATCGACAGGATCGAAGATGGCCAGGGCGACCGCCGCAAGCCCCGTGCGCTGACGGAGCAGCAGCTCGCTAGCCGCAAGCAGCTCGAGGCGGGCCTGAACAAGCTGAAGGCCGAGTACGACCTCTACGTACGCAAGCGCGAGCACCTGGCGGCGCTCCTGGGAGCTACCGGCGATGCCAACCTTAACGGCGGCGCAAGTCATTGATCTTGCCACGCAGCAAGCCAAGGT
>QZJL01000010.1 GCA_003599745.1 Dehalococcoidia bacterium | reverse complement strand
TCGGTAACCAGTACCGGGCTCTCGCTGGCAACTTGTAGACCGGCGGTAGGTTACCCCTACTGGTGCCTGGTTGACCCCAAGAGGATGGACCATCTGTACATTGATGCCAATAATATGTTCGCAGTGGTGGAGCCTTACGTAACCGTTGCACAGTTACAGGCCGAGGCGATGAAGGTAGGGTTATTTATCGGTAGCGCCGGTACCGGTACCCAGACCTCGGCGCTGGCGACTAATATATTTACTAACAGCCATTGGACAGGTTGGCGTACGGGAAAAGGCCGTGGCCTGCTGGGTATGGAAATAGTTTTGCCTGATGGTGAGATACTCAGGACCGGCTCGCTCATCCTTGACCAAGGCAACTATGCCTGGGGTGAAGGGCCAGGTAGCGATGCCCGGGGGTTGTTTCGGGGTGGCAGCGGTCCCAAAGGCGCCCTGGGCATGGTCACTCGCGCTGCCGTCAAGCTATTCCCCTGGCCAGGCCCGGTAGTGTGGCCGACCGAAGGTGTGCAGCCGGAAAAAGTGAGTGTTTTACCTTGCGACACTTTTAAGACCATCATCTTCAGCCACGCCACTATTGAGGATTGCGTCGAGTGCATCAGGGAAATCGGCGAAGCCGAAATCGGCGGCGTGGTGTTGCAATGTCACCCTTATGAATTGGTGGGGCTGGTAACCAGGTCAAGGGAAGAGTTCTGGCGCAAGTGGCAAGAGCCTTTCTGGCAGGAACAAATACACCACCGTCACATGACCTTCGTCACGCTCTGGGGATACGCCGGTGTCGGGCAAATCGAATACGAAGAGAAAGTCCTTGAGGATATCATCTCGGACACCAAGGGCAGGCTGATACCGGAAGAAGAAGCCACTTGGTTGAGGGACGAGATTACGGCTTCGGCTGTCAGGGATACGCACCGCATGCGTTACGCTCGGATGGGTAAGGCAGTCAGTATCGGTTCATCAGCCGATTCGCTTTACGACGCGTTGCGCAGCCTCTCACTAAGCAGGGCTGCCCTTAAGAAGTTTTCGCCGCCGCTGGGCGACGGGGCGCTTTTCGACCGTGGGCAGAACCAGCATAAGATGACACTGGCCGACTTCGGCCGGACGGCCACGGCGGGCGTTGCCCCGTTCAGCGAAAAATCAGAGGAATTCGAGACCTTCATGAAAACTCAGGTGAATCGGTATGTAAAGGAATTGCGCAAGGGAAAAAGCATCTTTGCCCCGGGAGATGCCGACGATGCGATCTCAAGCGGAAAACGTTTTGCCAATATACATCTTCTTATTGCCAGCATAAAAAAAACCCTCGATCCAGAGAACATCGCCAACCCGACCCGCCTCATCGACCTGAAAAACATTGATGATAGCGTAAAGAATGACTGGGATGGCTCCAACACTTCGGGCGAAGAATAAGTTGAGGAATCATAAAGAACATCATTGACAATTGGCTAAAGCGTTATATAATTAGGGTAAAATGTTGCACTTCGATGTTCGTAGAAAAACAAATAGACATTTCCGGGAGGCGAACATGAAATGATGCAGGGAAAAGCTCTCACGAAATATTAAACCGTCTGAGGAGGGGATAATTATGAAGAAAATAGCTATCTTAACACTGGTGACAGTTATCGCTGCCGCCATTATTTCTTGTGCTCCGCCTGCCGAAACCGTCCCGCTACCAGAAAACCCGCTTGCTATGGAACCTACCTCTCCGACAACCTCTGAACCAGCAGTCTCGCCAATATCACATTTAACACCCAATCCGGTAGAAACATCTATGCCCCAGTACGGCGGGACAATTGTCTTTGCCGGTTCTCTGCCGAGGTCTTTCGATGCGCACCAGGACGTTGGCTACGGACCAATGGGTCAATTACCGGTTTTCAACCAGCTGGTGATTTATGACCTCAATTACAAAGAGACCGTTCCCGAAAACATCATCAGCGACCTGGCTGAAAGCTGGGAGTGGAACCAGGACGGCACAGAAGTGACTTTCAAGCTGCACCAAGGCGTCACTTGGCATGACGGCATGCCCTTTACCGCCGATGACGTAGTTTACAGCCTGGACAGGATGACTGACGTTACCCGCAGCGCCATCAGCGCCAGAATTCTGGCCTATGAGAGTTCAGAAAAAATTGATGATTATACGGTAAAAGTGCATCTGAAATACGCTTCTGCCGGCTTTTTAATCGGCCTGGCCAGCGGTGACGCGCAGATACAGGCCAAGCACCTGGCTGGCCTGGACGGGACATCGGCGGCGTTTGCGGTCGGCACCGGGCCCTTCTTGCTTGACGAGTATCTTCCCGGGGTGCACATGAAATATAAACGTAATCCTGATTACTTCAAGAGGGACCACTACGGCAACCAATTGCCCTACCTTGACGGATTGCTCATCAAGTACTCGGGAGGCCAGGCTGACGCAATGCTCATCGCCAAGCGCACTGACATGAAAACACCGGTGTCATCGGTGATTAACCTTGACACATGGAATACCCTGCATGCCGGCGCCCCCGAGCTGGTCTACCAGCCCAAATATCCTGACTGGGGGGGAACGATATTCATCAATACCAGCCAAAAACCACTCGATGACATACGCGTACGTCGTGCCCTGGGTCTGGTCTTAGTTCCTGAAGACCTGATTATCGGTTACAGTGGCGATGTGAAGTTCGGCATACCTGGTCAGGGACTCCTGGCACCTTCCTTGGGTCTGCCCAAAGAAGAGGTTGCTAAATTAATGGGCTGGGACAAGCCAATGGCTGACAGGATTGCTGAAGCCAAACAGTTAATGGCCGAGGCAGGCTATCCAAATGGTTTCAAATTGAATGCGCTTTCCACCTCAGGTTCCGGTACTTCGGGATATACTGGCGTGTTAACAGTGTTTTCCAATGCGCTGAAGCAGAATTTAAATATCGATTCCACTCTGAACTTCGTTGCCGGGGCCGAGGTGCAGAAGCGTCTTGACGAAGATAATTACCAGGTTTATATCACTTCTCTGCAGGTTGGGACGGACCCGGTGAACCTGGTTAATTATTTCGGCACTGGCCAGAGCGGGAACTACTCACATTACAATAACCCCGACCTTGATAAAATGCTCGCTGAGCTGGACTACGTCACTGACCCGGGAAAAAGGCGTGAGTTTATCTGGGACATCGAGCGTACCCTGCTCACCGACCTGCCGGCGTTACCCACCGGCTGTTTCATCACAAACTACATGGCAGCTTACCCCTACGTTAAGAACTTGAGGTACCAGAACACGTCGTATACTCGAAGCTGCGGGTTCGACGAAGTCTGGATTGACCGAGATATCTATCTGCAGATGCATGGCCACCTACCATCGGCTGAACTGCCACCTGATGAAACGCCAACGCCGACAACCACACCCGCGGAATCAACCACACCGCCTCCGACTACGCCGCAAACCGCTGATGACCCTTACAACAACCCGGACTGGCCGGTCATCTGGGTCAACATTACTCCGGAAACCGCAATTTACGGAGAGGGCACTCAGATAACCGTTACCCTTAAGGTGCCACCGGGGTCAATGTGTGACCTCACCTTCATTAATCCGGTGACCGGGACGCGTAGCGCCCGTAAACCGACCAATGTGGTCGCTGATGCCGACGGCAACGCCGTGCTCGGGCCATGGGAGGTATCAGTGAAAGCCGCCGTCGGCGAGGCGACTCTGGAGCTTACCAACACCAAGACCGACGGTACCAAGATCGTGGTGACTCACCCCTACACCATCAAAGAAAAATGAGCTTAAGCCCAGCCGCTTCCCAGGGACGTTCTGACATTTGCAGAACGTCCCTGGCTTTTAGGACCAACGACCCACAAGGAAGTATGTCCGCAGTTAGAAATTAACCGGACTGATTATTCTTCTAATGCCCGGGCTTTTATGGCTTCCAGATACGCCATGAACTGGTTCAGGTCATCCGGCGGGAGTGCCGAGAATATCAACTTAATTGAATCAGCGGTAGCTGCTCGTTTTAAAGCCTGCTCGCCTTTTGCCGTCAGCCTCAGTCGGCCACGTTTGTTCTTTTGTTCGGGCAATTTCTTTATCAGACTCCGCTGTTCCATCTTGACGATGATCTTTGAAGCGGTGGGAATGCTTCGCAACCGCCATCTGGCAACCTCGCCGACGGTGGCTCTATTACCAAGTTCCTTAATCGCACTTAATGCCGATGAAATTTCGATGGAAAGACCGAGATTGGACAGTTCTCTATCCCTGATTCGGAAAATCAGGTCATGAGTTTTGGTGAACTTGTAAAGCAGTATCTGCTCGAGCTGTTTTGTGGTATATGATTTGAACTTTGGTTTGGCTTTTGGTTCGGTACGGGGATTAAGCAGGTGGTCTTTTATCACCCCCAGATACTTTAACAGCTGACCCTGGTTTTTAGGCGACAGACTCTCACTGATTTGTTTGTTTTCAGATAATAGGGCCAGCGGTTTTTCCTTTAGGCCGACAATATTCCGCTCAACATCACCGACGGCATTTAAAATATTGATGATGATACTTTTTGCCCGGATGACCGCCTCCCGTAAATCGTTTCCACCGGGAGAATAACCATCCTGTTCAGCGGGCAATATTGTATCACTAACGTTTTTGAAGTAGAGGGAATAATATTGCTCAGCATCGCTGCTGAGAGTATCCACAAACCCGATAAATTGCTTCAACACCTGGTTAGAAAATAGGGAAAATATCTTGTTGATGATATTCGACTTTCTGGTCTGTAAAATCGTCCTTTTCCCATTCTCCGTCAGTGCTATCCTGATTATATTTTTGCGATTTTTATCTTTGCTCCTGGTGAGCAGACCGGCGGCCTCCATATTTTTCAGTAACACCGAGATGGTGTGCGGACGCCGGTAACGTGTTCGGGCGATGTTGTTGGGAGTAGCATTCTGCCCGAGCCTTTTTATCGCCTGGAGAGTCAGTATTTTTTCGATATTGCTGTGGTGCCCGGCAAGCTCCCGGTTCCTGACTTTTGAAAGGGTATCGTGTACCCGCCGGAACATAATCCAGGCTTCAAGATAGCGGTCATCAGAAAATGTTTCGGGCGGTTCTTTCACTGGAGTAAACTGTCCTATCTATGCTTACTTGTTTCCCGAACGATCTGAAATTTTCACGGAATGGCGTGCTTCTCCGGCTAATTTAGTATCGCTACGAAAAAGTAAGCTCGGTACGTTTGATAATCTCATCTTGCACTTCACGGTCAAGATGAACGAAAAACGCGCTGAACCCAGCGACTCTCACCACCAAATCACGGTATTTTTCGGGGTGCCTCTGGGCTTCCAGCAGCGTTTTGGAACTTACACAGTTGAACTGCACGTGGTAGCCACCAAGGTCGAAATAGGTCTTTATCAGCGCCATCAGGTTCTTATCCCCCTGAAGGTTTGAGAAGACCGACGGGTGAAATTTCATGTTCAGGTGATTTGAGCCGAATTTAACGGTATCAATCGTCCTGGCGGCTGATTTTATCAGGGCGGTCGGCCCGCCGGTATCAGTGCCGGGACTGGCGGAAACGCTGGCATCGGTGAGAGGCGTCCCCGCCCGGCGGCCCGAAGGTAACGCGCCGGTAAAACGGCCGGTAGCGAAATGGGTTACCACCGAATAAGCCTCCGGCTTTGAATGGCGGCCTAAAAAGTCAGGGGACTTCTGGTGCCCGGCATAACATACCTCATATAGCGACCGGGCGATGGCGTCAACGCTCTCGTCATCGTTACCGTACTTCGGCGCCCGCTGGCACATCTGGAGAACAGATTCATGACTCTTGAAGTCCGCCACCAGGGCTTGTTTGAGTCTCGCCATTGTCATTAATTTATTTTTAAAAATCAGCTCGCGAATGGCAGCCAGCGAGTTCGCGGCATCAATGCCTCCCACGAAAGTCATGCCGTTGCCCTGATGATAACGCGCGCCGCCGTCCATCACGTCTAAGCCCCGCGCCACGCAGTCGTTGGTCAGTGCCGAGGCAAATGGGATAGGGAAGTCGCGTTCCACTTTCCAGGCGGTGCTACCAATCTCGCGCTGCAGGCGGATAAAATGCTTCATCTGGCTTAACAGCGCCTGATAGAACTCGTTATAGGAGCGGAATGATTCGGCTTCGCCGGTATGGGGCCCCAGTTGGAGGCCGGTGAGAGGGTCTTTACCGTCGTTTAAAGCCAGTTCGACCATTTTGGCAATGTTAAAAGCGCCCTCCCATGGTGCCAGTGAATAACCGGAACGCCAGCTCTGGACACAGCCGACGATGGAGAGGTCGCGGGCTTCGCTAAGCGGCATCTGCTGGTGGTAGATATGACGCGCGATGGCCTTTTCAACATTGTGGACGGCTGGTTGCCCCAAGCCGGTCTTTATCAACTCAACGCATTTTTGTAAGAACTCAGGGGATAGTTTATCGTGATACATCAGGTCAACCAGCGGCTCCGGCAGCCGGATGCGGTACTGGGCTTCTAACACCAGCCAGTCCAGTTCATTGGTGGCATCGGCACCGTCGGGACTCAAACCGCCAATACACAGATGAAGACCAAGCCGGCTCTGCGACCAGGCAAAGCCGTGCGGCGGCAGGACCTGAGCCAGACCGTTAAGCTTTAAGAAATAAAATTGGATAAGCTCAATAACGGCTTCGTCATCAATCAGCCCCCGGGAAACGTCCTCGCGGTAGAAGTGATAGAGGTACTGCGGGAAGCGACCCGGCGGGCAGTTAAGCACGAAAGGCGACTCCATCCAGGTGCCAAGCTGAACGAACCAAACCGACTGTAACGCTTCGCGGAAGTTACTGGCTGGTTTAGCCGGTACGCGACGGCAGATACGGGCAATCTGCTTAAGCTCCCGCCGGCGCTCAGGATTGCTTTCGTTACGGGACATTTCCTCGGCTAACCCGGCATAACGGTCAGCCAACGCGATAAAACCTTCCAGGCAGAGCGCCGCTGCGGTGTAGAAATGCCATTTGGCGACACTTTCCGCTTGGCTGGTATCCAGTTCCGCTTTCTTTTTAGCGATTCCCGCGAGAACGCCGTTAAGTCCTTTAGACAGTACGGTGGCAAAATCGGGGGTTACGTTGCCAAAGCCGCCGGGGGTATATTCGGTCCCCAGCCCGCATTTTTGCAGCAGACCGATGTCAACACCCCGGGATTCAGCCATAATTTCTTTGGTGCGGTTAAAGACGCTGGCGTCCCACCAGTATTCGGCTGCCCGGTGCAAGAGTTTCAGGTCTTCCTTAGTAACCGATGCTTTGCCCCGCTGCAGGCTGAAAGCGTCAGTCTTCTTAAGCCAGCGGCTGCCGAATTCGGGGATGGGATAAGAGCCGTACTTATAGCGGGTCAGCGTGCCGACCAGGGGATTATCGTCAATGAATATTTTTTTCTCGCGGCAAAGTTTGTTAAAAAGTCTGGCACGTTTGATAATCGCCGGCTGCTCGGCGTTTGCCCGATAGACTTCCAACTGGAACTTAATCTTCTCGGTATCAACCCTCGGTTCTGCCGAGAGTAACGCCTCCTTTTCCCGATCAACTCTCGAACTGAGCAGGCGGTGCTCCAGCTTTATGGCCGGTTTTTTTGCCATATTATTTCCCCAAGATTTGAGAGGCGATTTTCTTTAATCAGTTTAAGCGTACATCAAGCACAGAGTTGTGTCAATTATACCGTACGATATTCGTTGAATAGCGTCTTGGGCAGAAAGGAATTATAATAGAGCCAAATGGTACGAGAACAGAAGGGCAATCAGACCAAAGCTAATCGTGGCGCGGGTGAGATTCAGGGAAGCATCTTTGACATCCAACGGTTTTCGGTCAATGATGGACCAGGTATACGCACGACCGTTTTCTTCAAAGGCTGTCCTCTACGATGTTTGTGGTGTGAGAATCCCGAGTCCCAATCAAGCAACCCACAGTTACTGTTTATCGAATCACTTTGTACCCGCTGTGGAAATTGTATTAGCGTCTGTCCACAAAAAGCGAATATGCAGCTTCCCGATGGTTCAATACGCTTGAACCGGGAACTCTGCTGCAACTGCGGCGAGTGTGTGGCCGTCTGCCCATCGGGTGCCCGGGTTATTTCGGGAAAGACCATGAGCCTCGGCGAGGTGATGGAGGCCATCCGCAAAGACGAAATGTTCTACCGCAACTCCGGCGGCGGGCTGACGGCCTCGGGCGGCGAGCCGACACAACAGCCGGAATTCCTCAAGCAACTATTCCGCGCCTGCCGCAACTACGGCATTCACACCACGCTGGACACCAGCGGCTACGTACCTTGGCCGGTTCTTAAAGATATTCTGAAGCACGTTAACCTGGTCTATTATGATTTGAAAGATTTAAATCCCCAAATACACTGGCGGCTTACTGGCGTTGATAATTACTTGATACTGGACAATGCCAAAAGGATTTCCCAAAGCGGCGTCCCGATGGTAATCAGGTTACCAATGATACCTGGCTACAATGACTCAACCGAAAACATTAAAGAAGTGGCTTCATTTGTTACCAGCCTGAAAGTTGAGAAGGTTGATATTTTGCCATTCCATACCTTAGGCAGGAAAAAGTACGACCACCTAGGAATGGCTTACCACCTCGGCGACTTGAAGAGCTATACCGAAGAAGAAGTAGCCAGGCTGGTCAAGACATTTGGTGACCTGGGACTTAAGGTTAATATTGCCTAGAAGCACTGGTTATTGTTACAAGCCCGCGAGGCTTTGATTCACTTTTTCCAGTAGCGGGCGACCAGTTCTTTTCGCAAGATTTTACCCCACTCCGTCATGGGCAGGCTGTCAACGAACTCCACCGAGGTGGGTTTTTTATAAGAGGCAATATACTTCTTGCAGTGCTCGATGATGTCTTTTTCGCTCGCCGCCACGCCGTCTTTGAGTACGACCAGAGCCTTAGGTGTCTCACCCCACTCGGAGTCCGGCACCTTGAAAACGGCGCATATCTTAACCGCCGGGTGCCGGTTGATAACGTTCTCCACTTCCGCCGGAAAAATCTGGACGCCGCCGCTTTTAATCATTTCACTCTTGCGGTCAAGGATGTATAAAAACCCGTCTTCATCAATAGCGGCAATGTCGCCGGTATGGAGCCAGCCGTTGCGAATCATCGCGGCGGTTCTCTCCGAATCCCGCCAGTAGCCTGTGGCCACAGGGTCACCCTTCATGATGATTTCCCCGGTAGTGGCGCCATTACGGGGAACTTCTTTACCATCATCGCTGACTACCTTGATTTCGAGGCTCATCATCGGTTTTCCCGATGAACTTAACCGGTGAGAAAGAGCACCCTCAAACGCTACGTCCCCCCGCGAGAGGTAAGTGCCGTTGCCGATGGTCTCCGTCAGACCGTAACAGGCGTTGACGATTGGCCCAAAAACACTTTCGGTACGCTGCCATAAAGCCGGGCTGATGCGCGAGCCGGTCACCATCGTTTTGCGTACGCTGCTCAGGTCATATTTGGTAACGTCGGGGTGGTTTACCAGACGACTGAGCGGCGTGGTTCCCCCGTGAAAACAGGTGACCCTTTCTTTCTGGATAGTTTGCAGAACGGTCTCGGCCTCGAAACTCACGATGACGATGGTAGCGCCGACCCACGTCGCTGCGAGGCGTAAGCCACCGCCGCCGTTGAAATAGAATGGTCCGGAAAGAAGGTATACGTCGCTGGACTCCAGACCCAGAGTTTTCGCCAGGGCGATTTCTGCCGAGCAAGCGTTGCGATGGCTTATCATCACTCCCTTTGCAGCGCCGGTGGTTCCGCTGGTATAAGCAATCAACCAGAGATCATCTTCACCAACCTCCACCTCGGGATCTTTTTGGGAATTAACCGATATCAACGTTTCGTAGTCCAGCCCATAAGGATGATTGCTTCCGAAGCCAATCCTGATAAGGTTACCCAAATTCCCGGAGACGGCCTTTTCGGCTTCGACAAAATCCGGGTGGACTATCAGGGCGCTCGGGCTGGCGTGGCTTAGTGTGTAACTCAGTTCCGCCGGGGCAAGGCGCACATTGGTCGGGACGGTTACCAGCCCGGCCTTGGCGGCAGCGTAATTAGTTTCGAGATACTCGTTGCAGTTGGCGGCGAGTATTGCCACCCGGCTGCCCCTTTGCAACCCCAGTCCCAAGAGAGCATTGGCCAGGGAGTTCACGCGCTGGTCGAATTCCCGCCAGCTAAATCTCCGTGAGCCGAAGATTAACCCGATTTTATCAGGGTGTTCCCGGGCGGCTTTACGCAGGATGTCACCAACGGTCATATTTACAGCAAGCAAGGTAGCATAATGCTTCAGACAAATTCGAAGCTCAAGTCGTTACTAAACATTATAGCATATAACTGCTGTAGATATTAGTCGACGATATTCGTAGGCTCTAATATCGGAAGTGCTGCTACGAGATTGACCAATTGTCAGGATTGTCCAATCCTCGTGCAGCACCATAAACGTCTATATGTACAAATAATGATAAGCTAGCAATGGGGCCTATATTTTGAATTTAGGCCCACTTCATTTGCAGTATAATACATCCCATGTCATTTAGCCACGAAAGGGCAAATTTAATTCGTACTTAAAAAGCGGTTTTTGATATAATGTCTTTAATTCAGGTGATGTGATGACGTCTGGGGACGAGTTGATAAAACGGGAATGGCTTTCGCCGCAGTTTGTTAGCGGCATCCTTTTAGCCGTATTTTTTGGCGTAGCCCTTTTTTTTCGGATTGCCATCCCTTATGACCAGGTTTTCCGCGGTGATACGATAAAATTCACCACCGCAGACGCCTATCATTACATGCGCCTGGTGGATAGCCTCGCGCACAACTTTCCCAGCATCATCCCTTTCGACCCCTACCTTTCATACCCCCAGGTGTTTGATCTGGGTAGTCAGAATCTTTTCGTTTTCCTCCTCAGCGGTATCGCCTGGCTTATCGGTCTCGGCTCACCCACACAGCACACGGTTGATATTATCGGGGCCTATTTCCCCGCCATAATGGGTGCCCTTACCGTTTTCCCGGTCTTTTTCATCGGCAAAGCGTTGTTCAATCGCTGGGCCGGTGTCATCGCCGCTGGTCTGATAGCGGTGTACCCCGGTGAATTTATGGGGCGGACGGCCCTGGGCTTTGCCGACCGCGATGGCCTCCAGGTTCTGTTTACCGCCCTGACCATGCTGTTTCTGATTCTGGCAATCAAGAGCGCCAGGCAGAGGCAATTATCCTTTAGTCACCTGAGAAACCGCGACTGGGCGGTAATAACCGGGCCGCTCGCTTACAGCCTGCTTGCCGGTATTTTTCTGGGACTGTATCTCCTAACCTGGACCGGCGCTTTCCTTTTCCTCATCGTAATCTTCGTTTATTTCATCATCCAGTACATCGTTAGCCACCTCAGGCAGGAAAACAATGATTACCTAGGCTTTACCGGCACCATCATTTTCCTGATAGCGCTGGTAATGTTCCTGCCGGCTTCCCGGAACGAATTATTCCTGGGGCCGCTGCTTGTCGCTTTACTGATACCTCCGGTTTTAAGCGGCATCTCCCGGATGATGGTAAAAAAGAGGATGAAGCCGGCCTATTACCTCTTAGTCCTGGTTGGTTTCGGTATCGCCGGTTTGATAATATTCCAGGTGGTTAACCCTTCGCTCCTTAAGTCAATACTGGGATATCTTGTCCGCAACTTTGTTCAGCCTGCCCAGGAGCTGACCACCGCCGAAAACGCCCCGATTCTTTTCCCTTTCGGTGAGTTTTCACTCGAGCTCATTTGGCTCCAATTTACCACCAGCGTCTTTCTCTCGCTCATCTCGCTGGGTGTCCTGACTTACCTCACAATTAAGAAACGGGAGGCTGAAAAGACGCTACTACTTGTCTGGAGTCTGATACTTCTGGTGTTCACCCTGGCCATGCGCCGTTTTGCCGTCTTTTTAGCCGTGAATGTGGCGCTGCTAACTGGCTACCTGTCATGGTTGGCACTCCGTTATGCTATCCCGAAACAGAAGGCGGTAGCGCCATCCAATGCTGAAAAAAAAATGAAGGGGAAGAGGGTAAAATCATCGTCGGTCCAGAAAACCGGAGCCAGCGCAGGCAAGAAATTAGTAAGGCCGGGCTTAGCACTAGCAGTCATCTTTTTTGTTGTCTTTTTCCCCAACATCGGGTACGCCATTAATGACGCCGGTCAGGCCTACTTCGCCTCCAGTGATGCCTGGGGGGAATCGCTTTCCTGGTTAAGAGATAATTCGCCGGAACCTTTTGGCAACCCCGACTTCTATTACGAATACTATAAAATGCCGTTCGAGTATCCCCGAACGGCTTACGCAGTGCTGTCCTGGTGGGACTATGGCTACGAAATAATACGTACCGGTCACCGTCTCCCGAATACCAACCCCGGTGGCGGCGCCAGAGGGGAAGCCGGCCGCTTCTTTACCAGCCAGGATGAGACTTTCGCCGGTGAGATAGCTGATTTGCTGAACTCGAGATATGTAATCGTTGACGACAAGATGGTCACGGGGATGTTCCATGCCATGGCAACTTATGCGGGCAGCAGCTACGCGGAGTTTTTTGATTATTATTATGTGAGGCAGAATAATGCCGTGGTTCGGGTGGTGGCTTATTATCCAGAATATTACCGCTCGCTCGCGGTCAGGCTATATGCTTTTGACGGTGCCCGGGTCGTCCCGAAAAGTACTTTTGTGATTTCATACCGGCACGAGACATTTCAGGATGGCAGCCGGTACAAGGTCATCGAGAATACAGAATCCTTTTCCAGCTACGAAGACGCTGCAGCCTATATCCAACGACAACCATCAGGGAATTACAGAATAGTGGGCAACGACCCGTTCATCAGTCCGGTGCCATTGGAAGCGCTGGAAGATTACCGGCTCATTTATAGCGCAAAAAGCGACCCGTTTCAATCAGAGGCCGGCACGATTCCCAGGGTCAAGATTTTTGAGTATGCCAA
Organism: Dehalococcoidia bacterium; assembly: GCA_003599745.1. Taxonomy (GTDB): domain Bacteria; phylum Chloroflexota; class Dehalococcoidia; order Dehalococcoidales; family SURF-40; genus SURF-40. The sequence continues at coordinate 10,213 of QZJL01000010.1, read as the reverse complement.
ATAAGATTAGGGAGCTGGAAGGATAAAAAAGGAACAATCCTGCGGGTACTCACGCCAGTGGGATGTTTATTTCAGGCACGTCGGAATAGACACAAAACTGGCATATGGGTAGTTTTCTGTTCAGCATCGTGTCATCTCTGAACTTTTGATAATCACTTCTATTCCATATATCAAGAAAATGTTCTTTCAGTGTATTACCCTGTTTGTATTCGCCGAAGATGTCAAAACAACATACGCAGACATCACCATCGCTATTGATGATTGGTGATTTATTATTGGGGCAGGTTCCCATCTTTTTTAATTTCACCTGGTCGCCCTGCCATTTGTCGTAGCGCGAAACAATGTGGTTAGCCACCAGGTATTCATCGGCCAATATCTTCTGATAATCGTTGTCTCCATGGTGGTCGATGAATAATGACTTAATTGTTACCGCGTCAGCCCGTAGCTCTCTGGCTAATCTGATGAATTCGTTCACTTCGGCTTCATTCTTTTGCGTGAGAATCATCTGCAAGATTACCTTCGGAGAAGAGAGCCGTCTTCGCTTTTTCTCATTTATCAAAAACTCAACGCCACTGATTACTTTGTCAAAATCTCCCCCAACCCTCATCGAGTCGTAAGTTTTCTTGCTGGCGGCATCTAAAGAAACAACTAACTCGTCCAGATGAGACTCTAACAACTTTATCGCGTTGCTTTTTGTTAGTAGCGTGGCATTGGTAGACAGCCCCACAATCATATTACGTTTTTCGGAATATTTGATCATATCGTAGATATCATTATTCATTAACGGTTCACCGCAAAAACTGAAAAACAGTTTAGAACAAAAAGGACTCAGGTCATTGATAATCTTTTTAAAATCCTGGATATTCAAGAAGGTATTTTTTCGGTATTCGCTGGCACGGTATGCCCAGCACATGGAACACGTAAGATTACATTTGCTAGAGGCTTCAACCATAATGGAATTCGGGTATCCTTTAATCATGCTGAAGATATGCTTTTTCGCTATCGCCACAGACTTGATTATCCCTTTGCGGCGAAAATATCCGAGCTTCTTTAATCTTCTTGAAAACGGCTTCATAATATTCTTCATTTCCGATTAACCTGCCTGTCTCCGATGGTTATTATTAGACCAACAATTTCAGGGGGCCAGGGTGCTCCTGCTTTGAGACCGCACTGATTATATTCCATTTCCGTTTTCCTATCAATCCTCTGCTTCTCCGATGTTGTCACAGTTGACTTTGGCACAAAGAGAGAATAGGATAATACTAAATTGCGTCGGGAAAGGTCGCTACCCTTGGCGTTCCCGGAACCAGACGGTTGGTAACGACTTATTTGAAGGCACGTCTGCGTACCGGCTGACAAGGGAAAGAGTGCTTCAGCCTTCAGGTCATTCGAAAGGAAATCCCTGGTGAAAATATCAGTCATCGGAGCCGGGTATGTGGGTCTGGTTACCGCGACAGCGCTTGCCAGCAAAGGCCACAATGTGGTCCTTATTGAAAAGGATAAGGCCAAGATAAGTTCCATTAATAAAGGGAAAGCACCCATTGCCGAAGATGGCCTTGATGATAAACTTTCAGATTGTCTCAAGCACAACTGCCTCAGGGCAGTTGAAAACTATCAGGAGATGCTGGGCACCGATGTCACCCTGGTTTGTGTGGGCACGCCTTCCAATCCAGATGGAAGCATAGATTTGAGTTATATCAAGCAGTCAGCAAGAGAAATCGGCAAAATGCTGGGTAAGAAGACCGAACGCCACACCGTGGTAATCAGAAGCACCGTTATTCCCGGGACGACGAGAGGGGTTATCATTCCCGCGCTTGAGGAATATTCCGGGCATAAATTGCATGATGCTTTTGATGTTGCGGTGAATCCCGAGTTTCTGCAGGAAGGTAGCGCCCTGAGGTGTTACTTTAATCCCGACCGGATTATTATTGGTGAAGACGACAAGGGAGCCGGGGACACGGTTGAAAAATTGTATGAAGGCATCTCAGCTCCCATTATCCGCACCGACATTCCCACCGCTGAAATGGTAAAGTATGCTTCCAACGCTTTTCTCGCCACCAAGATTTCGTTTATCAACGAAATCGGTAATCTCTGTCAGAAGCTCGGTATAGACGTTTACGAAGTCGCCAAGGGAATCAGTTTTGACTACAGGATAGGCGACCGATTTCTGAATGCCGGGCTGGGTTTCGGTGGCTCCTGCTTGCCCAAAGACCTCGGGGCGCTGGTACAGGCCAGCCGGGGGCTCGGCTATCATGCCCGGCTGCTGGAATCGGTAATGGAAGTCAACCGGCTGCAGGTTCTGAAGATAATCCAGGCCGTTGAGCAGAAATTGGGAGACCTGAAAAATAAAAAAATCAGCATACTTGGTCTGGCTTTTAAACCCAACACCGATGACGTCAGGAGCGCGCCTGCTTTAAGGGTTATTGAGATGTTAATTAACAAAGGCGCGATGGTAAAGGCTTACGACCCGATGGCAATGCCAAATGCCAGGGCGGTACTTCCCGAGGGCATAGAATATTGCCGCAGCGCTGAAGAAGCGGTCCGAGGTGGTGATTGCGTACTCGTCCTTACTGAATGGGCTGAATTTAAAAACGAGAGTTTATATCGTGGGGAGATAGTGTTTGATGGGAGGAGAGTGGTTGACCCCAGAAATGCCAAAACCTTTTGCGATTACCAGGGCATCTGCTGGTGAACCGGGGATTGAAAAGCGACTTCGCGACAGTCCGGGTTGATGAAAAATGGATATGATCCACGAGGGCTTCGTGGAACTAGGGATAAACCCGATTATCGGGGAGTACGTCTTGTTGGGAGTGTGTCCCCCCGGTAAAACCCTCGATAAACTGCGCATCGGTAACAACCCCGTAGTCCGCTCTCATTCAGTCATATACGCGGGCACGAAGATTGGTAGCGGTTTTCAAACCGGACATGATGTTCTAATCCGGGAAGGCAATGTCATCGGCGATAATGTCAGCGTCGGTAGCCACACGGTTATCGAGCGTGAAAATCAAATTGGTGACGGAGTCCGCATACATTCCAGTTGTTTCATACCTGAATTCGTTATCATCGAGGAAAAGGTCTGGCTTGGCCCGGGTGTCACCATCTTAAATGTGCTCCATCCTCCCTGCCCGCGATTTGAGGATTGTGCCAGGAGCGTCCGCATCAAAAAGAATGCCAAGGTCGGAGGAAATGTCACCATCGGCCCACGGGTTACCATCGGAGAGAACTCTCTGATAGGTATGGGCTCGGTAGTCACCCAGGACATACCAGATAACGTCGTGGCTTGGGGAAATCCGGTACGGCTACGGAAGGAGATTGGCGAATTGACCTGCGTACTGGGCTATTATGAGACGCCGTATCAGTGGGAAGGGTTATGAAAATGAGAGTAAACCTGAGCAAAATGTACGTAGATGAGAACATACGCCAGGCGGTGAACCGGGTATTGAACAGTTCGCGATACATTAAAGGGCAGGAACTGGAGAATTTTGAACGCGATTTTGCCGGGGTCTGCGGCACAAGATATGCGGTGGGAGTAAGCTCAGGTACAAGTGCTATCCTGCTCTCTTTAATGGCTCTGGGAATAGGTGCCGGTGACGAGGTAATGGTGCCATCGCTAACTTTCATCGCCACTGCGAGCCCCGCCAGGTTTCTCGGGGCTGAGCTCGTTTTTGCCGATATTGACCCGGAAACCTACACTCTTGACCCGGCTGATGTAGAGAAGAAGATTACTCCCCGTACCAGAGCCATTATCCCGGTTCATCTGTACGGCCACCCGTGCAATATGGATATCATTAACGGATTGGCAAAAAAGCACAACTTTTATGTTATTGAGGATGCCTGTCAGGCGCACGGGGCCGCATATAAGGGGAAAATGACGGGTTCTTTAGGTGATATTGCCTGTTTCAGTTTTTTCCCCTCGAAGAATGTTACCGTTTTGGGTGATGGTGGCATGATTACTACCGACAACCCTGAGCTGGTCAAAAAGGTCAGCATGTTGAGAGACCAGGGGCGGACACAGAAATATCTTCACGAAATCCTCGGGCTGAATTTTCGTCTCAGTGAGATTCACGCCGCCATTGGACGTGAACAGCTCCGGCATCTTCAAGAGTGGAACGGGCAAAGACGCAAAAATGCCGCGCAATACCGTGCCCTCTTGAACCGGCCCGGCATCGTTACCCCGGTGGAGCGGGAGTGGGCAAAGCACGTGTATCACATGTATGTCATCCGGGTTAAAAGGCGTGACGAACTGGCTTCATATCTGAACGAAAATGGTATTGAGACAGGCATTCACTACCCCGTACCGGTGCACCGCCAGCCCTGTCTGAAATCGGATGTCCGCCTGCCGGTTACCGAAGAGAGAGTTGACGAGATACTATCTTTACCGATGCACCCGTTTTTGAGCGAGGATGAAGTTGATTATGTAGCAGCCACCGTAAGAAGTTTTGTGGAGGGATGAGTTGACCGGGATAGCCGTAATCGGGACGGGGCAGTGGGGCAAAAACCATGCCAGGGTATATAAAGAGTTGCAACAGGAGGGTGTGGTCGGGGTAGTGAAGATATGTGACGCCAATGAATCCCGTGTCAGCGAACTGAGTGAAGCCCTGGGCATAGAGGGCATGACCGATTACCGGCAGATATTGGATGACCGGGAAATCGTTGCCGTCAGTATCATTACCCCTTCGAAGACCCACTACCAGATTGCCAGAGAATTTATGCAAGCTGGCAAAGACGTATTAATCGAAAAACCGATGACAATGGCGATTGATGAAGCGAAAGAACTAATAAGAATCGCTCAGCAAAACGGTCGTGTTCTTATGGTAGGCCATACTTTCAGGTATCACCCGGCGGTGAGAGAGTTAAAGCGAAGAATTGATGGGGGGGCATTGGGGGAAATTCAAACTATGATCGGCACTCGGCAAACATTCGGGGTGCCTCGTAAAGATATGGGTGTTATTTACGCGCTGGGGATACACGAGTTAGACTTGTTCTGTTATCTTACGGGATTGGATTATCCTGAGAACCTGCTTGCGGCGACAAGCCATACCTACAGCCAGGAAGTTGAGGAAACCGCCGTGATTTTTATGGACTTTGGCCGGGCCAAAGGATACGCTTTTGAAAGCTGGCTGGTGCCCGTTCTCGATAAGAAGCGGGAACTGGTGGTGGTTGGCAGCAAGATGAGTGCTCTGATTGATTACCTTAAGCCGGAGGAGCTGCGCCTGTTTGACGTAAGGTTGGTTACGCATGATGGTCTTCCGGCTTACATCGAAAATAAGGATAACCAGGTTGTGTCACTCCCTTACGCTGAGCCGCTGAAAGAGGAAATCAGGTGCTTCATATCCTGTGTCAATTCTCGGAGACAACCTCCGTCCGATGGCCCGGTGGGCTTGCGCGCCGTGGTCATGGTTGAAGCTGCGCTTGAGTCGGCGAAAATCGGAAAAGCGATTAGCTTCCCCTTTGAATAGTAACGAGTCCTCTCTTGTAACCTGATACAAAATTGTTGCAGGAATCCACCAATTAAAAGCGAGAAAAAATCAGCATGAACTCTCGAACGCCTGGCGAGAGGAGTAAATTCGTCAACGATGTCATCTGGACAGGCGTTTTTCAAATAACCAGCGCTTTAGCAAATCTGGTAATTTTATCGGTGTTTGCCAAGTTCTACACGCCGGAAATATATGGCGTGTGGGTGCAGGTAACTGTTACGCTGGCTCTGCTTGCCCCGATTCTCAGTTTGCACCTGGGCACCGCCGTAATCAGGTTCCTGGCGGGAGAACCGGATAAAGTAAAGAGACAACAGGCGTTCAGCGCTATGCTCTGGCCCGTTATCGCTTTTGCCAGCGTGGCATTCTTTATTTCTCTGGGGTTACAGCAAACCCTGTCAGTGTTTCTTTTTGGCGATGCCAGGTACGATAGCCTGATACCGCTGGTATTTTCCTGGGTTTTACTGGACACGGTGCTGTGGTTTCTTCTTTCCTATCTCCAGGCCAGGAGAAAGATAAGCAAGCTGTCGGTCATCCGGATAAGTTTTGCCATGGGTCGGATAGCCGTGGTCACAATACTGGCCTGGGCTGGCTATGATTTAAAAGGAATTATTGCGTATCAGGTTGCTCTGGAGGCAATAGTCGTCGCGAGTATTTTTGCCCTGATAATCAGGGAGATAGGCTTTCCGAAGCTGGATTTTACCGGTCTGAAAGGTTTTTTGGTGTTCAGTATTCCCCAGATACCCAGCGGGATACTGTACTGGGTAATCAGCGCCAGTGACCGGTATTTCATCACCCACCTTCTTAACTTATCTCAAGCGGGGATATATTCCGCTTACTACACTCTCGCCAGCACGATATCCTTTTTGTTCAGCCCGATTACGTTTGTCCTCTTCCCCACGTTGTCGAAATTCTGGGAGCAAAAACAACCGCAGAGGGTAAAGACCTATCTTGAATATTCGACCAGGGTCTTTCTGACCCTGGCAATACCGGGAACGGCCGGCCTCTATGTATTGTCTCGGCCCCTCCTCAGTATTCTTACTTCCTCCGAGTTCCTGGCCGAGGGGGAAATTGTCTTGCTCGTGGCCTTTTCAATGTTATTTGCTGGTATTTATTATATTAACCTGTACATCATTTATCTGGTCCAGCAAACAAAATGGATACCACTGATGATAGGGGTCGCCGCCGTGGCTAACGCCGGGCTTAATGTCGTTCTTATCCCCGCGGTGGGTATAATCGGTGCTGCGGTTTCCAGCATCATATCCTATCTCATCCTGGCCGTTGTTGTCAGCATCTGGGCCGGTAGGAGTGTCAGGTATCAAATTGACTTTAAGTTCCTGATAAAGGTCATTCTTGCCGCAACAGTGATGGCCGTTTGCCTGGAATTCATCAATATCAGTGGTGTGATAGGCATTATTGTGATGGTTCTCATTGGTTTGATAATATATGCGCTGGGACTATGGCTGCTCAGGGCTTTTTCAGCCAGTGACCGGCAACTGGTCAAGAAAATTATCGCTGACCTGAAGACCGGGTCGTCTGGCTAGTCACCGAGGTAGGGCTAACCCCGGAGGGGGACTAATATCACAGGAGTGTGGCGTGAGGCTCGTTATTGGCGACCCGGCGAATATTAATAACCTGATGGTTGAGCAAGGAAACAACCGGTTTCCCAATATGGGAATATTAAGTATCTTCGGCTATTTGAAAGAGAGAACTCAGGGGCTGGAAGCGCATTACATTCGGGGTAATCTTGACCTGAAGTCATATCTTAAACGTCTTGAAGCGATTAGGCCGGAAATCTATGGTATTTCCTTTGCTTCATTAGTTTCTGAAATCGCTTACGAAACGATTGATGCCGTAAGGAGCCGGTTTCCCGGAATCCCCATCATCTGCGGTGGGACACACCCGACCGCTCTCCCGGCGGAGGTTTTGACCAGGTCGAAAGCCGATATCTGTGTGATTGGCGAAGGAGAGCAAACGGTAGCGGAACTGGTGACACATTTTGCGTCGGGGGAAGGGGAATTATCAGGTATCAACGGTCTCGCCTACAGAGAGAACGGCCAGATAAAATATACACTGCCCCGCAAGCACATCGGCGACCTGGGGACGCTGCCTCTACCCGCCTGGGACATGATTAACTTCGATGAATATGAGGGACTGGGGTACTGCAAAGGGACTCCCAACACGGCGATGATTTTCAGCCGGGGTTGCCCCTACCATTGCGTTTATTGCTCCAACCCGGTGTGGAGGGCTGATAGACCATGGCTTAGGCTGCGTCCCCCCGAGGATATCCAGAAAGAAGTGGCGCTGTTGTACCAGAGGGGTATAAGAGAAATCTGGATAAGGGCCGATGAATTCAATTCGGTTCTCGGCTGGACTTTCAAAGTGTGCCAGGCTATCAAAGAATTGAATTACAAGGACCTGTTCTTCGAATGCAATCTAAGGGCAGATAAGGTTACCGATGAACTGGCGCAGGCGTTACGGGACATAAATGTCTGGATGATAAATCTCGGGATTGAAACCTTAAATCAAAGAGTCCTGGACGGTATCAGGAAAAAAGTTACCGTAGAGCAGATAGTCGGGAGTTGCAAAACGCTAAAGCGACACGGCATAGACGTCTATGCCTGGCTGATGTATTACCAGATATGGGAGGAAAACGGTAAACTCTGCTGGGAAACCCCGGAAGAAGTGGACAATACTCTGCGGATGGCCCGGAGGATGCACCGGGAAGGGTTGATTGACCTGATGTCCTGGCAAATCGCTACCCCGATACCGGGTGCCGAGATGTTCGACATCGCCCGAAAGTTCGGGCTTATCTCTAAACCAAATGAATACAACGTCTGGAAGGTCAGCACTTCCATTCCCGGCGTAAAAGAGAGGCGGGTTCAGACGCAAAGGCTCAAGGGATTCTTACTGCAAGCTTACATGGCGTACAGGAAAGGACGAGTCGGTTGGTCTGCCCGACATAATATCTGGAACAGGATGAGATATGTGGGGAGTGCGATTTTCAACATCCTGAAGCCACGCGTTTCCCGAAGCAGCCGAGAATGAGATGACGACTATTTTTATGATTAGCGGATTTTCCGACATTGAAACTGCCGGCAACCAGTCAATGAAAAACGGAATCAAGTTCCTTGCCGAGTTTGGCTATCAACTCAAGGTATTCACCTTCATGCCTGAAGACTATCCCAATCTACAGGACCCGGAGAAAGTCTTTCCCGCCGGCGTCGAGTTCCACCGCCTTCCGCGTATCTTGTCGTGGGTCATACGCCTCGGGCAAAAAACTAAGGACTTTGTCGGGAGGCAGAGAGACGAGGCACGGCAATCAGAGGAAGCGCAACCTTTCGGGAACGCGGGGGGTTACCTGAGAGAATACAATGCGATGGGGCGGCTGTTTTATCTTTTCTTTCTGTTCCTGCTGTACATTCCCGTGGAGTCATTCAGGGTTCTGGCACATTCCTTAAGGTGCAGACCGGACCTCGTCTACGGGGTGAACTGCCAGGGTGCCGTGGTCGCCAGCCTGTTGGGCCGCTTGCTCAGGAGGCCGGTAATTATCCGGTTCCATGGCGTGAGTGTTACCGAACACGATTTAGCCAGACTGCGAAACAGGCTTCTGGTTCTCGATGAGATTTCGGGGTTGACCGCCAGAGCCGACGCCGTCATCGTCGCGAACGATGGCACAAAAGGCGACAAAATTCTCAGGCGCTTGGGCGTTGAGGAAGACAAGGTGCGTTTCTGGTTGAACGGGTTCGATCGCGATGACCTCGTCCTGCCGCAAGGCTGGCACGCGGGAGCGTTCAAGAGAGAACTGGGCATCGAAGGCAAGAAAGTTATCACGATGCTTTCGAGGCTGACGACCTGGAAGCGCGTAGACCGGGGTATCCGTTGCCTGCATAATTTGCTCAAGGAACCGGGAGGGATTGATGCTGTTCTCATCATCGCCGGGGAAGGTCCCGCCAGGCAGGAGCTTGAGGCGCTGGCACAGGAGCTCGGAGTGAAGGAATCCGTTCGGTTCTTAGGGGGGGTACCCCACAAAGAGGTCAGCAAATACTATGCCATAGCCGACGTATTTTTGTCGCTTTATGATATTTCCAATCTGGGTAATCCCATATTAGAGGCGATGTACTTCGGCCTTCCGATTATCACTATCGCCGATGGCAGTACCGACTATTTGTTACAGGATAACCACAACGCGCTTCTAATAAGAACCGAAGACTTACCTGATGAACTACCCGTGAAAGTCAAACAACTCCTTGAAAACGGGTCATTAAGAAGGGAACTGGGCCGCAACGTAAAGAATACGTTTAATGAGAAAGTCCTGTCATGGCAGGAAAGGATGAAGCTGGAAGATAGGCTAATCAAAGGTATTCTGGGTGACGGTAATAATCAATCTGGCCTCTTATCCGGGATTGGCTCAAGGGGGCCCGGGGAACAAAGTGGTAGAAAAAGCCCGAAGCATCGCTAATCGCATTAATGTTGGTTTTAGTTCAGCTATCCTGTCACCATTCTACATACTGGCCAGGGACAGAAGCCTTACCATTTTTTTGTTGATATTGATAATATCGCTGTCTCCCCGGATTCACCTGGGAACGCTGGCCTACGGCAAATTGTTAGATTTAAGGTTCGAAGACTTTTTTCTCACTTTGATTCTGCTATCATGGTTCATTTACCTGTCGCTTAGCAAAGAACGAAAAATCTATATTTCTCCTTTAGGCAAGCCTATCATCCTGTACCTGCTGCTT
>QZJL01000006.1 GCA_003599745.1 Dehalococcoidia bacterium | reverse complement strand
TTTTGGATATTTAATCTTGTGGCTTCGCCCCCGGTGATACCCGATTTTAAGGAAAGGGAACGATTTTATCATGCCAAAACATCTTGTTAAATGCTGATTTTTGGTGGTATACTACTCTAACTATTAACCGTAAATTGGCGTTTGGGGGGTGTACTTATGGAATTATCCTGTCTCCAGGAAAATCTTAACCGGGGTCTCGGCATAGTCGCCAGGGCGGTCGCCAGCCGGACAACGCTGCCCATCACCCAGAACGTGCTTTTAGCAACCGACCAGTCCCGCCTCAAGCTCGTGGCTACCAACCTGGAAATCGCCATCGCATGCTGGATTGGCGCCAAGGTCGAAAAGGAAGGCACCATCACCGTGCCCGCCAAGCTGCTCACCGAGTTCGTCAGCACCCTGCCCAACGACAAGGTCGAAATTTCGCTCGCCCCCAAGGGCAAGACGCTGGTGATCAAGTGTGCCCGCTTCGAGGCCAGGGTCAGCGGCGTCGAGGCCAGCGAGTTCCCGCCCATCCCTCAGGTCGAGGACGGCATCAGCGCTAAAGTCGAAGCCGAAAAGCTGCGCGAGGGCATCGCCAAGGTCGTCTTTGCGGCGGCCGCCGAGGAGTCGCGCCCGGTGCTCACCGGCGTTAATACCGAGTTCGAAGGCGATACCATGACGCTGGCGGCGGCTGATGGCTTTCGTCTGGCGGTTTATAAGCTGCCGCTGGCCGTGCCGGTGGCGCAGAAAAGCGAGGTCATTATCCCCTCGCGGACCTATGCCGAGATTGGCCGTCTGCTCGGCGAGCAGGAAGAGCCGGTCGAGATTGTCGTGAACCAGGCGAGGAGCCAGGCGCTTTTCAAATTCAAGAATGTCGAGCTGGTGACCCAGCTTATCCAGGGTACTTTCCCCAAATACGCCCAGCTTATTCCCCAGAGCCACACCACCCGCTCGCTGGTCAGCGTCTCCCAGTTTCTGCGGGCGGCGCGCACCGCTTCGATTTTCGCCCGCGACGGCAGCGGCATCGTCCGCCTGGTGGCTACCCCCGGCGGCGACAAGCCGGGTAAGCTCACCGTTTCGGCGCGTTCCGAGGAGATTGGCGACGACGTCGGCGAGATTGACGCCATCGTCGAAGGCCAGGAAGCCAAGATTGCATTTAACGCCAGGTATCTCATTGACGTGCTCGGCGTCATCCGTGAAGAGCAGGTGGCGCTGGAGACTACCAGCCCCTCAAGCCCAGGCCTGCTCAAGCCGGTCGGCAACGATAATTACGTTCACGTGGTGATGCCGATGTTTGTTCAATGGTGACTAAATTCTGCTTCAGTTGATTAGCAGTTTTACCTAAGAGCGTATCTTCGGGCAGCCGCTTATAGGGGTTTATAAGGTCAAAGATAGTAATATCGGGGTGAAGCTGTTCAAATTCTTTGACTCGTTGAGCGAATGTGGCGTCAATTTCAGAATCTTCTGTTGAAATAATCTGCCCATAAAAGACGATAGTAAAATTATAAGACTTTGGGCTAGCTTGTATTTTGAGATGCAGTTGTTTGAGGATATCTCGTAATCTAACGGTGTGTTCCCTGAAATCTGCGGGTAGAGTTAAACCGAGCCGTAGATTTTCCGAATATTCAGATAGCTTTAAGTTTAAGTAATCGGCTTTGGCGGTTTCTTTACGAGATGTGAGTAAAGATTCGAGTTGGTGTTCATCATTTAAGCGTTCTCGCTTTAGATTGTCTATCGCATCGAGTACGTATTCCTTTGTAACGTTTCCGTGAGACAGAAGGTCGTAAAGGTTTCGCTCTCTAGCAGGGTATGTCTTTACTTTCTTCCTTAATTGATTTACCTGGCGATTCATCAAAGACAGAACATCGTTCACATGAGGCAGGTGTTTTTTAGTAATGTCGGTAAGTAAACTAAGTCGGGATAAAGGGCTGGTAGTTAATTCAACAATTTTATTCCAGATAGATTTTTCAAGCTCATCAGCTCGGATATAGCCTGCGTCACAGATTTTACCCCTGGTAGCAGTAGGTTTGGCCCCTCTGCATTGGTAATATCTGTATTTGCCATTTAGGGTCGTCCCGCCTATTGGAGAGCCGCATTTGCTACACTTCATAAATCCCGTAAGCAAGTAGGGGCTATTTTGTTTAATTGGCCTGGACTGCTTTGTTTCGAGCAAAAATTCTTGAGTGCGTTTAAACATCTCCTCGGTGATAATGAGAGGGGTGACATCGGGCAGTAAAACCCATTGTTCCCGGGGTTTAATGATGGTTTTTGAGCCGGTGCGGCTGGTTTTACCAAAGTAGGTCTTGCCTGTGTAGGTCTCGTTGGTCAAAAAACGCTTGATGGTCAAGGGATGCCAGGGCGAGCCAGTCATAGTTCTGACCCCAGCCTTGTTAAGAATGGTGGCGATTTTATTAACTGAGTCGCCCCTGAGAGCCATCGTGAAGATTTGCAGGACTACTTTTGCTTGGGGTTCGTTGATAATTCTTTTGCCAGTAGCCTTGTCCCAGGAGTAGCCGAAGATACCGATGCCAGTTCCTTGCGGTAGTTTGCCTTCTTTGAGACGGGCCTGTTTACCTCTCATCGTGCGTTCGAATATTTTTTCAGCTTCTAGCTTAGAAGCGAATCCACGAATGTAGTTAATGAGTTTACCCATTTCAGAGCTTTCCACCGTCTCGGTGACGGCTTCGAGTCTGGCGTGATGGTTTTCTAGCTCCTGAGTGAGAATGACGCCGTGATAAGGGTCACGGGACAAACGGTCAAGGCAATAGACTACGACTACATCAAGCTGGTAGGCTTTTACCAGCTGTCTAATCTCGACGAGTTTGGGGCGTTCTAGGGTTAGGCCAGAATAGGTCTCTCTGAATTGGCGTGCAACCTCGTAGCCTTTCTGCTTGCAGTAAGCCAAACAAGCATCAATCTGCGTTTGAAGACTCGTACCTTCCTTCTCCTGGTCGTCAGTGGAAACACGGCAGTAAATAGCGGCTCTCATTGTCATTCCCTAAACCTTAGTTCTCTATTTACCCAATAATCGAGTTTATGATAGAAACATAGTTGATACGTCATAGATTGAGCAAGTCCATCTAGACCAGGAAATAGACTTTCGCGGGTGATTCCCATTCTACGGAAATGCAGAAAAGCTTTTTGCAAACTTTTCGGCGTAAAATGGCAAGTAAATTTGTAGATGAATTTGGTGGGTGTATCGGAAAATGGAATCAATAGATTATTCATTAAAGAAGTTTTGATGCTGCCTGGGCAAAGAAAAGTACCTTGCTGTAGATGGAGTCTCTTATGTAGCTCCATTGGATTTTCCCAGCTAGCAAATGTGAATTTGTTTTCCATATACAAAGGCCAGAATGTATTGTCTCTTCTGTTTTTATCACTACTTCGGCGGGATTGTAATAACTCATTGACTCCCGGTATGGAGTTTGTCTTATTGTACAAAGTTTGTTGGTTGATGCACCAGACCGTGCAAGTTGGTTGCAGATTGGAAGGATTAGGTAAGCATCTATAAGCTGCTTCAAGTGCGAAATAAGTTGCGAGGTACTTGGAATAACTAAAATCAAGTAACCTAGTGGGTGCTCCATAATGGCGCATTAACGATAGGCAATATAGTGTGTCGTCTTTTACAATGTCAGAATCTTCTCTGTCGTATACCCTTTTGAAGTGCCTTATCATATGGTTCTCAATCTTGTCAGCATTGTCTAGACTGAAACCCGACCTTTTGCAGTCTGATTCAAGACTTGATTCAAGCGACTTAGAGGAATACTGACCCCGGTATAACCAGTCTCCTTTAAGGTCAACAATCTTATCTAACCATTGTTCCCAATTAGTGAATTGGTGCTTATTCAAAATACAAGCTTTACTTTGTTTCGACAAATCGCAGTTTAAACTCATATTGTTAATCACTATCGCTTGGCTTTTAGTGATTATAAGCCTGGGAGAATACCAGGTCAATATTACTTTAGTCGAAGCGGATAAACTTAGGCTTATCCGGCTTCATACCTGGTTTGAAGCGTATCTTACGCTTGTGGCATATACAGCACTCGAAGACGATGATTTTCGGGTAGTCTCGGTCAATATTGTGCCAGCAGTGGTATCGGTTGCCGTGTAAGCACGCTCCTATTGTCTTTGCCATTGTACACCTCTCAGTTACTTTTTCCCGAAGGACAGCGTCACTTACTCACACGGTGGTGCGCTGTCAAGGCCGCACGCAAGTGCGCCCCAACAGGGGTTAGGCTTGACAGCAGTAGCGCCAGCCGTGTGATACGCTGTCCTTCCCTTCGGGAAAAGTTGAGGGTTAACCTTGTAAGGGTGACATTGGTGAGTAGAAAAGTTAGCGAGAGAGGGGTATAGTCGTGAGAGTTAAAAACGAAGTGATGAGCACTGGCGGTCGGCGCCGCCGGCATCGTCCTTTTTACCTAAACAGGAAAGGCGGCGAAAGAGGGGGTGGCGGCTTTGCCGCCCCCTCGCAAAAAGAACGAGGGAAGACGTGACGGGTTATCCCTTCCTACTTTCCTTGTCTATAATAGAGTTAATGTATCACAATCCCTCATTAACTCTATTATGGTTAATGTACGACAAAGCTAAATTGACAAGGGTTTAGCTAGAGTTAGTGTATACACTATGGCAAGGGGTCGTAATACGTCGGTTCTTCATATAAGGGTGGATGATAAAATTGCTGAGACTTATAAGGACGTGGCGAAGGCTGGTGGATGTAGTGTTTCCGACCTGCTGAGGCTCTATGTCGAGCACGATTTTCTTAAGGATTTGGGAAATAAGGTGTGTTATGAGATAAGAGAAGGCTTGGTATTTAGAGTTGGAGATGGGAATGAAAAAGGTGATGTTGACGAGCGAAAACCGGGGAAGCTGGAGGCTTCCCAGAAGGTAGGTCGTAATGACCCTTGCCCGTGTGGTAGCGGAAAAAAGTATAAAAGGTGCTGCGGTAAATATGGCTGGGTTACTTGACGTTTGCCTCGGTATTCCTCTTTATCTCTGAGACAATTTGAGTACGTAATTCCGTCATATCGTGTTGTTTCTCGAATTGCTTTGCTAGGCTTTCCAGCTTAAAAGCGACGTAGAGCAAAAAGACAAAGAGAACAGCGCCAACGATGATTAGCGTTGTCATTATGTTGGATAAGGTAATATTCTCAAACATAATCGCTCCTTAACATTGAGATGACAAAATAAATAATAGACATAATATTGAGGACTTGTCCATAGTACTTTAGGAATACGCTATACTCTAGACGGAATGATACTCAAAGATTCCTTACCTGAACTATTATAGTCAATCCTAATCAAATATCCCGATGTTTGTCCAGTGGTAGTTATACGATGGCTGATGAATATTTCACAAATTCCGTCATCTCTTTCGCCTCCATCGGATAAGTTCTTCAGGTGGCGCTCAGATAATCAAGGAGTTTGATTGCCGATACCGAAGCCTTCTGGTATGATGAAGATAGACTCCTTGCCTGCATCGGTGACTGGATGTTCGAAAAAATCTTAGCCTGCCTTGACGGCTCGCCGCTGGCGGAGCAAATTTTGCCCCACCTGATTGGCGGCGGTTTCGGTAAGGTCATTCTCCTCAAGGTGGTAGACACCTCAGTCATCAACCTGCCCATCGGCGTTCCCGGCGGGCCCGCTATCCCGGTGCGCACGAAGAGCATGGAAAAGCGCTTCCAGGACGAGCTGTCCCGCATGCCGGACTATTTGGAAAAGTTGGCGCAGCCCCTCCGCGATAAGGGTCTTGATGTTGAGTGTGTTGTTCTCCAGGGGATACCGAGCGAGACCATCATCACCTACGCGAAAGAAAACAAGGTGAATCTCATCGCGATGGCGACCCACGGCCATTCCGGGCTGCGGCAGGTGGTGATGGGCAGCACCGTGGAATACGTGGTCAAGCATGGCGGTCTACCGGTGCTGCTGGTGACGCCCCAGAAACGGTAGCGATTTAATCCGCTATTGCCGGTAGTATTCCACATCGTCAATTATGACGATTCCGTAATCCATAAGGTAGTTGAATTTCAGAGTGGTCACTTCGCCGGTAATGACGTTTGTACACTGAATTGTTTCGCCGTCCTCGGAGATTTGATATACGAATACCTTTCTGCCGGTCATTTCGTCATCTATCTCCAGTATGTCGCCCCTGAAGGTTGCCGATGCCTTTATCCCCGTTTTGTGGGCGGTAAATGTCCCCGAGGGCCGGGGTGCCGGAATGGCGGGGACGATTCCTTTAACCGAGGAAATCAGGGACTTATCGCTGGAGCCGGACTTTGCCAGCAGGTTGTCTTTGGCATTGACGAAAGGTTCGACGTTGGCATATGCCATAGTGGTGGAAGAAAGCAACAGGACGACCACCAGTACCAGGACAACGGTACCCCAGCTCAGGCGTACCTTTTGCTGCAGGGAAAAACACCACAGGACTACCACAAGAGACGCGACCACTAAAAGGGTGCCTATCATCGTTTCGATATTGTTATTAACCAGGGAGAAAACGGTAAAGACACCCAGGGCAATCAAAATGGTTGCGAAAACCGCCAGTATCAATTTGCGCATCGCCGCCCCCTTCCACCGGCCTGCCAGAAGTATGGCAGCAAAGCGGCGGCTTGCCAATAGCAATTTCGTAATCGTACCGGCTGATAGGACTCTTGCGCTTCTTGCTTTGATACGAGATATGCTATAATCTTCTCACAGGGCTTTCCGGTAGTTTCAATTTTACCCCGGCTTACCTTGCAGCAAATAAATTTGGAGGCGAGCGGTGTATATCAAAGACATCATGACGACCAACGTGGTTACTATTCCCAGCACCACCAGTCTGGCCGATGCCAAGCGCATTATGGATGCCCACCGTGTCCGCCGCATCCCGGTGGTTGACCGCGGCGAGCTGGTCGGTATTGTGAGCGAACACATGATTAACATGGCGACACCGCGCAAGGGCACCACGCTCTCCGTCTGGGAGTTCAGTTACCAGCTACAGGCTATCAAGGTCAGTGAAATTATGGAGACGAACGTCGTCGCCGTCTCGCCCGATATCACGGTAGAAGAAGCGCTCTCTATTGCCCAGGAGAAGAAAGTGGGTAGTCTCATCGTGATGGATGAATGTAAGCACGTGGTCGGCATCACTACCACCAACGACTTTTTCTACAGGATTGTCAACCCGGTGCTCGGCCTTGGCGAACCGGGCACCAGGGTCGAAATTACCGGGGGCGGCGAAAGCAAAGCTCTCGAAGACATTATTTCGGCCATCAACAAGCTGAATTTAACCATGACCAATCTTCATATCATCTCGTTGCCTGAGTCGAAGCAGAAGGACGTGGTCATACACCTGGCTACCGATAATGCCGCGCCCCTGCTCGACGCCCTCAAGTCCCGGCAATATCAGGTCAGCATCAGGCACCGCTAATTAATTCAAAGATAGCGCCATTGTCGCCAGAGAGCTTTGAACTAGAGACCGGTGGCCCGAGGCTTGCCGGGCGGCTTTATCCGCCCGGTGGCCGGGAAACATCAGCTTATCCCACCGTTGTAATCTGCCACGGCATTCCTTCCGGCCTTGTTACTCCCGGTGACCCCGGCTATCCGGCCCTGGCGGAGCAAATTTCCCGTTTGGGCTTTTTTGCCGCCCATTTCAATTTCCGCGGCTGCGGCGATAGCTCCGGCAACTTCGATATCCTGGGCTGGACGGAGGATTTAAGCGTCGTCATTGACCAGATCTGGAAGCTTCCTGAAGTTGACCGGACCCGCCTCGTGCTGCTCGGTTTCAGCGCCGGAGCGGCGGTCTCGATTTACGTTGCTGCCCGGGACCGGCGGGTGGCGGCGCTTGCGGCCTGTGGCTGCCCGGCGGGATTCGGTGCGCTCGCCGAGGCCAAAAACCTCGAAGCTAGCCTCAAATACTTCCGCGACACCGGTATCATCCGGGATAAAGATTTTCCGTCCGATCTGGAGCGTTGGCGGGGCGGTTTTAAGCAGGTAAGTCCCTTGAAAGATATCGCTAAAATAGCACCCAGGCCGCTTTTGCTGGTACACGGCAGTAAAGACGACGTGGTGGACCCCGCTGATGCCCACCAGCTCTTTGCCGAGGCCTGCGAGCCGAAGCGGCTGGCAATTATCGGAGGCGCCGGCCACCGTCTCCGCCTCGACGGGCGGGCGATGGCCGAGGTCACCGCCTGGCTTTGCGCTTTCGCCGGTAACGGTCTGCCGTGTGGTCCGGAGATAGAGAAAAGTGGTCATCGCGGGTGATTTCGAGCGTATTCGTTGACCGGGTTCGGCCATTGTCATTATAATATAACAGGGGTAGGAAAAATTGCATGAGGCGTGTGGCGTTTTCGGGGTCTACGCTCCTGGTGAGGACGTAGCCAGGCTTACCTTCTTCGCATTGTTCGCTCTCCAGCACCGGGGTCAGGAGAGCGCGGGGATTGCTACCAGCGACGGCGGTAAAATCCAGGCCTACGCCAATATGGGGCTAGTTTCGCAGGTTTTCAGCGAGGCCTCCTTGGCTAATCTGGCCGGTCACATCGCTATCGGCCATAACCGCTACTCCACCACCGGCTCAAGCCAGAAGTGTAACGTCCAGCCAATCGTCGTAGGCCGCGGCAGCGATACCATCGCGGTGGCCCACAACGGCAATATCATCAATGCCAGGCACCTCCAGGAAGAGCTTACCGGTCAGGGGTTTGGCTTCAGCACCTCCACTGATACCGAGGTCATCGCCAACCTTATCCTGTCTTCTACCGAAAAGACCTGGGTTGACCGCATCCGCTACGCCATGCACCGCCTTCAGGGCGTTTATTCGATGACGGTGATGACCCGGGACGGCCTGTTCGGGGTGCGTGACCCGCTAGGGGTAAGGCCGCTTTCCCTGGGCACCATCAACGGGGGCTGGGTGGTTGCTTCGGAGACCTGCGCTCTCGACCACATCGGGGCGGAGTTCCTGAGGGAAATCGAGCCCGGCGAGATTGCGTTTATCAACTCTAAGGGTCTTACAAGCAATCACGAGCCGGCGGAGCGTAAGAGTCTCTGTATTTTCGAGTTCATCTACTTCGCCCGTCCCGACAGCGTCATCAACGGGCGGCTGCTCTATCCCGCCCGCCAGGCGATGGGCGAGGTTCTGGCGCAGGAGCATCCGGTGGACGCTGACCTGGTGATGGGCGTGCCCGACTCCGCCACCGCCGCCGCTCTCGGCTATTCTAATTACTCGGGTATTCCGCTCTGCGAGGGTCTGCTCAAGAATCGCTATGTTGGCCGTACCTTCATCGAGCCTGACCAGCGCATCCGCGACCTCGGCGTCAAGCTGAAGTTCAATCCTCTGCCCCAGGTGCTTGATGGCAAGCGGGTGGTGGTCGTGGACGACAGCATCGTCCGCGGCACGACCACGCCCCAGGTGGTGAAGATGCTGCGCAAGGCCGGGGCCAAGGAAATTCACATGCGCATCTGCGCCCCGCCCATCCGCTACCCCTGCTTTTTCGGGGTGGACATGGCTACCCGGTGGGAGCTGATTGCGGCCCAGAAGTCCGTTCCGGAAATTTGTGAGTTCATCGGTGCGGACTCGCTGGGTTACATGAGTGTGCCCGGCCTCGTAAAAGCGGTGGACCTGCCCCGCAACGACTTTTGCCTGGCCTGCTTTACCGGTGACTACCCCATCCCGGTGCAGCTTGAGATGATGGACAAGCTGGCGCTGGAGAAAGGTAAGACCGCGGATTACCGCAGCCCTTACGGCATTAAGGCGTAAATAAGTGGGGACCTATCCCCTTTTCCTTTTTCAATAGGCGATGGCAATTGCGTTACGCTATCCAGAATGCTATGATGGAAGCGGACTTTTTCCCCGATTCTCTAGCGGGAGCAAAACCACGAGCCAGTACGCTAAAGCCGGCGTTGACATCGGCGCCAAGAATATCTCCAACCGCCTTATCGGCAAAGTAGCCGCTACCACCTATCGCCCGGAAGTGCTTTCCGACGTCGGTTTTTTTTCCGGCATGTACGATTTCAAGGGCTACCGTAACCCGGTGCTCGTTTCCAGCACCGACTCGGTGGGCACCAAGGTTAAAATTGCGGTGGCGCTGGGCAAATACGACACCGTCGGTGTTGACATCGTAAACCACTGCATAAACGATATTTTCACCTGCGGCGCCAGCCCCATCTTCTTCCTCGACTATATTGGTATCGGCAAACTTGTCCCGGAAAGGGTTGAAGCCATTGTCAGGGGCTTGGCCAATGCCTGCCGCGAGGCGAACTGCGCGCTTATCGGCGGTGAGACCGCCGAGATGTCCGACCTCTATCACGGCAACGACTTCGACCTGGCGGGTTTCATCGTAGGCGTGGTGGAAAAGGAAGAAATCATTAGCGGCAAAAAGATTAAAGCCGGCGATGCCATACTGGGTCTCGCTTCCAGCGGGTTGCACACCAATGGTTACACCCTGGCGCGCAAAATCTTCGGGGAAACCAAGACCGCGCTCAAAAAACGCTATCCCGAGCTTGATAAACCCATCGGCGAGGTGCTACTCGAGCCGCACCGCAGCTATTACGGCAAGTTGAAATCCCACCTGTCGCTCATCAAGGGGCTGGCGCACATTACCGGCGGCGGTTTCCCCGATAACGTGCCCCGCATCCTGCCCGAAGGGCTGGCGGCCCGTTTCAACAGCCGGTTGTGGGAAGTGCCGCCGGTCTTCAAGCTGATGGAGCTGCTCGGCAACGTCAGCCGCGACGAGATGTACCACGTTTTCAATATGGGCATTGGCATGGTGGTCGTCTCGTCTCCTGAGAACGTTGGTAAGATCGAACGGGAAATACCAGAGATAAAGGTTATCGGCGAGGTGGCAAAAGAAAAGGGCGGGACACGGGTTACCATCGACTAGCATTCTGGTCTTGCCCCGTCCCAGATTCTTCAGTCGCTCCGCTCCTTCCAGAATGACAATTTTGTAAAGGGAGGTCCGTTATGCGGGCAATCATCAGTGTTTCCGATAAGACCGGGGCGGTTGATTTTGCCAGGGGACTCCAGCAGCTCGGCTGGGAAATCATCAGTACCGGCGGCACCTTCAAAACCCTGTCCGAGGCCGGGGTAGAGGTACGTAACATCTCCGAAGTCACCGGCTTTCCCGAAATTATGGACGGCCGCATCAAGACCCTTCACCCCGCTATCCACAGCGGCATCCTCGCCCGCCGCAGCGTTCCGTCTCACATGGCGCAGCTTAATGAGCACGGTTTTGGCACGATTGACCTGGTGGCGGTGAATTTGTACCCCTTTTACCAGACGGTCTCCAAACCGGGCGTGAGCCTGGAAGAAGCGGTGGAAAATATTGATATCGGCGGGCCGACCATGATACGCGCCGCCGCCAAGAATTTTCCTGATGTCATCGTGCTCGTCAGTCCGGCGGACTATGCGCCGGTTTTAGAAAAACTACGCGCCGGCGGGGTTAACGAAGCGGAACGCAAGCGCCTGGCGCAGAAGGCGTTCCAGCACGTCGCCTACTACGATACCATGATTAGCCAGTACCTTGGCCAGGATATGAGCGGCTTCCCTGAAGAGCTGACGGTGGCGATGGCGAAACGCTATTCGCTGCGCTACGGCGAAAACCCCCACCAGTCGGCGGCGTTTTATGCCGAGCCGCAGGTCATCCCGGGGCGCGCGACGGGCATCACCTGGGCGGAAGTCCTCTGGGGCAAGGAGCTTTCCTTCAATAATATCCTCGATGCCGACGCGGCATGGGGAGTCGTAACCGATTTTGCCGCCCCGACGGTGGCGGTTATCAAGCATACCAATCCCTGCGGGCTGGCAAGCCACACCGACCTCGCGAAGGCCTACAGGCTGGCTTTCAGCGGCGACCCGGTGGCGGCCTTTGGCGGTATCGTCGCCTTCAACCGGCCGCTGACCAGGGCTTGCGCGGTAGAGGTAAGCAAGACCTTCTACGAAATCATCATCGCGCCTGACTACGAACCGGCGGCATTAGAGCTTTTGCAGAAGAAGAAAGATCTGCGCATCCTGAAACCGCCGCTGCCGGTGTCTTACGGCGTTTCTCACGAAGGCTACATTGATTACCGGCGGGTGCGGGGTGGTTTTCTGGCGCAGAACTCGGACTCGCTGGCCGAAGACAGCGTCAATTTGAAGACTGTCACCAAACGGTCGCCGACCAAAGAAGAAATCAGCGATATGGTCTTTGCCTTCCGCGCGGTCAAGCACATCAAGTCCAACGCCATCGTGCTGGCCAAGGATAAGACGCTGATTGGCATGGGGGCGGGGCAGCCCAGCCGCATCGTGAGCGCCAGGATTGCCGGTGAAAGGGCGGGAGACAAAGCCAAGAGCAGCGTGCTGGCCTCGGACGCGATGTTCCCGTTCCCGGATGTGGTTGAGGCGGCGGTGGCGATGGGCGTGACCGCTATCATCCAACCGGGCGGCTCAATACGCGACGAGGACTCCATCAAGGCGGCGGACGAGCACGGCCTCGCCATGGTCTTTACCGGCGAGCGGCACTTCCGGCACTAGGCCTTGTTGCGTGAATCCGCAGTATCCGTTTCGTCCCAGAAGTTACTTTTACCCGTTCATCGGTGCGATAGCCGACGAGCCAGATGCTCCCGTTTTTTGAGATGACCAAAGGCACCCGGTCGCGCTGGTAGGCGGGGACTTTAGCACTAATCATAAATTCGCCGACTTTTTTGGTTGCGCCCAGTCCCAGCGGCTCGAAGCGGTCTCCCCGGCGGCGGCTTCTAATAACTAGGTCTTTGCCGGCGCGGTCTAAGTCGAAGTAGGCGGTGAACGGGTCGGCGTCCTTTTTCATTTTTTCCAGGCTGATGACCGAGGCTGTAAAGCGCCAGCCGGAAAAGCGAGTCGTGCCGGGTATGGTTAGTGTCACTTCGCCATCAAGCTCAGGATACCGCGTAAGGTTATCAATGTTGCGCACAAAGCGGTAGCGGTCATAGTCTCCCAGGAAAGTTACCCCGTAAGGCAGGTTGATTTTCTTCCCGGCGGGCTGTCCGAGTACCTTTTGCATCAGTTCGGAAAGGTGGCGGTTTTCGATGTCTTTCAAGTCGCCCACCATCTTTTCGAGTGCGAGGCGCAAGAGATAGCGCTGCGGCACGACCCCCAGGCGGTCGAATTTTTGGCGGTGGAAGGCGATGCCGTCATTACTTTCTTCAGCGATTTTGGGCCAGAGTTTTTGGGCTTCCGCCAGCAGGTGGGCCGCGTCATCGCCCGCGATTTGCCCGAGCCTGAGCAAGGCTTCGCCCACCGCCGGATTATAGCTTTTGAGCAGGGGGATAAGCTGGTGGCGGACGCGGTTGCGCAGGGGCGACAGCGAGAGATTGGTGGTATCGAGCCGGGGGTTCAATTTGTACTCGGCGCAGTAGTCCAGCGTTTCATTGCGGCTCGCTTCCAGCAGCGGCCTGACAATGGTGATTACACCGCCGTACTGGCAGCGCAGCTTGCTTAGCGGTTCAAGTCCTTTTAACCCTCTGGTGCCGCTGCCCCTTACGATGTGCAGCAGGATGGTTTCGATGTGGTCGTCGCGGGTGTGAGCGACGGCTACCCGGCTTGCCCCGATGTTTTGGGCGACCTCGGAAAGAAACTGGTAGCGCACCGCCCGGGCGGCTTCTTCCAGCGTCTGGCGGTGCTTTTTTTGGTGGGATTTGACATCGCGGGCTTCAATCGTGGCGGGAAGATTGAGCTTTTTGGCGCGGGCTTTAACGTAGCGGGCGTCGTCATCGGCCTCAGGACGCAATTTGTGGTTCAGGTGGGCGACATACAGCTTCAGGCTGGGTTCTTTCAGGTTTGCCAGAAGGTGCAGCAGGCAGACCGAGTCCGGCCCGCCGGAGACCGCCACCACCAGCGGCTCACCGGGGACTAAAAGGCGGTGTTCCTTGATGAAGGCCAGCACTTTTAGTGCGATAGCGTTTTGTCGGGATTTTGTCGTAACCTATCCCCTCTATGACACCCTTGTAGCATACAAATATACCTTGTAGTAATCCTAAGTATTTCCAGCGATGCTTATTAAACCAAAAGACTGTGAATCAAGCTCTAGTTTCCAGGATTTTAAGCCATTGTTTGAAATGAGGACACTCATTTTTAATTGTATCTAAACCTATTTCAAGGATTGCAAGACAACCTTGAAAAGGTTTGGAATAGCCAGGAACTAGTGCCTCAACACGTTTTGAAGGCGCGGTAACGGGAGAATCATTAATTTCCTCGGGTGTTGCAAATTGGTTACGAATCGCTTGAAAAGCTGGTGCCAAATCAGGGAGACCTATTCCTTGTGCGAAACGAGTACAATCACTAAAAAGCAAAGCTTCAAACTCATGAATCATCACGTACGGAATGAAGCGTCTAGAATCAAAGTCGCTCCCAAGTTGGCGTAAAATATCTTCGCTGAGGGCGTTTTCAACTGTGGCAGCCTTAACAGGAAATGGGAGGTCGCTTGCTTCTTGACGTCCTGGCCATGCATCATCGCCATTTTTCGGCAACGCGTAATAGTCAACCATTGTTGTAGTGAAGCAAGATTGGTCTTCTTTCAGGTGATTAATAATATCTTTGCGAACGACCTGCCAAGAACGAATACCACCACGCCTTTCTCGTATTCTGGCGTTGCCGATTAAACGGGCGGTAACGTCAGTATAACCGTGCCCGTAAAGATATTGTCTAAGGACTTCGCTGACGAAGGCCTCCTCAGCTACTCCTTCGACGTGAACAAATAGCCTTGACATGTTAAGTGCTATCTCCTGGCCGGCCCCCGAGTTCGTTCTTTTCCCAAAGCTGACCAAGGCTATAATCTTTAAGCCAATTTTTCAGCTTGTCTGTTTCCAATCTTGTGAAGTTAGTACTATTATTTACGAGGTCGGCAACCAAAACATCTTCAGCTTCAAAGTGATCCAACAGAAGGGATGATTGTGTTGAGAGAATAACTTCGCTTTCCGCAGATACCCTTTTGACCATAGAGGCTAGCATAGCCATTGCATAAGGATGCAAGCCAAGTTCTGGCTCATCGACGACGATAACAGACGGGCGATAATTCTTCGGTTGTAAGAACAATGTTGCTAGTGTGATAAAACGTAGTGTCCCATCCGAAAGAGAGGACGCATCAAAATAAAAGTCTCGACCCTTATGACGCCACTCGAGCTTAATAGTCTCAGGATTTAATTCCTGGGGTTTTAATATAAAGTCATCAAAAAAGGGAGCGACAGTTTGGACGGTACGTCTAATCAAATTGTACGAAATTTCGTGCTTATTACGAAGCAGGTAGAGAAACGCAGGTAGGTTAGAACCGTCAGCACGAAGATATCGATTATCGTTTAAAGCGGACGACTTTTTCATTGGGGAACTCGAACTTGTATCGTGGAAGTGATAAATACGGCAGCTGGCAAGGTGTTCTCTTACGTGTCTTGGAATTCCCTTGGCACCGGGTGAACTTATTCCGGCTTCTTTGCCTATCCTAGCGATCCCGTAAGAATATGGGGTAGGGTAGCTTTTGCTCCAGAAATAAGTAATTTCAGATGTCGGGAGCAGTTCATCTGTTTGTGTTGGTTCAAGTGTAATCTCAAATTGATTGACACCCCCATTGAAAGACACACGAAAGTAGATGCTCTTAGTGACTTTTGCACCAAAATGCAACAGCCTATTAGCCCCACCAGCTTGGGCTACATGCTCCTGCAAATGGCCTTCCAGAATCGCGTTAAGAAATTCAAACACGCTTATGAAGTTGGATTTGCCAGAGCCATTCGATCCAATAAGGACGTTTATGGGTTTAAGTGCGAGCTTTTCGACACTCCCAATGCTCTTGTATCCTCTTACAGTTATGGAGTCTAATGCCAAATAATTTATCACCTATCTTGCAAAGTGTAACAGAGTTATATCATAAGATTCAAACCGCATTGTCATAACCTTGTTTCCTCTCGTGTGACAGAGGTTAGTGGTCTCATTGTAATAAGACCATGGTAATTAGGCAAGTTTTCTACCAGAAATAGCAAAAGAAGAAAGATAACAGATAATGCCAGATGGCAGCCAAATGGTCTACTATTTTACCGCCAGTATCAGGCGGGTGCGGTCGATGGCGAGGGGGCTTTCCTCAAAGCCCAGCGCCTTGCAGACCTGCTCCGGCCTGCCAGACCCCAGGTTGTCGCAGCGCAGGCGCATGCCGATTACCGCTTCCGGCGCGTAGTATTCGGCCAGCCAGAGGTCATCAATCAGCGCTCTTAAGTCATAATTACGGGTGCCGGTGTCGCGCTGGTGCTGCCAGGGAATCTCTGCGGCGGCCAGCAGGTTCTTGATTTTAGTTTCGATAGCCGCCTTGTCGAATGGGCCAGTTACCCTGACCATATATTCGGCAAAGCGCGTCTGGGACTGCAGCGAGGGGTAGGTTTCGGGTATGACGTTCGCTCCGAGCAGTCCCAGGCCGGGTACGAGTTGGTGGCTCACCGCCTGGGAAAACCAGTGGGGTGAGACCCAGCGATTACAGTATATATCCATCAGCTCGGCCTGGCTGGTGACGCCCAGCGCCAGCGCCGCCGCCAGCGAAATGCGGGGGTGGGGGTTGAAGCCCTCGGAGTAGGCCACTGGTATGTTTGCCCTTGACATAACGCGCTGCCAGAGCCTGATAATATCCAGGTGGGAGATGAACTTGATTTCCTCTCCCCGGGAGAATTTAACCCGCAGGCGCTGCATCTTTTTTCTGGATGCTTCCCTCTTTGCTCAAGAGGACTTCCTCAATTTTCAGGCCGCGCATTTTGGTGACGACGACTTTAATGTCTTTGTATCTTATGCGTTCTCCCTCTTTCGGGATACGCCCCAGCAGGTGCAGAATGAAGCCGGCCACCGTCTCATAGTCGCCGAGGGGTAGTTTAATCCCCATCTCTTCATTGGCTTCCTCGATGCGCATGCCACCGTCCACCTGAAAAGTGGTCTCGTTTATGGCTTCAAAGTCTTTTGCGGCGGCCGCCAGCTCGTCGCCCACCGGGCCGACGATTTCCTGCATCAGCCCGCTTGAAGACACGATACCAGCGGTGCCGCCGTGCTCGTCAACCACTACCGCCAGGTGATAGTTGTTTTCGCGCATATCGGCGAAGAGGTCATTGATGGGTTTGGTTTCCGGTGTGAAATAGGCCAGGCGGATTAAATCGTTAATCGAACTGTCGCTGCTGGCGGCGTTTTTCGCCAGGCTCATCAGGACATCCTTTATAGAGATGACGCCGACGATGTTGTCCATGTTCTCTGAGAATACGGGAAAGCGGGAGAACGGGTGTTCGGTGTACAGGCTAAGAAAATCACCGATGGTCTTACTCTCCTCGATGCCGACCACTTCGAGCCTGGGGGTCATCACTTCGCGGACGGGCCGCTTGGCGAAATCGAAGACGGCGTGCAGCATCTCCGCCTGGGACTCTTCGATGTTGCCTTCTTTGTGTACCACCGAAATCATGGTGCGGATTTCGGCTTCGCTAGCCAGCAGTTTGGAAGTCGGCGTGCCACCGAATATCTTGGTAAAACCGCGGGCGATTAAGCTCAGCACAAATACAAAAGGCATCAGCAACCAGGAAACGAATTTTATCGGCTGGATGAATACGAGGGCAAGGCGCTCGGCGTGGTGAGCGGCGAGAGTCTTCGGGGTCGCTTCACCAAAGACGAGCAGCGCGATGGTTACGGAAATGGAGGATACGATGACCGCATGCTCCGGCCTCAGGTAGAATGTCGCCAAGACGGTTGCCAGGGCAGCGAAGGCGTTCTGCGCCAGGTTATTTCCCAGGAGGATAGTTGACAGCAGTCTGTCAGGCCGTTCGACGAGCTTCGCGATTTGCCGGGCGCCTCTCACTTTGTTCTCAATCATATGCTCGATGTGGTAACGGGGTAGGGAGATGAAAGCGGTTTCCGAGCTTGAGAAGAAGGCGGAGAGCAGCAGGCAGAGCAGCAGGAGTGCGATATAAAGCTCAAGGCTCACTTAGGCATCACCACTCGAAGCGAAGTTACAAAAAATCCCATTATATCCAGGTAATCATAGCATCGGCGGGGTGTGGTGTCAAAGAAAGAGTCGGTCTGTGATATAATCTAAGGGTTATGCTTGTGCTCGGCATCGAAACTTCCTGCGATGAAACGGCGGCGGCGGTTGTCGAAAATGGCCGTATCATCCGGTCGAACGTGGTTAACTCACAGATTGAAATCCACGCCCGCTACGGCGGCGTCGTACCGGAGGTGGCCTCACGCCAGCACATCTTGAGTATCGTCCCGGTCATTGAGAAAGCCCTCGACGGTGCCGGTATTTCTTCAAAGGATTTGGGAGCCGTCGCGGTTACGCACGGTCCGGGGCTGGCCGGCTCGCTGCTGGTCGGGGTAAATTCCGCTAAAGCCCTGGCATTGGCCTGGCATCTGCCGCTTACCGGCATCAACCATCTGGAAGGGCATATCTACGCCAACTGGCTCGATAGCGAGCCGCCGGAGTTTCCCCTGCTCTGCCTCATTGTCTCCGGGGGGCACAGCGACCTCGTACTGATGCGGGGGCACGGGGACTATACCGTTCTGGGGCGCACCCGCGATGATGCCGCCGGTGAGGCTTTCGACAAGGCCGCCCGTATCCTCGGCCTCGGTTTTCCCGGCGGCCCGGCCATACAGAAAGCGGCTGCCGGGGGCAGGCCGTCGCTCAGGCTCGCCCGCGCCTGGCTCGAGGGCAGCGATGATTTCAGTTTTAGCGGTGTGAAGGCCGAGCTGCACCGTCTCGTGGAGAAGTCAAAGGTGGCGGTTTCCGGAGCGCGAGAAAACGGTGCGGTTGTGGTCGCCGACGCTGCCGCCAGTTTCCAGGAGGCGGTTACCAGCGTTCTTGCTGCCAAGACGGCGGCGGCGGCCCGCGAGCGCACCGTGAAACAGATTTTGCTTGCCGGGGGTGTGGCCGCTAACCGGAGGCTGCGCGAGCGCCTGAGCGAGGTTTCACCGGTGCCGGTGCGTTACCCGCCGCCGGCACTGTGCACCGATAACGCCGCCATGACCGCTGCCTGCGGCTACTTCCGGTTCCGGCAGGGGAAGACCGATGGTCTCGACCTGGACGTGCTGCCCGCACTCAGGATGACCTGAAAATCGTTGAAATTCATAGTCTTTGCTTGTATTATGAAGTAAAACGCAGAAACAAAGTGGTTTTTAGCTGTGTATAAACTGTAAACGTCTGTGAACTGCCATGGCATAGTTGCAGAGTTTGCTGGTTTGGTTTATTATGAAGTATTAGCACTCTCACCCGGGGAGTGCTAAAATATTGTAAATCAAACCATAATAGTGGAAGGAGGTTTAGATGACGGTCAAAATAAAGCCCTTGGCGGATCGGTTGGTGGTCAAACCCATGGAGAGGGAGGAGAAGACCAAGAGTGGCCTTATCCTACCCGACACCGCCAAGGAAAAGCCCCAGGAAGGCGAGGTGATTGCCGTCGGTCCGGGCAAGATGTCGGATGAGGGCACCCGCATCGCGATGGATGTCAAAGTTGGCGACATCGTGATTTACGCCAGGTACGGGGGCACCGAAATCAAGCTGGATGACGAAGAACTTATCATCCTGCGCGAGAGCGATGTCCTGGCAGTCAAGGCCAAGAAATAATATTAACGGAAATTCAGGAGGAGGTTAGATGGCAAAACAGATTATCTTTGATGAGGATGCCCGCCACCGTCTCAAGAAGGGCATTGATACTCTAGCCGAAGCGGTGAGGGTTACCCTGGGACCCAAGGGACGCGCCGTGGTGCTTGACAAGAAATGGGGCCCGCCGACGGTGATTGACGATGGCGTCACCATCGCCAAGGATATTGATCTACCCGACCCGTTCGAGAACATGGGCGCCCAGATGGTCAAAGAGGCGGCCTCAAAAACCAACGACGCCGCTGGCGACGGTACCACCACCTCGACAGTTCTCGCCCACGCCATTGTTAACGAGGGTTTCAAGAACATCGCCGCGGGGGCGGACGCCCTGGCCCTAAAGCGTGGCATCGAGAAAGGTTCCCGGGCAATCATCGAGCAGCTGAGGAAGGTCTCAAACGAGGTCAAGGGCAAGGAGCAAATCGCCCAGGTCGGCACCATCACTGCTAAAGACCCCGAGATTGGCAACCTCATTGCCGAGGTTATGGAGAAAGTGGGCAAGGACGGCGTCATCACCGTCGAGGAGTCGAAGGGTATCCGCTACGAAACCGAGTACGTCGAGGGCATGCAGTTCGACCGCGGCTACGTCAGCGCCTACCTTATCACCAACGCCGAGCGCATGGAAGCCGAGATTGAAGACCCCTACATCCTGATTACCGACAAGAAAATTTCGGCGGTCTCCGACCTTCTTCCCGCCCTAGAAAAGATTTTACAGGTATCCAAGAACCTGCTTATCGTGGCCGAGGACATCGAGGGCGAGGCTCTTGCTACCCTGGTGGTCAACAAGCTGCGCGGCACCCTGAACGTGCTGGCGGTTAAAGCCCCCGGTTTTGGCGACCGGCGCAAGGCAATGCTTGAGGATATGGCTATCCTCACCGGTGGCAAAGTCATCTCGGAAGAGGTTGGCCGCAAGCTGGACTCGGTGACGGTCGAAGACCTGGGCCGTGCCCGGCGTGTTACCTCGGACAAGGACAATACGACTATCGTCGAGGGCAAGGGTTCCGAGGATGACATCAAGGCCAGAATCAAGCAAATCAAGGCGCAGATTGAGGAGACCACTTCCGACTTTGACCGCGAGAAGCTTCAGGAAAGGATGGCCAAGCTGGTGGGCGGCGTCGCCGTCATCAAGGTCGGCGCGGCCACGGAAACCGAACTTAAAGAGAAAAAGCACCGCGTCGAAGACGCTCTCTCGGCGACCCGCGCCGCGGTCGAGGAAGGCATCCTGCCCGGCGGTGGTGTGGCGCTGCTGAACTCCTTACCGGTGCTGGACAAACTGAACCTCACCGGCGATGAGGCTACCGGTGCTTCCATCATCAAAAAGGCGGTCGAAGAACCAATCCGCTGGATTGCCACCAACGCCGGCCGCGATGGTTCGGTGATAATTGACGCTATCAAGAAGAGTGACAAGGGCGTGGGCTACGACGCCGTCGCCGATGACTTTGGCGACATGGTGAAAAAGGGCATCATTGACCCGACCAAGGTGGTGCGCTCCGCCCTGGAGAACGCCGCCAGCATCGGTGCGATGATTCTCATCACCCAGTGCCTGGTCTCCGATATCCCCGAGAAGGATAAGACCCCGGCGATGCCTGCGGGTGGTATGGGTGGCATGGAAGGCATGTACTAGACCCATCACGGGTGAAATAAGAAGGCCGCGGCTCAAAAGGTCGCGGCCTTTGCTTTTATCGAGCCCCACTCTTAAGTTCAAAAGGAGTCTTATTACGGGGCTGCGTGTTGCCTCGTTCGCTCTACAATGAGTCTGGCGGCAATGTCGATTTCTTCGGGAGTGCTCCAGCGCCCCAGAGTTAAGCGCAGCGCGCCCAGGGCGAGTTCCCGGCTTACGCCCATTTCCAGAAGAACGCTTGATGGTTCGGTGGAGCCGGCGTGGCAGGCAGCTCCGGTGGAAGCCGCTATCTCCGGGATGCGGCCAAGCAGCTCGTCGCCAACGGTGCCCCGGATACTGATGTTAAGGGTATTGGGCAGCCTTTTTTCGGGATGGCCGTTTAATAAAACGTTGTCCTTCCCCAGGCCATCGGTAATTTGCGCGAACAGCCTGTCTCTCAAGGTTCTAACCTTCGTCCCGTAATCCGATAGAGCTTTTCTGGCGAGTTCGCAGGCCTTGCCCAACCCTACTATGTAGGACACGTTCTCGGTACCCGCCCGACGGCCTCTCTCCTGACCCGCCCCGTGAATAAGCGCATCAATCTGAACGCCTTTTCCGATGAATAGCGCCCCAATCCCTTTTGGAGTATAGAGCTTATGCCCGGCGATGGTCAGCAACTCCACTTTAAGCTCGTTGACATCTACGGGTATTTTGCCGCAGGACTGGGCGGCGTCAGTGTGAAAGATGATTCCTCTTTCCCGGGCAATCTCACCGACCTCGGCGATGGGTTCAATCGTGCCAATCTCATTGTTGGCATGCATTATTGTAATCAGGGTGGTTTTATCGGTAATGGCCTGCCGGATATCATCAGGGTCAACCAGCCCATATTTATCCACCGGCAGATAGGTGACTCCGAAACCCAGCCTCTCTTCCAGGTGCCGGCAGGTACTGAGCACCGCCGGGTGCTCGATGCGCATGGTGATGATGTGTTTCCCCTTATGCGAGTTCGCCAGCGCCGCGCCGACGATGGCGTGGTTATCGCTCTCGCTGCCGCCGCTGGTGAAGATGATTTCTTCCGGCATCGCACCGATGAGGGAAGCCACCTGCCCGCGGGCGCGTTCTATCGCGGCTTTTACCGGCAGCCCGTAGGCGTGAGTGGTCGATGGATTGCCGAAATACTCACCCAGATAGGGGAGCATCGCTTCCCGCACCGCCGGGTCAACGGGAGTCGTGGCATTGTAGTCGAGGTATATCGGCCTAGTCATGAGCCTCTTCAATCTCTTTCATTCCCAGGAATGGCCCGTGCCAGTTGTGATACCAGACGACCCCGGTGTAGCCATTGACGCTGAGCATGCCTTCAAGTTCGCCATCTTTGAGAGTATGTAACGTGTAGTAACCATAGAAGGTATCAGCCTCAGCCACAGTGAGTCCGGGCAGGTTATTATCCAGATATCGCTGGGCCAAAATCTTGGCCTGGTCGGGAGTCACCGGCATGTCAGCCGAGGGCAAGCCACCCCCGTGGTTGCCCATCATCCCGCCCATCGGGCTGTATTTGTTATTCCACATCATATTCGGCCCCATTTCAGGAGTAACCCTGCCGGTGTATTTATCAATGAGCAGCTCCATCGCGTGGATGCCGGTATCTTCTTCCTCTACCTCGGCATAATAGTTCCAGGCAAAATCCATTACCTCGGCCAGGACCAGCCGATTACCGTAATATGCTTTCAGGTAACTCTGAACGGCATCAGCCGCCTGGTCAATGGTAATGGGCATGGCATTGGTATTGGTATTATAGCTTCCCCAGCCGCCTCCCATCATGCCGCTGTCACCCATCATCCCTCCCGGGCCTCCGAAAGGTCGCTGACCAGGTGACGGCCATCCGTATGGCACGCAGGCGGCCAGAACCCCCAGGCTCATTATGACTAACACTAAACCCGCCAAAAACAGTTTCCTCATACCGCCACCTCCAACCGTGCTACGCGGTCAATTTTTATACAAGCTAAACCAAAGCCGCCAAACGTTCCCGCTCAAGCTCTCTACGCTCTTTCAGAAAGTGTTTCGACGGCGGCTCCATATAGACGCGTGGCGCCGGGTAGCCGTAGAAATTCCCTGAGCCGTAAGCCGCCATGCCATCGCCCGTTT
>QZJL01000057.1 GCA_003599745.1 Dehalococcoidia bacterium | reverse complement strand
ACACCCGCCGGCGCATGCTGGCAAGAGCGGCCGGCGAGCAGGCGGTAGCGCTGCTTCGGGCCAACATCCGCCCGCGCGACATTGTCAACCGCGAAGCCATCCGTAATGCCTTCACGGTGGACATGGCGCTGGGCGGCAGTACCAATTCGGTACTGCACCTGGCGGCGGTAGCCCAGGCCGCCGGCGTGGACTTTCCCCTTACCGAGATAAACCAGATTAGCGAGCACACGCCCAACCTCTGCCGCCTCCGCCCCGCCGGCGACTATCATCTCGAAGACCTTGACCGGGCGGGGGGTATCCCGGCGGTAATGGGACAGATAAAAGGGCTTCTGGACATCGGCCAGATGACGGTGACCGGTAAAAAACTGGGCGAGACGATTAGCGGCGTACGGGTGCTTGATAGCGACGTCATCCGCTCGTCCAAGACAGCTTACTCACCGCGCGGGGGGCTGGCGATGCTCTTCGGCAACCTGGCGCCGGATGGGGCGGTGGTCAAGCGGGCGGCGGTGGCCCCGGAGATGATGGTGCACCGGGGGCCGGCCCACGTTTTCGACTCGGAAGAGGCCGCCACCCGGGCTATTATAGAGGGTAACATCGCTTCGGGAGAAGTTATTGTCATCCGCTACGAAGGCCCCCGGGGCGGTCCCGGCATGCGCGAGATGCTCGGCCCGACTTCGCTGCTCAGCGGCATGGGGCGTGACAAAGACGTTGCCTTAATCACCGACGGACGTTTTTCCGGGGCGACCCGGGGAGCGGCCATCGGCCACGTTTCGCCGGAAGCGGCAAGCCGCGGCCCGATTGCGGCACTGGCCGACGGGGATATCATCAAGATTGATATTCCCGGCTACAATCTGGAGGTAGCTTTGAGCGAAGCGGAGATTGCCGAACGCCTGGCACGGTTGCCCCAATTTGAGCCTAAAGTAACCGAGGGCTATCTCAGCTACTACGCCGAGAAAGTGACCTCGGCAAGCAAAGGAGCAGTGCTCAAGCCGGCGAGGGAGTGCAGATGAAACTTTCGGGTGCTCAGATTTTATGCGAGAGCCTGCAAAAAGAGGGCGCGGAGGTTATTTTTGGCTTCCCGGGCGGCTCGGTGCTGCCTCTCTACGACGTTTTACCTCAGTATCCCAAGCTGCGGCATATCCTGGTGCGCCACGAGCAGGGAGCGGCCCACGCCGCCGACGGCTACGCCCGGGCCACCGGTAAGGTAGGCGTCTGCGTGGCGACCAGCGGCCCCGGGGCGACCAACCTGGTCACCGGCATCGCCAACGCCTGCCTGGATTCGGTCCCGGTGGTAGCCATCACCGGCCAGGTGGCGCGACCCTTCATCGGCAAGGACGCTTTCCAGGAAGTCGACATCACCGGCATCACCCTGCCCATCACCAAGTATAATTATCAGGTGCACAGCGCCGGAAAGATAGCGGCCACCATCAAAGAGGCTTTCTATCTGGCGCGGACGGGGCGACCCGGGCCGATACTGATTGACGTACCGCGCGACGTGTTCGCCGAGCCAGCCGACTTCCAATACCCGACGGAACACGTCCCGCCGGGCTACCGGCCTATACTCCAGGGGCACCCCACCCAGATAAAGAAAGCCGCCAAGCTTATCAACGAGGCCAAGCAGCCGGTTATACTGGCGGGGCGGGGCGTTCAGATATCCGGGGCATATGATGAACTAAAAGCGCTTGCCGAGACCGCCCAGATTCCGGTAATCACCACCCTGCTGGGCATCGGCTGTTTCCCCGGCTCCCATGCCCTGAGCTACGGCTGGGCGGGGATGCACGGCATGGCCTACGCCAACCTGGCAATCAACGACACCGACCTGCTCATCGCGGTTGGCATGCGGTTTGACGACCGGGTGACCGGCAATGTGAACGCCTTCGCCTCCAAAGCCCGGGTGATTCACATTGATATTGACCCCGCCGAGATTGGCAAAAACGTACCGGTGGACGTGCCCATCGTGGGCGACATCGGGACGGTCTTGCGGGCGCTCAACAAGCAGGTATCTTCCGCCCGGCACCTCGAATGGCTGAGACAGCTCGACGGCTGGCGCGGCAAATACCCGAACGAGGTCAGGGACTCATCGAGCCTCATCCCGCAATACGTGGTAAACCAGATTTACCAGGCGACCCGGGGCGAGGCCATCATCGCTACCGGCGTCGGCCAGAACCAGATGTGGGCGGCGCAGCATTACACTTTTGATAAGCCCAATGCCCTTGTCACCTCCGGCGGGCTGGGCACCATGGGTTTCGGCCTGCCGGCGGCGCTGGGCGTCAAGGTCGGCTGCCCCGACCGCACCGTCTGGTGCATTGACGGCGATGGCAGCTTCCAGATGACGCTGCACGAGCTGGCGACTTTAGTCCAGGACCGGATTGCGGTTAAAATCGCCATCCTGAATAACGGCTACCTGGGCATGGTACGCCAGTGGCAGGAACTTTTCTATAAGAAGAACTACGTGGCGACACCCCTTTCCTGTCCCGACTTCGTCAAAATTGCCGAGGCCTACTGTATTCCGGCGCTCCGGGTGGAGTACCGCGAGGAAGTGAAACCAGCTATCGAGCAGGCGATGGCCCATGACGGGCCTTTCCTGATTGATTTTCACGTCGAGCCGGAGGAGAATGTTTATCCAATGGTTGCCCCGGGGGCGTCCCTGGCCGAAGTCATGGTCGCGCCCGAACGGCATCACAAGAAGGTCTCCGACTCAGCAAAACTGCCGGTGAGTAACATCTAGGAGGCAAGGCTTATGACGGCAACCAAGCATACCCTGGTAGCCCTGGTCGCCGACCAGCCGGGAGTGCTCAACCGCATCGCCAGCCTTTTCCGGCGGCGGGGTTTCAACATCGAGAGCGTTACCGTGGGGCACAGCGAGGTCGCCAACTACTCCCGCCTCACCATCGTGGTGGACGGCTCCACCACCTCGGTGGAGCAGGTGCGCAAGCAGCTCGACAAGGTGATTGACGTGGTCAAGGTATCGGACATCTCCAGCGACAACATCGTCGCCCGCGAAATGGCGCTCATCAAGGTAAAATCGGGCTCGGCCAGCCGCGGCGAAATCATCGAGATTGCCGACCTGTTCCGGGCGAGCATCGTGGACGTTGCCTCGGAATCACTCACCATCTGCGTTACCGGCGAGGAAGATAAAGTTGACGCCCTCATACAGCTCTTACGCGGCTTCACCATCAAAGAGATCGCCCGCACCGGCCGCGTGGCGATGTCCCGGGGCGAAATCGGACCGCTCGGAGCGGCGGGCGGCGCCACAACGGCGGCGGAAGCCCGGCGGCGGGGCCGAAACTTAAAAACGAAAGGGGTTACCAATGGCTAAAATTTACTATGACAAAGACTGTGACTTGAAATTTCTCAAGGGCAAGACCATCGGCGTGCTCGGCTTCGGCAGCCAGGGGCACGCCCATGCCCAGAACCTCCGCGACAGCGGCCAGAACGTGATTGTGGCCGAGGCCAAGGGGTCGCCCGGCTGGCAGGCGGCCAAGAAAGCCGGTTTCAAGGTCATCTCGGCGAGGGAGATGGCGCGCTTAGCCGACGTGATGATAATGCTCGCCCCCGACCAGCTTCAGCGCGAAATATATAATAACGAAGTTTGCCTGGAGCTTTGCGCCGGTAAAACGCTGATGTTCGCCCACGGCTTCAACATCCACTACGGCCAGATTGTGCCCCCGAAGGATGTTGACGTCACGATGGTGGCGCCCAAAGCCCCCGGCCACATGGTGCGGCGGGTCTATACCGAGGGCGGCGGCACCCCGGCCATTGTGGCGGTGTATCAGGATGCTTCGGGCAAAGCGCTCAAAAATGCCCTTGCCTACGCAAAGGGCATCGGCGCCAGCAGAGCCGGTATTATCGAGACCACTTTTGCCGAGGAAACCGAGACCGACCTCTTCGGTGAGCAGGCGGTTTTAGTGGGCGGCGTTTCCGAGCTTATCAAGGCGGGTTTCGAGACCCTGGTCAATGCCGGTTACCAGCCGGAGATCGCCTACTTCGAATGCCTGCATGAGCTTAAGCTCATCGTTGATTTGATTCAGCAGGGCGGCCTGGCCTACATGCGCTACTCCATCAGCGATACCGCCGAATACGGCGGCTACGTCAAAGGCCCCCGCATCATCAACGACCTCGTCCGCGAGGAAATGGATGACATCCTTTGCGAAATCCAGGACGGCACCTTCGCCCGCGAATGGATTTTGGAAAACCAGGCGGGACGCCCCTCGTTCAACGCCTTGAAGCGCATCGAGTCTGAGCACATGATTGAGTCGGTGGGTAAAGATTTGCGTGCCATGATGCCCTGGCTCAAACCCCAGAAATAGACATCGCGGCGGCCAGCGTATATAATATAAAACTACGATGCAGTACCATACGTGTTCCTTTTCAGGGAGAATAAGCCTCATCCTTAGCAACCCCTCTCTGTTCTAGCGGAGAGGGGAAGCGGCGATTTATCCCAGAATATTCTCCCAGGGAGGAACATAGCGATGGATAAAATAATCGTTTTCGATACCACGCTGCGGGACGGCGAGCAGGCGGCGGGGGGCACCCTCAACACCCAGGAAAAGCTGGAAATCGCCCGCCAGTTAGCCAGACTCGGCGTTGACGTTATCGAAGCCGGCATGCCGGTCAACGGCCCCAGCGATTTTGAAGCGGTAAGCACTATTTCCCGCGAAATCAGGGGTTGCATTGTCTGCGGATTGGCGCGGGCGGTGCCCGCCGACATCGAGCGGGCGTGGGACGCCGTGAAAAGCGCCGAAAACCCCCGTCTCCACGTTTTCCTGTCGGCTTCCGATATTCACCTGATGCACCAGCTCAAAAAGAGCCGCGAGGATGTGCTGGCGATGGCGCGCCAGATGGTGGCGCTCGCCAAAAAGCACTGCGCCGACGTCGAGTTTTCCCCGATGGACGCCAGCCGCGCCGAGCCAGCCTACGTCTGCCGGATAGTCGAGGCGGTGATTGGCGCCGGGGCGACCACCGTCAATATCCCTGACACCGTCGGTTACGCCATTCCCTCCGAGTTCGGCGACCTGATTTCCGGCATTTTTGAGAAAGTACCGGGTGCGGCCAAAGCGGTCATCAGCGTGCATTGCCACAACGACCTGGGACTGGCGGTGGCCAACTCCCTGGAGGCGGTCAAGCGCGGCGCCCGCCAGGTCGAGTGCACCATCAACGGCATCGGCGAGCGGGCGGGCAACGCCTCCCTCGAAGAGATTGTGATGGCCTTAAAGACGCGCAGCGACCTGTTCGGTCTGGGAACCGGCATCGACACCCGCCAGATTTACCGCACCAGCCGCCTGGTGAGCGATCTGACCGGCTTCCCGGTGCAGCCCAACAAGGCCATCGTCGGCGCTAACGCCTTCCGTCACCAGTCGGGCATCCACCAGGACGGCATTATCAAGATGCCCAAGACCTACGAAATCATGGACCCCCACCAGGTGGGCGTGCCCGGTTCGAGCCTGGTGCTGGGCAAGCTCAGCGGGCGGCACGCCTTCAAAGAGCGTCTGGCGGAGCTGGGTTACAGCCTCTCTGACACCGATTTCGAGCGGGCTTATACCGCTTTCAAAGAACTGGCCGACAAGAAAAAAGAGGTCTCGGATAAGGACATCGAGTCGCTCATCGCCGAAGAGCGCCGCACCACCACCGAGACCTATCATCTCGACCGCCTCCAGGTGACCTGCGGCGACCGTGGCATCCCCACCGCGGCGGTGAGGCTCATCAGCCCGGGCGATAAGGTGCTGGCCGATGCCGCCCTGGGCACCGGCCCGGTTGATGCCGTCTATCGCGCCATCAACCGCCTGGTGGGCGTGCCCAACCAGCTTACCGAGTTCAGCGTCAAGTCGGTGACCGAGGGCATTGACGCCATCGGCGAGGTGCTCATCCGTATCGAGAGCGACGGCATGAGCTATACCGGCCGCGGCGCCGATACCGACATCATCGTCGCCAGCGCCAAAGCCTATATAAATGCCTTAAACCGCCTGCTTGCGGTCAGAGGCTAGTCCGTGCGGGAGGTGCGGTGATGCAGCCCGAACTGGAAATGGTGCTCCGCCTGGTGATGGCGATGACGCTGGGCGCGCTGGTCGGCTTCGAGCGCTGGCATGCCGGTAAACCGGCGGGACTGCGAACCAACATCCTCATCAGCGGCGGGGCGGCGCTTTTCACCATCGTTTCCATTTTCGCCTTCGATGACCCCCGCATGGCCGCCGGGGTGGTGACCGGTATCGGCTTCCTCGGGGCAGGCGCCATCATTCGCCGGGAAGAGGGCGGTATCGGGGGTCTTACCACCGCCGCCAGCATCTGGGCGGTGGCGGCCATGGGCGTAGCCGCCGGGGCCGGGCTTTACCTGATTAGCGTCGTGGCTACCGTCGCCATCGTTTTCACCCTGTTTTTTCTGCGCATCGTCGAGGAGAAAGTAAAAACCAGGCCGTCACAGAAAGAGAACCGACCGGGAGAAAAACCGTGACTATAGTCGAAAAAATTCTGGCGGCGCATGCCGCTAAGTCCAGGGTCAGCCCCGGCGAGTTTCTAAACGTGCCGGTGGACGTCATTTTAGCTAATGACATCACCGCGCCCATCGCCATAAGGGAGTTCGGGCGCATCGGGGTAAAGCGGGTCAAAGACCCGTCGAAAGTGGTGCTTGTGCCCGACCACTTTGTGCCCAACAAGGACATCGCCTCCGCCGAGCAGGCGAAAATGGTACGCGAGTTCGCCAGAGAGCAGGGCATCCTCTTTTTCGAAGTCGGCGAGATGGGCATCGAGCACGTGCTTCTGCCGGAGAAAGGGCTGGTGCTGCCCGGCGACGTCGTCATCGGGGCGGACTCACATACCTGCACCTACGGCGCGGTGGGGGCTTTCGCCACCGGCATGGGATCGACCGACATCGCCTCGGCGATGGCCAGCGGTAAAATCTGGATGAAGGTGCCGCCGACCATTAAGTTCGTCTATTCGGGTCGTCTGCGAAAGTGGGTGGGGGGCAAAGACCTCATCCTGCACACCATCGGCGACATCGGCGTTGACGGCGCGCTTTATGCCGCCATGGAGTTTAGCGGCGAGGCGGTAAGCCAGCTCGGCATGGACGGGCGCTTTACCATGGCAAACATGGCGATTGAGGCCGGGGGCAAGGCGGGCATTTTCGCGGTGGACAGTCAGACCATGGCCTACGTCAAGCCGCGTGCCAGACGCAAGTACACCGTCTATCAGCCCGACGCCGATGCGGTATATGCCCGGGTGATTGAGTATGACGTCGGCAAGCTGGAGCCCCAGGTGGCGCTGCCCCACTCGCCGGCCAACGTGAAGCCGGTGAGCCAGCTAGACCGCATCAGCATTGACCAGTCGGTCATCGGCTCGTGCACCAACGGCCGCATTGACGACCTGCGGGTGGCGGCCAGGATTCTGGCCGGTCATAAGGTGAACCCGAACGTGCGCTGCCTCGTTATCCCCGGCACGCCCGCCGTCTATCTTGAGGCGCTTGGTGAGGGGCTGATCGAGACCTTCATGCGCGCCGGGGCGGCGGTAAGCACCCCGACCTGCGGGCCGTGTCTGGGCGGTCACATGGGAATCCTGGCCTCAGGCGAAAAGGCCATCTCGACCACCAATCGCAACTTCGTCGGGCGGATGGGGAGTCCTAAATCCGAAGTCTATCTGGCGGGGCCGGCGGTGGCGGCGGCCAGCGCCATCACCGGCTACATCTCCGACCCTGAAATACTTTAGATTGGTATACCCAGCAGGCGCAGCAGACTGCCCAGCCCCCAGTAACCGGCCATCGCCACGGTGACGCCCTTGACGGTCTTGCCCGCCCAGGAAATGAAAAAAAAACGCCAGATGCCGAAACGCAGCGCGCCGCAGGCGACCCCCGCCGGATAGAAAAACGGATTGATGACCGCCGAGAGAACAAACAGCGTCAAGGTACCCCGGTGCCTTATCCACTTCACCAGCCACTGGTAGATTTTCTGGACGCCCTGGCCCTCTATGTTGGACAAAGCGAGCCTCCCGTAACAGCCGGTCCAGTAGATGGTGAGACCGCCAACCGCCTCTCCGAAACCGGCGGCCATGCCGATGAAAACCGGCCCGAGGTAAGGCGCATAGGCGGGTTTGACCACAGTGCCCAGGGCGAAGACGACCGGGGTCATCGGGATTGGGGCGAATACGGTGGCCCCGCCCAAGACACTGATGATAAAAGCTCCCAGGTAGCCGAACTGCTGGAATCGCTGGATTTCCTGGTAGAAAACCACGACCACGACCGCAAGGGCGATGCCCAGGAGCATACCCAGTATCCCGATATATAACTGCCAGCGTTTTTTACCGTTGCTTGCGGTCGTTGCCAAACTCCCCTATTCTTATTTTTCCGGCTTTTTTGCCGACGCGCGGGCCTTACGCGTTTTACTGTCTCTGGCGCGGAAGACCAGGGTCTCGTTTTCCAAGTCAACCACCACCGTCTCGCCCTCTTTGAAGTCGCCGCGCAGCAGCTTGTTAGCCAGAGCGTTTTCCACAAAGCGCTCGATGGCCCGCCGCAATGGCCTGGCGCCATAGACCGGGTCAAAGCCTTCTTTAGAGAGCCAGGCCTTGGCTTCTTCGGTGATTTCGATGGTGAGGCGGCGCTCCTCCAGCCGTTTCTGGAGGTCTTTGACCATCAGTTCCACGATTGCCCGTAGCTGCTCCGCGTTAAGCTCGTGGAAAACGATGATGTCGTCGAGGCGGTTAAGGAACTCGGGACGGAAAATCTTCCTGACCTCGGCCATCACCTTACCCTTCATGTCCTCGTAACCCTGCTTGCGGGCGCTGGCCTCCTGGCCGGTAGCAAAGCCAATGCGGGACTCGCGCTTGATTAGCTCTACGCCGGCGTTGCTGGTCATGATGACCACCGTGTTCTTGAAGTTGACGGTGCGCCCCTGGCCGTCGGTAAGCCGCCCGTCGTCCAGTATCTGAAGCAGGCTGTTGAAAACCTCGGGGTGTGCCTTTTCGATTTCATCGAGCAGGATGACACGGTAGGGACGCCGCCTCACCGCCTCGGTAAGCTGGCCGCCATCCTCGTAGCCGACGTAGCCCGGCGGGGCGCCGATTAAACGGGAGACGGTATGCTTCTCCTGGTACTCCGACATATCAAGGCGCACCATGGCGGCCTCGTCGTCGAAAAGGAACCTCGCCAGGGTGCGGGCGAGTTCGGTCTTGCCCACGCCGGTCGGCCCCAGGAACATGAAACTGCCGATGGGACGTCTCGGGTCGCTAAGCCCGGCGCGGCTGCGCCGGATGGCGTCGCAGACGGCGACAACCGCCTCTTCCTGGTCAACCATGCGCTCGTGTATGCGGTCTTCCATATGGAGCAACTTCTCGGCTTCGCCTTCCAGCATCTGGGACACCGGGATGCCCGTCCAGCTCGCAACAAGGCTGGCGATGTCTTTTTCCCCGACCAGACCATCACTTACGCCCTTCTTTTCGCCGAGCCATTTGTTCTTGGCCTGCTGGTACTCTTCTTCCAGGCGCAATCGCTCGCTCTTGAGTTCGGCGGCGCGGGCGAAGTCCTGGCGCTGCGAGGCCGCTTCCTCTTCATTAGTTAGCTGTTTCAGTTTCTCATCCTGTGCCTGAAGCTCGGGCGGCACGCTCTCGGTCTCGAGGCGCAGTTTCGAGGCCGCTTCGTCAATTAAATCAATCGCCTTGTCGGGCAGATGCCGGTCGGAGATATAGCGCTGGCTCAGGCGTGCCGCCGCCACCAGGGCTTCGTCGCTGATCTTAATTTTATGATGGGCCTCGTAGCGGGGGCGCAACCCCTTCAATATCTCGATGGTCGCGTCCACGCTGGGTTCGCCGACGAACACCGGCTGGAAGCGCCTTTCCAGCGCCTTGTCTTTCTCGATGTGCTTGCGGTACTCGTCGAGAGTGGTCGCTCCCACGCACTGTAATTCGCCGTGCGCCAGCGCGGGTTTCAGCATGTTGGAAGCGTCAATCGAGCCTTCGGCGGCGCCGGCGCCGACCACGGTGTGAATCTCGTCAATGAAGAGGATGACCTCGCCCTGCGACTGGCGCACCTCGTCCATCACCGCCTTCAGGCGCTCTTCGAACTCCCCGCGGAACTTGCTACCGGCGACGAGCGCCCCCATATCCAGGGCAACGACGCGGTGGTTCTTCAGGGAATCGGGCACGTCGTCGGAGACGATGCGCT
This sequence comes from Dehalococcoidia bacterium, assembly GCA_003599745.1. Taxonomy (GTDB): domain Bacteria; phylum Chloroflexota; class Dehalococcoidia; order Dehalococcoidales; family SURF-40; genus SURF-40. The sequence continues at coordinate 13,963 of QZJL01000057.1, read as the reverse complement.
GCGCCAGCCCTTCGGCAATGGCGGTTTTACCCACACCGGCCTCGCCCACGATGACCGGGTTGTTCTTGGTACGCCGTGAGAGGATTTGAATCACCCTTTTGATTTCATTTTCCCGGCCAATGACCGGGTCGAGCTTGCCATCCCGGGCGAACCTGGTCAAATCGCGACCGTATTTTTCCAGCGAGCGGTACTTGCTCTCGGCCCGGGCATCGGTGACGCGGTGGCCGCCGCGGATTTTCTGCAGCGCGGCATAGACCTTCTCCCGGTCAATGCCATGGGCGCGTAAGACTGCCACGGTCTCGCCCTTCTGTTCGGCGGTGATGGCGATGAGCAGATGCTCGGTGCCGATAAACTCGTCCTTGAAGCGGTCGGCCTCGGTGGCGGCGGTCATCAGGACTTCCCGAACGCGGGGCGTGGCGAAAATCTGCCCGGCGGCGCCGTAGGCGACTTTGGGCATTTTTTCAAGACTGGTAAGCACATGGTTTTTGAGGGCTTCGGAGTCTGTTCCCATCTCGCGCAGGATATCGCTCACCAGCCCCTTTTCCTGCTGCAGCAGAGCTAAAAGGATGTGCTCGATGTCCCACTGGTTATGCCCCATTTCGCTCACGAGCTGCTGGGAAGCGGCGATGGCTTCCTGTGCCTGCTCGGTGAATTTTTCCTGTTTCATCTCGTCCTTACCTCTCGTGTGTTAAAGCTCGACGGTCCTGTCAGCCCGGTCTCGATATTAAATCTGGTCTCGCTCACGGTATTTCTCAAGCTCGGCCTCCGCCTCGACCAGTCTTCTCTGAAGCTCGCTAACGTGGCTGGAGAGGCGTAAAATAACCTCGACGCCCGCCAGGTTGATGCCCAGGTCGTCGAGCAGGCTCTTAACGCGGCGCAGCAGCGCGATGTCCCGCTCCGAGTAGAGGCGAATTTTGCCCTGCGAACGCTGAGGCTCAATGATGCCGATTTTCTCGTAGTAACGCAGGGTATGGCTCTGGACGCCGACCATGCGGGCAGCAACGCTTATCACATAGCGCGGCTCGCTACCGGTGTATTCGTCTTCCTGTTCCGGCATGCCTCCCCTCCTTTCATCAAAGCTCGGGGCTGGGTCTCAGGCCGGCCAGCTTTTCAATCAAATGCTTTTCTTCTTTCGAAAGCCTGGTCGGCAGCACCACCTTCACCGTGGCAAACAGGTCGCCGCGGGTAGCGTTGCCCAGGCGCGGCATACCCTGGCCAGCGAGCTTGAAAGAGCGCCCGTTCTGGGTTTCCGGCGGGACTTTCAGCGCCAGATTACCTTTAAGCGTGGGCACCTTGACCTCGCCGCCAAGCAAGGCTGCCGTGAGTGGCACCGGCACTTCTACCAGCAGGTCATCATCGCGGCGCTCGAAGCGGGGATGCGGCTTCACCGTGACCAACAGGTAAAGGTCGCCGCTCGCCGCCCCGGCCTCTCCTGCCCCGCCCTTACCTGCAAGGCGGATGCGCGAGCCGGTCCTGACGCCGGGGGGAATTTTCACCTGCAAACGCTTTGTCGCCGGCCGGTAGCCCGCGCCGCCGCAGGTCGAACAGGGGACGTTTTTTACCCCACCGGCTCCCCGGCAGGTCGGGCAGACTTCCCGGGCTTCCATAACCATGGTGCGCTCGCTGCCACTAAAGGCTTCTTCAAGCGTAACCTCGATGGGGTGCTCGACATCCTGTCCCCGACGGGGCCTCGGGGCGCGCCGCCCCCTCATACCGCCAAAGAGGTCACCGAAAAGGCTGTCAATATCAACATCGGCAAAAGGCGAGGCACCGCCGGTGCTGTACCGGAAGCCGTGAGGCGTGCCCTGACCCTGCTGGGCGCCGGCAAACTGCTCGGCGAACTGCCACTTTTCGCCGTACTGGTCGTATTTCTGGCGCTTGCCCTTATCGGAAAGCACCTCGAAAGCCTCGTTTATCTCTTTGAACTTGGCCTCGGCGTCCTTGCTGCCGGGGTTAACGTCCGGGTGGTACTTGCGCGCCAGCTTTCGGAAAGCCTGCTTGATGTCCTTCTCGGTGGCGCTGCGGCTCACCCCCAGGGTGGCGTAATAGTCTTTCTTGGCCATATAAGATTATTGTAGAGCCTTGATAAAATATTGTCAACCTTGTTAAGTTAATAATTTATGGCAGGCGATTCTCCTGGGTTTCTGCTCTCCCCATAACTTCCAGAAGCTGTGTCAGGATGCGGGCGGTGGCTCCCCAGATGACGTTGCCCCGGTAGTGGTAGGTGAGCGTCCGCACCTTTTCGCCCCCGACCATCTCGTCCTCAAGGCGCAGGTTCGCCTGGTCGCCCAGCGCAAGCGGCGCGGTGATTATCTCCTCAGTCTCGCCGTGGTCAATCAGAAAGCAGTAGGGCCAGGGGATGCGCGCCACAAACGGCGAGATGACGAAGTTGGAAGTGGTGGTGATGACGTCGTCAAGCTCGCCCAGGATTTCGGCGTCTTTGCTCAACAGACCGATTTCTTCGGCGCTCTCGCGCAGGGCGGTGTTCAAGGCGGTGACGTCCCGTGGCTGAAAAACGCCGCCGGGGAAGGCCATCTGTCCCTTATGATGCTGGACTTCCTGCGCCCGGCGGATAAACAGGATGTGGCAACCGTCCTCCTGCCAGAAAAGGGGCACCAGCACCGCCGAGCGCACCCTTTCCGGGCGGTAGAGATGGCGTTTTTTGTGCCGGGCGAGAACTTTTCGCAGTCGTTCTTCCATAAAAATACAGTCTCAATTATAGTATACTATATCCATATTTTAGCCGCTTTCCCGCAAAATATTACTTGACAAGCCACCAATCCCTTACCTATAATGGCCTTGAGACTAGAGTTCGAGTATCCCTTCCCAGAGGTTTTCTTCACCCAGTTATTTGTTTTTGAATGGCGAAATATATATTTGTTACCGGTGGCGTGGTAAGTTCCGTTGGGAAGGGCATCGCCACCGCTTCTTTGGGCACCCTGCTTAAAAGCCGCAAGCTCACCGTCGCCACCCAGAAGCTCGACCCCTACCTCAACGTTGACCCCGGCACCATGTCGCCCTACCAGCACGGCGAGGTCTTCGTCACCAAAGACGGTGCCGAGACCGACCTCGACCTGGGCAACTACGAGCGCTTCATTGACGTTGAGCTGACGCAGGACGCCAACGTTACCTCGGGGCAGATTTACAACACCGTCACCGCCCGCGAGCGGCGGGGGGATTTTTTGGGGGGAACCATCCAGGTGGTGCCGCACGTGACCAACGAGATTAAGGCGGGCTTCCGGCGCCTGGCGGAGAAGACCGGCGCCGATGTGGTGCTCTGCGAGATTGGCGGCACGGTGGGCGATATTGAAGGCCAGCCCTTCCTCGAAGCCATCCGCCAGATGCGCAACGACGTTGGCCGGGACAACGTGCTCTATATCCACGTGACCCTGTTACCCTATCTCAACTCGACCCAGGAAGTGAAGACCAAGCCCACCCAGCACAGCGTGAACGAACTCAGGCGCATCGGCATCCAGCCGGACATCATCATCTGCCGCAGCGATTCCCCGGTGCCGCCGGAGGTGCGGAGCAAAATCTCGCTCTTCTGCGACGTTTCCGCCGAGGCGGTCATCGCCCTGCCCACGGTAGAGACTATCTACGAAGTGCCGATGATGCTGGAGGAGGCGGGGCTGGCGCAGATGGTAACGAAAAAGCTGGGCATCAAGGCCGTCGAGCCGGACCTTACCGAGTGGCAGGAAATGGTCACCCGGCTGAAGATGCCCCGGGAAAAGGTGAACATCGCTCTGGTGGGCAAGTATGTCGAGCTTAAAGACGCTTACTACTCCGTGCGGGAAGCGCTGCGCCACGCCGCCCTCTGCCACGGCAGAGACATCAACCTGATGTGGGTGCATTCGGAAGAGCTGGAAAAAAATGGCGCCGACCAACTCCTGCGCTCAGCCCAGGGCATCATCGTGCCCGGCGGCTTCGGAGTGAGGGGCATCGAGGGTATGATTAAGGCGGTAACGTACGCCCGCGAGCATAAAATCCCCTACCTGGGGCTTTGCCTGGGGATGCAGGTAATGGTAATTGAATTTGCCCGCAAGGTGATGGGTTACGAAGACGCCAATTCCACCGAGTTCAATGCCGCCACGAAACACCCGGTGATTGACCTTCTGCCGGAGCAGAAAGGGGTGGCGAACAAGGGCGGCACGATGCGCCTGGGCAACTGGGATTGCCGCTTTGCGGAAGGCACCAGAGCCGCAACCGCCTACGGGCTGGAGCCTATCAAGGAGCGCCACCGTCACCGCTACGAGCTGAACAACGAGTTTCGCAAAAAGATGGAGTCGAGGGGACTGGTGTGCAGCGGCACGTCCCCCGATGACCGGCTGGTGGAGGTCTGCGAGCTTAGAGACCATCCCTGGATGGTGAGCTGCCAGTTCCATCCCGAGTTTCGCTCCCGCCCCAACCGCCCCCACCCGCTTTTTCGCGACTTCATCGGCGCCGCCAAGGAGGTAATGCTCGAAGGCGCCCAGCCGCCGCTACCGCTTTCGGCCTAGTTGTGATAGAATACATTTACCGGAGAGTTCTTCAAAGATAACAATGCGCATATTCCTCGATACCGCCAACATCCAGCAGATTAAAGACGCCGTGAAGCTCGGCGTCATCAGCGGCGTGACCACCAACCCCAGCCTGGTGTCCAAAGAGGACGGCGCTTACCGCGACCTCATCGTTAAAATCTGCGGCCTGGTGCCGGGCCCGGTGTCGGCGGAAGTGCTGGGCGAGACGGCGGCGGATATGGTGAAAGAGGCACGGGACATCATCACCTGGGCACCCAACATCGCCGTCAAAATCCCGGCGACGGCGGCGGGCTTGGAAGCGACCTCAATCCTGTCGAAGGACGGCGTCAAGGTCAACTTCACGCTTTGCTTCTCACTGAACCAGGCGCTTTTGGCGGCGCTGGCCGGGGCGGCTTACGTCAGCCCCTTCGTGGGCCGGCTGGACGATGCCGGTCACGACGGTATGGCGCTGGTGAAAGAAATCGTCGAGGTCTATGACCATTACAAGCTTGGCACCCAGGTCATCGCCGCCAGCATCCGCCACACGCGTCACTGTGTGGTGGCCGCCCAGGTAGGCGCGCATATCGCCACCATACCTTACGCGGTGCTTACGCAGATGCTCAAGCACCCCCTCACCGATGTGGGCGTGGTGCGTTTCCGTGAGGACTTCAAAGCTACCTTGAAATCGTGATGGCGGTCGCCCGGCCGGAAACTTCTGTGGCTGACCACGCTTAAAACACCGGTAACCTATTCTAATGTCACGGGTAAAATGATGGAAAACAATAATCCTAACACCAATGGTAATCCTGAAGAGGCCAGGCCGGGCATAACCCAGCTGGAAGAAAAGACCCGGGAAGAGCTTTTGGCGACGGCGAAGGAAATCGGTATTCCCACCAACGCCGCCATGAAAAAACAGGACATCATCCTGAAGCTGCTCCAGGCGTACACCGAGCAGGAGGGCAACATCTTCTGCGGCGGCACCCTGGAAATCATGGATGACGGCTACGGATTTTTGCGCCAGGACAGCTTTCTGCCCTCCGGCAACGATATTTATCTTTCCCAGTCACAGATACGGCGCTTCGGTCTGCGCACCGGTGACCTGGTAGCCGGCCAGGGGCGTGCTCCCAAGGCCGGGGAAAAATATTACAGCCTGCTCCGCGTGGAAGCGGTCAACGAGATGAACCCCGAGGTCGCCAAACGTCGGCCCTATTTCAACTCGCTCACCCCGACCTTCCCCGACAAGCTGATTGACCTCGAAATTCCCGGCGGCGAGCTTGCCACCCGCCTGCTCAACCTGGTCGCCCCCATCGGGCGGGGACAGCGCGGCCTGATTGTCTCCCCGCCCAAGGCGGGCAAGACGCTGCTGCTCAAGTCCATCGCCCACTCCGTCGCCACCAACTCGCCCGACATCCACATCATGGTCTGCCTCATCGGCGAGCGTCCCGAGGAAGTGACCGATATGAAGCGCTCCGTCAAGGGCGAGGTCATCGCCGCCACCTTCGACGAACCGGCGGAAAACCACGCTCGGGTCGCCGACCTGGCGCTGGAAAAGGCCAAGCGCCGCGTGGAAATGGGCAAAGACGTGTTCATCCTGCTGGACGGCATTACCCGCCTCACCCGCTCCTACAACCTGGCGGTGCCCCCCAGCGGCCGCACCCTCTCCGGCGGGGTTGACCCTGCCGCCCTCTACCCGCCCAAGCGCTTTTTCGGCGCCGCCCGCAACGTGGACGAAGGCGGCAGCCTTACCATCCTGGCGACCTGCCTGGTGGACACCGGCAGCCGTATGGACGAGCTTATTTACGAAGAGTTCAAAGGTACCGGCAACATGGAAGTACACCTCGACCGGCGCCTTTCCGAGCGGCGCATCTTCCCCGCGATTGATATCCAGCGCAGCGGCACCCGGCGCGAAGAGCTGCTGATGGACGAGGCCACTTTAGCCCGTGTCTGGCTGCTGCGGCGCATGGTCTCGATGATAAGTAACGACTCGGCCAACTTCAGCGAGGCCACCGAGCGCGTCCTGGACCGGCTGCGCAAGACCAAGACCAACGTCGAGTTCCTGGCTAACCTCACCAAGGAAGCTTAAGTGCTAAATTTGCCTCTGTCCAGGGGCTTTTAGTGGAACCTCATCCTTTGTGTTCGCTTGGGTATAAAAATTTCCTGCGGGGCGTAACCAACCCGATCTTTTTTCGTTATAAATAGCAAGACATACGGACTTGCGGTTGCGAAAAGCATTATCGGGGGAATCACTCTCCCGGGTGTATGCCGGTAATCCGAAAAGGTAAAATATGTTTGCCAAAAGTATTGACAAATTCGAATTTTATGTTATATTGGAAACTAGGTTATCAGGTAAGAAGGAGGTGATGCCATGGTATAAGCCCGAAGGAACGGCTGGCGTGATGAGCGTGGGCGGAGTTCCGGAGGGAGAGCGTGATACGAAAGTTGCGCACATTGCCGCATAGTATCTTGTCTCCAGAAAGAGTGGAGGCAAGTGGGTTTCTTTTTGGTACACCAGTTACAGGAGGAAATTTAAGTCGATGAAAAAACTAAGAATTCTGGGCATTGGCATGACGTTTGTCATGCTGGCAAGCCTCTTCGGCTTCGCCGGCTTCACCAGTGCCGCCGGTCCCGGCGAACAGCAGTGGGACTACATCACCGAGCCTTATAGCGCTGAGGGCTACAAGATTTACACCCCGAGCAATCCCGTTGACTTTGTGTTCAACGGCACCCAGGGCTATCTGCTGGAGAAGGGCTCAGCAACCAAAGCGAAAGTCTTCCGCTCGGCGAACTCGGGCGCAAGCTGGTCTCATAAATCAGCTTTCAACGGCCTGGGGGCTGACCTTTCGACCGGCGCGGTCGCCATCGCCGTAGCGCCGGATGACAGGCTGTCCATCGCCGCCACCGACGGCATCAACGTCTGGATATCCAATAACGAGGGCGACACCTGGTCAAAACTGCCCGCCGTCAGCCTCTCGACCAACGAGACCATCACCGACGTGGCGGTCGGCCCGGCCCGCAGCGGCCTGCTGCTCGCCCGCGAGTATGCTGTCACCGTAGCCAATGCGGGTGACGGCAGCACCGTCGGCGGCGACGTTAAAATCCTCGGGGCGAACGCCACCTGGACGACCGTCGGCACCACCATTCTCGGCACCCGCGACTACCTGTCGGTCGAGTTCTCGCCCAACTACCTCGGCGACCGCACCCTGATTGCGGTGGGCGCCAGCGCGACCGATCTCGACCTGCAAACCTTCCGCATCGGCACCCCCTCGGCCACGCTGGACACCCAGGCCATCATCACCGCTGGTCTCCTCGACCTGGGCAATACCAACCAGGTTACCGCGGGCAGCATCTCCATACCCAGCGACTTCGACCCGTTCACCGCCGGCGCTGACGTCGTCTTCGTGGGCGCCACCGTCACCGGCGGCACCGGCGACGCCTTCAGATTGGTCCCCTCCGACGACATTACCAGGGACCTCGGCCTCAACGCCAACATCAAGAGCGTGGCCTACGGCGGCACCGTCAGCTCGGGCACCCTCTTCGCCGGCTACAACGCCACCAACGAAGTCAAGCGAAGCGCTGACCCGTTCTCTACCAGCCCGACCTGGACGAACGCCACCAAGCGGCCCACCGGCCTCGGCGTCATCGTCAAGCTCGATTCGAACTACGCCTTCAACCAGACCGTCTTCGCCGTAACCACCGTTGACGACGCCACCGTGGCCCCGAACGGCAGGGGCAGAACTTCCGTCAGCAAGTCCGAAGACAACGGCGTTTCCTTCAACCAGTACAGCTTCGTTGACAACGGCTACAACAGCAACCTGGGACAGATTCTCGACTTCCAGTTCACCGCCGACGAGTCCCAGACCTTCTACGTGGTCAACGCCCGCGGTTCCACCGCCGGCACCACCGCCGCCGGCCAGCTGCCGCCGGACCAGACACCATCAGCTCCTTCTAACGGCGACCTCGAGGTCTGGATTGCCCCCGGCACCCAGCCGACCTCGACTTCCTGGTACAAGGTGCTCACCATCGTCAAGACCGGCAGCACCACCAACAACACCGCCCTGATGGCGCTCAACCCCGACTGGGCGACTACCCCGGCCGTCTACGTGGTGGATAACACCGCCACCGGCGCCAGCACCATCTACGTCTCCAAGAACGGCGGCGCCACCTGGACGACCCGCACCGGCCCCGGCACCGGAAAGATCATCGCTCTCCTGGTGACCGATGCCAACACCATCTACGCCGATGTCAGCACCAAGGTCTACAAGAGCACCAACTCCGGCGCCGTCTGGGAAGACGGTGTTACCGGCAGCTCCAGCGCGAACAACATGATTGTCGCCCCCAACGGCGAGCTCATTATGGGCCGCAGCGGTGGCATCTACACCTCCACCAACCAGGGCGCCACCAACTGGAGCTCCAACTCCCTGGGTCTTACCTCGGGTGTTAATTACTGGGTAGCGGTTGACGCCGACTACGCCAACAACCGCACCTACTTCGTGGCCGGTGACGACGGCTCGGTCTGGCGGCGCGCTTCCGCCGACCCGGCCTGGGTGAACATCAGCCCGGCGGCTCCAGTCCTGCATGCCTACCCAGAAATCGTGTTCGGTGACGGCGTGCTCTACGTCCTTACCACCGACGGCGTGCTGCGCAACCTCGACTACTTGAACCAGAACCCGGCCTCCGCCAGCGGCGCCTGGGAGAAGATGGACGCCGGCACCACCGTGCAGTTCTCCAACAACATCGACTTCGAAGGCGCGCTGCGCAACCTGGGCGTCTACGGCGGCAACACCCTTAAAGTAAGCACGCCGCTCGACGACACCTTCTCCTATCGCGACTTCCTGGCCAACACCAAGCCCACCCTGACCGCCCCGGCCGACGGCTTTGAGGTCTCCATTGACCCCAACACCGGCCTTGGCCTGCCGGTCAACTTCGAGTGGGAAACCATGGGCACGGGCAATGGCGTGCCGAACAGCTTCCAGATAGAGTGGAAGGAAGTCGGCGGCACCACCACGCAAACCACCGCCTTCGGTGTCGCTGATATCGGCGCTCCGGCTATCAACAGCGCCAGTATCGGCGGCCTGACCCTGCGCGCCAACACCACCTACGAGTGGCGCCTGCGTGTCCGCAACACCCTGAGCGGCGACGCCGTCCGCAGCGTCTGGTCTGACTGGCGGTCAGTCAAGGTGCTCTCGGGCACCCAGGTCGTACAGACCCAGGCTGGCCCCGTCCTGCTCAGCCCGGCGGGTGGCGCCAACACCGGCCTCCGGCCCGGCTTCAGCTGGGCGCCGGTACCCAACGCTACCGCCTACGAGTTCATCCTGGCGACTGATGCCGGGCTTACCCAGACCGTAGCCAACACCCCGGTCACGGTGAACTCACCGGCCTTCCAGGTCACTTCCGACCTCGCTGCCGGCACCTACTTCTGGGCAGTGAAGGCCACCGCTCCGACCGAGGGCATACAGTCCATCGGCAGCTTCAGCGCCGCGGTTTCGGTAACCCCGGGCAGCGACCAACCCGACATCGTCGTCCAGCCGCCCGAGGTAACGGTCAATGTACCGCCCATCGTGATACCGGAACAGACTCAGGCTCCGGTCATCGATACGGCGCTCGTCTGGGTGGTCATCGCCATCGGTGCCATCCTGGTTATCGCGGTAATCGTCCTGATTGTCAGAACCCGCCGGCCAGTCTAAGGCCACACCACGCCTGACAAAAAGGTAACCGGATAACAAAAGGGCCCCCCGAATTTCGGGGGGCCCTTTCTTTTTACCTGCAAGACGCCGAGAAGTCTGGCGAGCGACCCGCCCGCCAGACTTTCAAACCAATCTAGTACTCGATGCCGCGCCGCGCTTTTATCCCCTTTGCCGAGGGGTGTTTTATCTCCCGCATCTCGGTGACCAAGTCGGCGCGGGCGATGATTTCGGGAGTTGCGGCGCGGCCGGTGAGCACCAGCTCGACCGCCGGAGGCTTATGGGCGACCAGCTCAAGCAACTCAGAGGTGCTGACCAGCCCTCTGGCCGCCGCCACCAGGATTTCGTCGAGAATTACCAGGTCGTACTCGCCGCGGCTCACCGCCGCCAGCGCCAGAGCGAAGGTGCGCTCAGTGGTTGGTTTTAGCTCCTCAAGACTTTGCTTCAGGGCATTGCCCCGGTTCAGCTTTATTATTTCGAAAGGCCGGTATTTTTCGATGAACTTCTGCTCGCCGGTGGGACTGCCGCCCTTGAGAAACTGGATGATGATGACACGGCCTCCCTGGCCTGCCATCCGTACCGCCAGCCCCAGGGCGGCGGTGGTCTTCCCCTTACCGTTGCCGGTATAGACCTGTACCAGTCCTTGTTTCGGTTTCGACTCAGCCATTTATGCCCCCTTCGATGATTTGGTAAAGGCGCTCCATATCCAGGCTGGCGCGCACCAGCGCCGCCAGCCGGTCGAAATGCGCTTCCTGGCCCAGCGGCGTAACCCCGTTACCCGCCGCTAGCCCGTTACGGTGGCGCAGGCCATCGAGAAGGTTCTTACGGAAACGGTCATTAGCAAAAAGACCGTGCAGGTAGGTCCCCAGCACCATGCCGCAACCGTCAATCGCCCCGTCATCATAGTCAGCCGTGCCCGGCGGCGTGCCAGTGATGCGGAAGGCGGCTGCCTGGCCGTTTGCGGTGGTCTTCCCCATATGAATTTCGTAGCCGGTAATGGCCTGGCCGCGCATCCCTTCGAGCAGGCCGTAGCCGGCGCTGATGGTGGCGGTCACCTGCCGGGTAGCCTTTTGCGGCTCGAAAGTGGTCTCAACTTCAAGCAGACCCAGCCCCGGCACGCTCGGAGCGGCTGATTCGATACCCAGGGGGTCAAGGATGCGCCTGCCCAGCATCTGGTAGCCGCCGCAGATGCCGATGACCGGCACACCTTCCCCGGCCAGCCGCACCACCTCCCGCGCCAGCCCCGACCGCTTCAGGTAGGCCAGGTCGCTGACGGTGCTCTTGGTGCCCGGCAGAATGATGAGGTGAGGCCGGCCCAGCTCCCTTGCCCGGCTTAGGTAGCGCACCGCGATACCGTCTTCTTCGAGCGGGTCGAAATCGTCGTAATTGGCGATGTGCGGCAGGCGGACTACGGCGATATCCGGGGCGCCGCCGGCGGCGCCGTCCGGTCTTTCATCGAGATAAACCGAGTCTTCCTGGGGGAGACGGATGTCCCGGTAATAGGGGACTACCCCGAGCACGGGCTTGGCCGTAAGCTGCTCCAGCTTTACCAGCCCCGGTTTCAGCAGGCCGGGGTCGCCCCGGAACTTGTTGATGACCAGCCCCTTTACGTAGTCGCGCTCGTCGGGGTCAAGCAGCGCCAGCGTGCCGACCAGAGCGGCGAAGACGCCGCCCCGGTCAATATCGCCCGCCAGCAGCACCGGCGCCCCCGCCATTTTCGCCACCCTCATATTGACGATTTCCCGGTCTTTCAAGTTGATTTCGGCGGGGCTGCCCGCGCCCTCAATGACGACGACGTCGTAAGCGGCGCGCAGGCGGGCCAGCGCAACCTGCACCACCGAGACCAGCTCCGGGGTATAGCGGTAATAGTCCGCCGCCGAAATAGTCCGGCTGACTTTACCTGAGACGACGAGCTGGGAACAGCCGTCAGCCTGGGGCTTGAGCAGCACCGGGTTAAAGTCAACGCTCGGTGCGAGACCGGCGGCCATGGCCTGCACCGCCTGCGCCCGCCCGATTTCGCCATCTTCTACCGTGGCACAGGAGTTCAGGGACATGTTCTGGGACTTAAAGGGGGCAACCTGGAAGCCGTCCTGCTTCAGGATGCGGCAGAGGGCGGTGACCAGCACGCTCTTGCCCACCGAGGAAGCGGTGCCCATCACCATCAGCGTATTAGCCGTCATAACACGTCGCCCCTCTCAGCCGGTGAGCGCGCCATGTCCAGCGTGAGATACCTCAGATTTTCTTCCACCAGCTTTTTTACCAGGCTGCTAAGCTCACCCGCAGCGCAGACGGCAAGCGGCGAGAGGCCGGCGTGGGCGGCTTCGACCACCGCCTGGGCGGGGGCATAGCGGCAGGCTGGCTCCACCCCGATTTTTACGAGGGCGGCAAACGCTTCAAGCCCGATGGCGGCCACCATCTCCTTGCCACGGCAGAGCTTTTTGAGAAAGCGGCGGTCAGCCATCGCCGAACCGCCCTTTTCGATACCGGGGATGACGGCGATGGTGATTTCCCCGGGCTCAAGGGCGACGATACCTTCGAGGTTAGTGATGCCCACATCTTCACCACGCCTGGCGCGGGAGATAGCGACGCCCCGGGCGCCGCTTTTACCGGTTACCCCGGCGTAGAGAAGCCCGTCCCTCATAAACAGTCCGACCGCCTGGCCGGGAGTGATGTCCCCGTCGGCCAGGGCGGTGACAACCGAGATTTTGGTGACAACCTGCGCCACCAGCGCCGAGTACTCCTCAAGCTCCCCGGCCATCTTGAAGATAAAGTTCACCCCCTCCTGGCTTACCCGGTAGCGGGAGCGCCCCTGCGACTGGAGGTAGCCCTTTCTCTTTAACTCCCGGATATGCTCGGAGACCGCCTGGGGAGTCACGCCGATTTTAGAGGCGATGAGCTTCTGCGGGATGTTGGGCTGGTTTCGGGCAATCTCGACCAGTATCTGGAAGACGGTGGCCGTTTTTTTATTTTGCAGTACCTCTACCACCCGGCATCCTCCTACTTGAGCTTGAGCGGCAGCCCGGCAATCATAAAATAGACCTCGCTTGAGGCCCGGGCGACGAGCTGGTTAGCCCTGCCCGCCAGGTCGCGGAAGTCGCGCCCCAGCCGGTTATCGGGCACCAGCCCCAGGCCGACTTCGTTGCTAACGATAATAAAACTCGCTTCAAGCTGGCCGATGGCGCCGATAAGCTCCTCGATTTCCCCGAGCACCCGTTTCTCGGCGGTCTCCAAGCGGGCACCGCCCATGACGTTCGAGACGAGCAGCGTAAGGCAGTCAATCAGCACCACGCTGGCGTCCCCGACGCCGGCCTTAAGCCTGGGGCCGAGGCCGTCCGTTACCTCCATGGTACGCCAGCCGGCGGGGCGGCTTTCGCGGTGGCGGGCGATGCGCGCCCGCATTTCCTCGTCCCCGGCTTCCGCCGTGGCGACAAAGAGGACTTTCCCCGCCATGTCGGCGGCCATCTGCTGGGCAAAACGGCTCTTGCCGCTGCGGGCGCCACCGAGCACCAGTACCAGTTTACCAGCCAAATCCCTCCCCCTTTAAAAGCAGGCCGACCAGTCCGAACACCAGCCCTTCGCCGATTTCAATAAGAGCGCCGTAGCTATCGCCGGTGAGGCCGCCCAGTTTACCGCGCAGGTAGTAGCCGAAAATAAAAATTGCGAGATACAAGACCGCCGCCAAAATCAGCCCGTTTATCCCCGCCAGTATTACCGCCGCTACCAGCGACACCAGGGTGGCAAGCGCCAGCCCACGCCAGCCCAGCCCCCGCTTGAAAGTATAACCCA
>QZJL01000018.1 GCA_003599745.1 Dehalococcoidia bacterium | reverse complement strand
GCACCGGCGCCAGCCACGCCGGGAAAGCGCCGCCGTAATGCTCCAGCAAGAAGCCAATCAGGCGCTCGTGGGTGCTGAGGGGCGCCCGGTGTATGATGAGCGGCCTCTCTTCCTGACCTCTTTCGTTGATAAACTTGAGGTCGAACCGTTCCGACTGGGCGAAGTCCACCTGGTTGGTCGCCAGGGTGAACTCCCGGCCGATGGCGCTTTTTACCTGAACGTCAACCTTGGGACCGTAGAAAGCCGCCTCATCGGCCATCTCCTGGTAGGGGATATTGTTATCGTCGAGCGCCCGCCGCACCATGTCTTCGGTCTTGAGCCACAGGTCGGCATTGTCAACGTATTTTTTGCCCAGGCCGCTGGGATGATGGGTGCTCAGGCGCATCTCGAACTCTTTAATATCGAATATCTTGAAATATTCCAGGTAGAGGTAAATCACGCCGGTGAACTCCCCGGCGAACTGGCTTTCGGCGCAGTAAATGTGGGAATCGTTCATCTGCATCGAGCGTACCCGCATCAGCCCGAAAAGCTCGCCCGACTTCTCGTAGCGGTAGCAGTCGCCGTATTCGGCGAGGCGCAGTGGCAGGTCGCGGTAGCTGCGGGGCTGGCTCGAAAATATCTTGTGGTGCATCGGGCAGTTCATAGGTTTAACGTAGTAGCGCACGCCCTCTAATTCCATCGGCGGGAACATGCTCTCGGCATAGTAAGGCAGGTGGCCGCTGCGTTTGAAAAGGTCTTCTTTGGCAACGTGAGGCGTCCGCACCCGCACGTAACCGCGCTGGAACTCCATTTCCCGGGCAAGCTTTTCAATCTCCTCAATCATGGCGCCGCCGCGCGGCAGCCAGAGTGGCAGACCGGGGCCGACCTCATCTTCAAAGGTGAAAATGGCAAGCTCTTTACCCAGCTTACGGTGGTCGCGCTTTTTCGCCTCTTCCAGGCGGAAGAGATGTTCTTTAAGCTCTTCCTCACTGAAAAAAGCGGCGGCGTAGATGCGCTGCAACATTTGACGGTGTTCATCGCCCCGCCAGTAAGCCCCGGCAATGCTCAGCAGCTTGAAAGCGCCAATATCGCCGGTGCTGGCGGCGTGCGGCCCGCGGCAGAGGTCAACAAAGCTGCCCTGCCGGTAAACGCTCACGGTGTCACCTGGAATATCCTCAAGCAACTCGAGCTTGTAAGGCTGGCCCACAAAAAGCAGTACCGCTTCCTCGCGGGAAACGTCCTGCCGCACAAAGGGGTGACCGGCGGCGATGATGTCCCTCATCTTTTCTTCAATCAGCGGAAGGTCTTCGGAAATAAGGCTGCGGGGAAGCTCGAAATCATAATAGAAGCCGTCTTCAATCGCCGGACCGATACCCAGCTTGGCTCCGGGGAAAAGCGCCAGCACCGCCTGGGCCATGACGTGGGCAGCGGAATGGCGCATGGTCGAAAGACTTTCCGCCTCTTTCAATTTATCTTTGTCGGAACCCATTATTAAACCCATCCCTGCCGAAAACAATCTAAGCTACTCAGCATCGTTTGTCACCGGCTTCAGTTTATGCTTTAGTAGCCAGTATTCCAGGCTATCGGCCAGAGCCAGGTATGACGCTTCGATGATGTTAGACGAACTGCCTACGGTATGCCAGATTTCCCCGCCGTCGCTCGACTCGATGAGCACCCTCACCTGCGAGCCGGTGCCGGTGCTGCCTTCCAGTATGCGCACCTTGTAGTCCACCAGCTTGACCCGTTCAAGACTGGGATAGAATCGCACCAAGGCACAGCGCAGGGCTTCGTCGAGAGCGTTCACCGGGCCGTTACCCTCGGCGGCGGTGTGCACCAGCTCGCCACCCACCCTGACCTTAACCATCGCCTCGCTGAGCGCGTCCTCCGGGCCACCACGTCTGGTCGGCAGGCGGCGGCGGCTTTCGACCACGATGAGAAAATCCACCAGCTCGAAGGGAGACCAATAACCGGCGCTTGCCCTCTTCAGCAGAAGCTCTAATGAAGCCTCGGCATTTTCGTACTGGAAGCCCCGGCTTTCCATTAGCTTCACTTTTTCCAACGCCTGAGCGGCGGCCTCACCGTCTAGCGCCATGATCCCCTTTTCTCCGGCTTTATGTAAAATATTGCTCCTGCCCGATAGCTCCGAGACCAGCACGTGCGGCCGGTTACCCACCAGCGCCGGGTCTACATGCTGGTAGCTACCCTGCCACTTCCTGATGGCGGAGACGTGCAGGCCACCTTTGTGGCTGAAAGCACTTGCACCCACGTAAGGCGCATAAGGATTGGTGCCGATATTCGCTTCTTCGCTTACGAAACGGGCGACCTCAGTGAGCCGGGCAAGCTGCTTATCGCTGATGCAGTTGATACCCATCTTGAGCTTCAGTGCCGGGATGATGGAGCAGAGGTTAGCGTTGCCGCAGCGCTCGCCCAGGCCGTTGATAGTGCCCTGCACCTGCACTGCACCGGCCGCTACCGCCGCCAGGCTGTTGGCCACGCCAAGCTCGGCGTCGTTGTGAGCATGAATACCGATGGCCGCACCTTTAATTTCCCGCTTCACCGCCAAAATCGCTTCGGTTACTTCGCCGGGCAGGCTGCCACCGTTGGTATCACACAGAACCAGCACATCGGCACCGGCAGCTTGAGCAACCTCAAGAGTACGCAAGGCATAGCCAGCGTCAGCCTTGTAGCCGTCGAAGAAATGCTCGGCGTCGAATAAAACCTTAAGCCCCTGCGACTTCAGGAACTCTACCGAGTCACTAATCATGCTTAGGTTCTCTTTGAAAGTGGTCTCCAGCACCTGGGTTACTTGTTGGGCGGAGCTTTTACCGACGATGGTGACAACATTCACTCCCGCCTCTGCCAGCGCTTTCAGGTTGGCATCGTTGACGGTCTTGCCCCGTGGCTTCCGGGTGCTGCCGAAACCGGCGAGCGCCGCGTTTTTGAATTTAATATCCTTCGCCCGCGCGAAAAACTCGGCGTCTTTGGGGTTTGAGCCCGGCCAGCCGCCCTCGATAAAATGCACTCCCAGCTCATCAAGCTTACGGGCGATATCGAGCTTGTTGGTGACGGTAAAAGAAATCCCCTCGCCCTGGGCGCCGTCCCGGAGCGTCGTATCGTAAACCTGGACTTTCACCTTCGCCAACTTTCCTGCCTAAACTCTGGCGGCGACCAGGTCGCCCATTTGTTTGGTGCCAACCTTCCGCATGCTTTCGGCCATTATATCATAAGTGCGGTAACCGGCTTCGAGGACGCCGTCCACCGCCGCCTCGACCGCTGCCGCCTCTTTCGCCAGCCCCAGCGAGTAGCGCAGCAGCATCGCCGCGCTCAGAATGGTGGCGATAGGGTTAGAGATATCCTGCCCCGCCCGCCTGGGGGCGCTGCCGTGAATTGGCTCGTAGAGGCCGAAGATGGCCGTGCCCTCGCGCGGCACCCCGGCCAGGCTGGCCGAGGGCAGCATGCCCATCGAGCCGGCGAGCATCGAGGCTTCGTCGGTCAGGATATCGCCAAAAGTGTTCTCGGTGACCAGCACGTCGAGGTAGCGGGGGTTCTGAATGAGGCGCATAGCGCAGGCGTCAACCAGCATGTGTTCCAGCGAGACATCGGGGTAATCGCGGGCGACCTCGCCCGCCACCTGCCGCCACAGCCGGGAAGACTCGAGGACGTTGGCCTTGTCCACCGAGACGAGCTTTTTCTGGCGGAGACGCGCCAGCTCGAAACCGACCCGCACGATGCGCTCAATCTCCTGCTCGGAATAAGACATCGAGTCCACCGCCCGCCGTCCCCGGCTGGTGGCCCAGCGGCGCTTGGGACGGCCAAAATAGAGGCCACCGGTCAGCTCACGGACGAAGATGAAGTCAACGCCTCTCACCACTTCCGGCTTGAGATTGGTCTGGTCGGCAAGCTGAGGAAAGACCTTTACCGGCCTTAAGTTAGCAAATAGCCCGAGACCTTTGCGTAGCGCCAGCAGGCCGTCCTCGGGGCGTACCTTCGCCTGGGGGTCGTCCCACTTGGGGCCGCCCACTGCTCCCAGCAGCACGGCGTTGCCCTGCTGGCACTGCTTTAAGGTTGCCGCAGATAGTGCCGTGCCCTCCTGGTCAATGGCGATGCCGCCCACCAGCCCGTAGTCAAGCTCAAAATCATGGCCGTATTTCCGGCCAACCGCTTCGAGCACCTTGATGGCTTCGGCGGTGACTTCCGGGCCAACGCCGTCGCCGGGCAACACCGTCAGATTGAACTTCAACTTATTTCCTCGCTTTCTCAATCTTTCGCCGGGTATACTCAATCAGCCCGCCCGCCTCGATGATGCCCGCCATAAACTCGGGATAAGGTGCGGCGCGAAACTCCTTGCCCAGTGTCAGGTTTTTGATGAGGCCGCTGGCGAGGTCAACCTCAAGCCGGTCGCCGTCGCGGGTCGCGGTCGCCGCCTCGGGAGATTCCAAAAGCGGCAACCCGATATTGATGGCATTGCGGAAAAAGATTCGGGCAAAGCTTCCGGCAATAACACAGGACACGCCCGCCGCTTTGATGGCCAGCGGCGCGTGCTCCCTTGACGAGCCACAGCCGAAGTTGGTGCTCGCCACGATGATGTCGCCCGGCTTTACTTTCTTTACGAAGTCGGTGTCAATATCTTCCATACAGTGCTGCGCCAGCTCCCCCGGCTCGGAGACGTTGAGATAGCGCGCCGGAATGATGGCGTCGGTATTGACGTCGGCGCCGTATTTATGGACGGTGCCCTTGAGCACTTTGCCGGTTATGGCAGCCATCAGACCTCCACCAGTGCCTTCTCGAAATCCTTAACTTTTTCGGATTACCCTTCCGGTCAGGCTCAATTAAGTGTCCTTCTTCCCTCAATCGGCGCCGGGATACAGACGGTGCCGCTGCCCCACCGGCGGCTCATCTTACCTTCGATGGCAACCACTCTGGGAAAGTCTTTGCTATCGAGGAGCTTCTCCCGCCAGGACTTGCGCAATTTGCCGCTCATATTTCGCCCGTAAAATCAGCCGTAGTGGTGGGCTCGGCAGGTATCGAACCTGCGACCAATCGGTTATGAGCCGACCGCTCTACCACTGAGCTACGAGCCCATCTTTAGAGATAAAATTATATAATGCTGCGCTTCGAACGTCAACCGCGAGGAGGGATTTTGTATTATAATAGAGGATTAGGGTTGCACGAGGAGGTAACCAGTGGCTAAAACTTACGATGTCATCGTGGTCGGCGCCGGGCCGGCGGGACTAGCCGCCGCCAGGGCAATCGGTGAAAACGGCTTTAACGTGGCCCTGCTGGAAAGGAAACCGGACCCGACGGTGATGGACAGGGCCTGCGGCGCCACCCTCGATTCGGCCAACGAGTACCTGCACCACGACCTTTACGTCACCAACCCCCGGGACAAGCGCCTGGCTTTCCCGGCGCACGGCTTTTCGGTCAAATACGACGGCCCCTGGACGGACTTATATTCCGCCCACATCTACTCGCCCGGCGGTAAGCGCATCGAAATGGGAGTCGCCGGCGAACAGAAGAAAAAGGGCAGCTACGGCAAGATTACCAGCGTCCTGGATAAAGAGATGCTTCTGAAAAGTATGCTCGATGAGGCCAGGGGCTACAGCGTCGGGGTTTTCCCCGGCGTAAACGTTGATAAGGTCACCGCTGATGGCGATGGCGTTACCGTCGGCGGCAGCGGCCAGCGCTTTAGCGCAAGCTATCTCATCGCCGCCGACGGCATCAACTCGCCCGTCGCCCAAATGACGGGTTTTAACGAAAGCCGCGCCTACTACTGCCAGTTCCGGGCGGTTGCCTATCATATGACCGACGTGGCATTGCCGGAGCCGGACGCCTGCTACAACATCACCGGCTTCGTCAAAGATGGCCCGGCAATGGCTTTCGTGCACAAGCGAGCGGTAAACGGCGAATATATTTTCATCGTGGCGACCCTGCATCCTGAAATAAACCTTAAGGGAGCTGCCGACTATTTTATGCAAGAGGCCTTCTGCGCCCCGTGGTTCAGAAAAGCCGCAATTTTGCGGACATTCTCCGCCAACGCCAGCTGCTATGACCACATTAATGAGCCGTGCCGGGGGCGGGTCCTGGTCACCGGCGACGTCGGCTCAACCCAGGAGCTGGAGATAACCGGCGCCATCATCAGCGGCTGGAAGGCAGGCAACGCCGTCTCCCTCGCCCTCCAGGAGAAACGTTTCGGGCTGGAAACAACCGCCATCGCAAAATATGTTGACTGGTGGCAAAAAGACTACGCCGACACTTACAGCGCTGATGCCTACATGAAAGTCTGGGCACTGCCGTTTATCCTGACCGAGCCGGGAGAAATTGACTATCTCTTCGGCCTGGTAAAAGAACCCCTGCCGCCATCTTTTAACCCCTACAACATGGCCAAAAACATGGGTAAGGCGCTGCGCAAGGTCATCCCGGCGGCACAGAAGGAGCGTCCCGAGCTATTTGCCAAGATGGATAAGATGCGCCTGCCATTTGCGGAAATCATCGCCGAGATTACCCGGATGAGCCGGCCGATCTAGTCTTTCAGTTTTCAGTTTCATCGCTTTGACAACCGGCCTGGCACAAGGTTAGAATAACTTAACCCGCGGTAATTTCGCTTTATCCAGCAACGTTCCGAAAAATTGAACTGAGGAGGCCGTGATGGTCAGCCGCAGAATGAGAGGAGCCGGCACCTACAGAAGTGAAAGGAAAGCCGGCGCATTTGGCGCAAATACCGCAAGCATGGTGGTAGGAATTGGGTTCATATTCGTTGGTTCTCTTTTCATCCTGATTTTCATCACCGGCCAACGGATAGCCGCCCTGACATTCGGCGGGCTGTGCGTGCTCACCGGCGTCGGTATCCTCGTCTTCCTGATTATGCACCTCTTCCGGAAGAAACCGAAAGGTGACGAACCTGCCGAATGATTGACAGCCTAAATCCTGCCCTCTTATAATTATCTGGGGGGACACTGGTACTGCGGAAGAAAGTGCTCCGCTCTCTTAAGGGGGACGAAATGGCAAAGAAAGTTACAGGCTACTGTAAAAAATGCAAACGCGACATCGAGCTCGATGATTGCCGGGAGGTTGCCGCCGAGAGGAACAAGAAGTTATTTTCCGGCACCTGCCCCGAGTGCGGCACAAAAATCATGCTCGAAGTTGATAAAATAAAATCCCGCAATTATTAAGACCGCCACGAAGTCGGCGCAAATCCGAGGGACGCAAAACCATACCCTCCTCGTGTGCCGTCGGTTAGCCGACCGGCAGGGAAAGCGCAAAAACGCAGCCGCTTCCGGACGAGCTTTTTACCTAGATTTTACCGCCGTGAAGCTCGACCAGTATCTTGCTTAAGGCCAGCCCCATCCTCAGGCCGCTGAGACTATCATCCCAGGGTAGATTGCGGAAAAGGGGCAGGGACACCAGCCGCGGCTAAGGATACTTCACACGCACGAATGTCCTGAGCCCGCCCCGGTCACGGAAGTGGATTTCGCAGGTCATCAAGACCGGCTTCAGCAACTCTGTCAGGTCATCAAGGATACGGTTTACAGCGTGCTCCTGGAGGATGCCGACGTTGCGGTAAGAGGTAAGGTAGTATTTCAACGATTTAAGCTCAACCAGCGACTGGTTCGGGACGTAGCTAATCACCAGCCGCCCCAGGTCGGGCAGCCCCGTCCATGGACAGACCGCGGTAAACTCGTCGGTCTCATAGACAACCTCGGTAGCACGCCCCGGGTAAGCGAAGGGGATGGTTTCGAGCACTCCGGTATCAATCGCCGCTTCCGGCTGGCTGTCGAAGCGTCTCCGGACATACTTGTCTTCGGTCAAAGTACCGCCCTCCAGTTAGAACCCTATGATTCGAAAGCCAGGGCTTTCATCAGCCGTTCCAGCCCTTTCCGGACATCGTTAAAATCGCCGAAAGGCTCGACCGGCAGCCCTTCCTCGCCGGCCAGTGATAAAAGGTCGTCGCAGGCGAAAATGTACTCGGCCAGGCGGGCGGCGAAAATGTCCGACCAGCCGTTGCCCACGTAGATGATGCGATATCCCTGCGCCAGGAAATACCGTACGTACGCTTCCTTGAAGCCGGACTCAAGCTCTTCCCCGTCGGGGCCGGGATAACTAACCCTGATGCCTTCAGGCGTAAAGCGCGTGCGGGCGGCGCGCACCTCGACCCCGGTAATTCCAGCGTCTTGCAGGATGGTGTTTATGTAAAAATCAAGGCCGTTGCTTATGATGGCACACTTCAGGCCAGTCTGATGGCAGAATTCAACAAATTCCTTAAAACCCCGGCGCAGACGGGCGTGGCGAAGCACGAACTCGACAAGTTTGGCTTCGTTCTCGTGCACGAGCGCGAAGGCACGGCGGTTGAACTCGCCGACAGTGATGCGCTCCTGGCGGTAATCTTCCAGGTGCTGCCGCCAGAGACCGGGAGCATAAGCGTCCAGAATGGTGTAGGCCTGATCTTCGCAGGTCACCGTGCCGTCAAAATCAAGCTGGATGAGAATGTTTTTCATCGTAACAAATATTGATTATAGCATTTTACCGAAGGAGACTGAAACCCGAAGGGAAAACTTCTGCCAAGACAACATCTCCCGTGCGCAACTTGACTTTGCGCCTCAGGATTTCTATAATTTAACGGCACCGGACTTGCCCGAGTGGCGCAATGGCAGCGCAACCGACTTGTAATCGGTAGGTTAGCGGGTTCGACTCCCCTCTCGGGCTCGCGAGCGGGAGACGCCAAGTGGAGAGGTGCCGGAGCGGTTAATCGGAGCAGACTGTAAATCTGCCGCCCTAAGGGCTACGCAGGTTCGAATCCTGCCCTCTCCACCGTAAAAAAGAGACTGGACAACGGCAAATATATCCGTTACAATAGATTTAGTCCCGTCACCAGACGAGCGATAGCGGGATGTTCTGAGCCAGTAACTTGACTTTTTCAGCCAGGCTACTTTAGAATTGTACGGCAGTTTGCCCACATAGCTCAGCCGGTAGAGCACGTTCTTGGTAAGAACGGGGTCACCAGTTCGAATCTGGTTGTGGGCTTTTATTAAAGGGGGATAAATGGCTAAGAAAAAATTCGAGCGTACTAAACCACATTGCAACGTAGGTACCATCGGTCACGTTGACCATGGGAAAACAACTCTGACTTCGGCCATCACCAGAGTGTTAGCGCAGGCCGGTCTGTCAGAATTCCGCGCCTTTGATACGATTGATAATGCCCCGGAAGAAAAAGCCCGCGGCATGACCATCGCCATCGCCCACATCGAATATGAAACCGCAAAAAGGCATTATGCTCACATTGACTGTCCGGGACACGCCGACTACATCAAGAACATGATTACCGGTGCCGCCCAGATGGACGGCGCCATACTGGTAGTGAGCGCTCCGGACGGCCCGATGCCCCAGACCCGGGAACACATTCTTCTGGCGCACCAGGTGGAAGTGCCCGCCATCGTGGTCGCCCTGAACAAGGTTGACCTGATGGAAGACGAGGAGCTGCTGGAGCTGGTTGAAGTCGAGCTCCGCGAACTGCTCAGCAAGTACGGCTACCCCGGCGACCAGGTCCCCATCGTCCGGGTGAGCGCCGTCAAAGCTCTGGAGTGCGCCTGCGGCAAGCCCGACTGCCCCTGGTGCGGCCAAATCCTGAAGCTGATGGACGCAGTGGACAATTACATACCGACGCCGGTCAGGCCTAAGGACAAACCCTTCCTGATGGCTGTCGAAGACGTTTTCAGCATCAAGGGACGCGGCACCGTACCCACCGGGCGCGTTGAGCGCGGCGTCATCAAGGGGGGCGACGAAGTGGAAATCGTCGGCCTGCACCACGAGCCCAAAAAGGTGGTAGCCACCAGCCTGGAGATGTTCCACAAGATTTTAGACTACGCCGAGCCGGGTGACGCCGTTGGCATACTGCTGCGAGGCGTCGAGCGTGAAGACATCGAGCGCGGCCAGGTGCTGGCGGCGCCGGGTACCATCAAGCCGCACACCGAGGCCGAAGTCCAGATTTACGTATTGAGCAAAGACGAAGGCGGCCGGCATACGCCTTTCTTCAATGGCTACAAGCCGCAGTTTTACATCCGCACTACCGATGTCACCGGTACTCTTGAACTACCGGAAGGCGTCGAAATGGTGATGCCCGGTGACAACATCAAGGCGAAAATCAAGCTGCTCTATCCGGTGGCCCTGGAAACCGGTCTGCGCTTTGCCATTCGCGAAGGGGGTAGGACGGTCGGGGCCGGCACCATCACCCGCATCATAGAATAACATGGCCAAAAAAGGGGAAAACCGGATAATAATTCATCTGGCCTGTACCGAGTGCCAGGAGCGGAATTACACCACCACCAAGAACCGGAAAAACGACTCCCAGCGCTTGGAGCTGAAAAAATACTGCCCGCGTTGCCGGGTCCAGAGGCTCCACCGTGAAGTACGGTAGGAGGAACGCCTGTCTTTAGCGTTTGTCTATGACACAGCAAATCGCCGCAACCGCAACCAAGAGCCGCAAACGGTTCGCCATATTCGGCGAGACCGTAAGCGAGTTAAAAAAGGTGGTCTGGCTCTCCCGACGGGAAATCGTCTATCTGACGACGCTGGTCGTCCTCGTGGCGGCGGTAACCGGCCTCGTGCTGGGGCTGCTCGACCTGGGCTTCGCCCGCCTGGTGAACGACGTTTTCCTGAGAAGATGAGCCTAAGCCTTATTCCCATAAATAATGATGTGGTAGTAGTTTTCAGCGCATGAACAAAAATCCCGTCGAAGCAAGCCCGCAATCGGCAAGCGACCTGAAACAATGGTATGCGATTCATACCTATGCCGGCTATGAAGACAGGGTAAAGAAAAACTTGGAACAGCGCGTCAAGTCGCTGGACATGGCCGGTGAAATCGCCGAGGTAGTCATCCCCACCGAAGAAGAGCTTGAGGTGAAAAACGGCCAGCGCCGCACCATCACCAAAAAGATAATGCCCGGCTATGTCCTGGTCAGGATGACCATGAGCGACAACAGTTGGAGCGTGGTGCGTAACACCCCCGCGGTCACCGGATTTGTCGGCAGCGGCAACAAGCCCATCGCCCTGAAAGACGAAGAGGTTGGCCGCATCCTCAAGCAGATGGAAGCTGAAGCCCCCCGGGTCAAGGTCGGTTTCCGTAAGGGGCAGAGCGTCCGGGTGACCGACGGTCCCTTCATTGACTTCGTGGGCGTGGTTGATGAAATAAACACCGCCAAGGACAAGGCCAAGGTACTGCTCACCCTCTTTGGCCGGGAAACACCGGTCGAGCTTGATTTCCTTCAGGTGGAGAAACTCTAGGAGGCACCGTGGCTAAAAAGGTAAAGGCCATCGTTAAGTTACAGATTGAAGCCGGCAAGGCGAACCCGGCGCCGCCGGTAGGCCCCGCCCTCGGCCAGCACGGCGCCAACATCATGGCCTTCTGCAAAGAATACAACGAGCGCACCGCCAAGGAGGCCGGCGCCATCATCCCGGTAGAAATTACCATATATGAAGACCGGTCTTTCAGCTTCATCACCAAGACGCCGCCCACGACCGACCTCATCAAGAAAGCCCTGGGACTCGAAAAGGGCAGCGGCACACCGGGGCGCGCTAGCGCCGGGACACTCTCGCAGCAGAAAGTCCGGGAAATCGCGACTATCAAGGCCAAGGACTTGAACGCCGCCAGTATTGAGGCCGCCGAAAAAATCGTAATGGGCACCGCCCGGAGCATGGGCGTGACCGTAGAGTAGGGGAAATATGACCGAGCACGGTAAAAAATACCAGACCGCCGTCAAAGAAATCACGCCGAATACCGCGTATGAGCCGGAAAAGGCGATTGAGCTTGCTAAAAAAGTCCGCTACGCCGGTTTTGATGAGACAGTGGAGCTGCACCTGCGCATGGGGTTAGACCCCAAAAACTCCGCCCACCAGATACGCGGTACCGCTGTTTTGCCTCACGGTCTGGGCAAAAAAGTCCGTATCCTGGTCTTCGCCCAGGGTGACGCTGCCCGCACGGCGCAGTCCGCCGGCGCCGACTTCGTCGGCAGCGATGAAATCGTCAAGAAAATCGAGGAGGGCTGGCTGGACTTCGACACCGCCATCGCTACCCCCGATATGATGGGCAAGGTCGGTAAGCTGGGTAAAATCCTAGGGCGGCGCGGCCTTATGCCGAACCCCAAGTCAGGTACGGTGGTAGCGGCCGGCGACCTGCCCAGGGTAATAGAAGACGCCCGCAAGGGACGGGTCGAGTTCAAGCTCGACCGCACCTCCATCATCCACCTCGTACTGGGCAAATCAAACTTCGACACCGGGAAACTGGTGGAAAACCTGGCGACGGTGGTGGACGCCATCGTCAAGGCAAAACCAACCGGCGTCAAGGGCATCTACATCCGCTCGGCGACCATCACCACGACCATGGGGCCGGGCATCAGGCTGGACTTAAAGGCGCTGGAGCTTACGCCTGGCGTAGCCGGTTAGAACAGGCAGGGATTCCCCACCGACAGATTAGTCTTAAAACTGAATAGTTCCGAAGACAGCGGGTGCCGCAAGGCTTAATCAAATGCCTGCCGAGGAAGTTTCTGGATTACAGAAAGTCCTTGTGCACCAGCGGCCCAAGGGCTTTTTATTAGGAGGTGAAAAAGTGCAGAGAGAAAAGAAAACAGTGACGATAGACCAGCTCGAGGTGCTTTTCCGCAAGTGCCGCATCGGCATAGTGGCGGACTACCGGGGCATAACCGCGGTGGAACTGACCACCTTGAGGCGACGTTTCCGGGAAAAAGGCCTCGACTTCAAGGTGGTCAAAAACACCCTGGCTCACATCGCTGCCGAAAAAGCCGGGCGCGAAGACCTGACCGAGATTTTCAAAGGCCCGGTCGCCATTATATTCGGCTACCAGGACGAAATTGAACCGGCGAAGGCGCTCAGTAACTTTAACCGTGACCTGAAGACCGCCCTCGAAGTCCGCGGGGGATTTTTAACCGACCGCCTGCTGGGTGCCGGAGAAGTAACGTCCCTGGCAAAACTGCCGCCGAAAGAGGTACTTATCGGCCAGGTTATCGGCGGGATGCAGGCCCCGATTTACCGGCTGGTATCTCAGCTTTCCGCGCCTATCAGGGGCATCGCCGGGGTACTTGGGGCGAGAATAAATCAACTGGAGGCAAAATAAATGTCCGACGAGACCAAAGAAGTAGCCGCCGAAACCAAGGCAGAGGCTGCCGAGAGCAAGGCAGAGGCTGCCGAGAGCAAGCCAGAGGCTGCTGAAACCAAGGCAGAGGCTGCCGAGAGCAAGCCAGAGGCTGCTGAAACCCGCAAAAAGACCAAAAAAGCAGAGGGGGAGAAAAAGTCCGTGACAACTGATGAAATTATGACCGCCATCAAGGGTATGACCGTGCTGGAGCTGGCCGAGCTGGTGAAGGCCCTGGAGACGGAGTTCGGCGTGAGCGCCGCTGTGCCGGTGGCCGCCGCTCCGGCCGCAGCCGCCGCCGGAGCCGCTGCGCCCGCCGCCGAGGAGAAAACGGAGTTCACCGTTGTCCTGAAGACCATTGGCGCCAACAAGATTAACGTCATCAAGGCAGTGCGCGAGCTTACCTCGCTGGGCTTGAAAGAGTCCAAGGACCTGGTCGAGAGCGCGCCGAAGAACGTTAAAGAGGGCGTCAACAAAGACGAGGCCAACGCCGCCAAAGAGAAGCTGGTGGCCGCCGGCGCAACCGTCGAAATTATCTAGGCCGGCAAGCTGACCGTGTAAGATTACCAAGCGGGAGGTATCGGTATGAATATCTCCCGCATAGCCTTTTCGATTGGGTAACCTCATCCCCTTCTATCCCCTTCTCCTCCTTTGAAGAGAAGGGGATACATTTTTTGTTTTAGAGTGGCTCCGCCCCGACACCCTGTTTTTTATTATCTCAAAATGCCCAGTGTAGGCAAAAATCCGTTCATATCTGGTGGGGATGGGTTCCCAAATCCGCCCACTTGAAAAACAGTGACAAAACGCCTATAATCACGGCAAACAAGCCCACAGGGGAGTCTTATGCCTGGCAATCTGGCAATGGCAATCGTCGGCGGCGTTTTTGTGGTGGCCGGAATAATCGGCATTCTCTGGGGACGGCGGGAAGCCCGTCAGGACTTCAACATCCTGGCCTCGCACGCTGATGTCCGCACCGATGCCAGGAAACTGGTGCAGAACAGCTGGCGCATCAACTCCGGCGCGGGGGCGCTGGTAGCCGGCGGCATCATCGCCATAATCGTGGGCGTGGTGCTGCTGGGGCTGCTGGTCTATCTCATTTACCGGGGATAAAAATAAATTGTTAAAGCTTCGCATCGTCTGAGATTCGACCATCGCCCGGTTTGACACGGTTAAAAGGCGCGAAATATAATCTTACTTGTAAGGAGACCGCATATGGAAGCCAAATCTTCCCCGGAACCGGATGATAAACGCGGACAAGTTAACATCTTCATTCGATGGATGACGGTGGTGCAGGCGTTAGGATAGGCCTATGACGAAGGCCTTTGGGTTGTGCCCCACGTCCCACCGGATGTGGGGTTTTTATTTGTCTCCGAAAGTTGTTTTTGAGGGGATTGAAATTGCCGGCTCTGGATGAATACCGCTTTCGGGAACTGCTGGAGAGTAAGCAGTACAAAATATTGCGGCAGGGTCTGATAGAATTAGCGCCCTCAGACATTGCTGACCTGTTGATGAGGGTGCCGTCTGAGAGAGCGTTGATTGCTTTCCGTCTGCTTCCCAAAGGACTGGCCGCCGACGTTTTCGACCACCTCAATGGGACGCATCAGAATAGAATGCTTGAATCCTTCAGTGACCAGGCGGCACGGGCATTCCTCGAGGGAATGCCTCCGGATGACCGGGCCGAACTGCTGGAGGAAGTGCCGGCGGTAGTCGCCAGGAAACTGCTCCGGATACTCACCCCTGACCAGCGGCGCATTACGGCTCAGTTACTGGGCTACGAAGACGGGACTGCCGGGCGTGAGATGACACCACTGTTTGTTGACCTACGTAGTGACATGACCGTGGCGCAGGCTCTGGAACGGGTACGACAGCTGGCTATCAACCGTGAGACGATATACGAGTGCTACGTCATGGACGACCATCGCCGACTGGCAGGCACCGTTTCGCTCAAAGACCTCGTCCTGGCCGACCGCGACAACAAAGTGGCGCACATCATGAAACCGGACCCGCCTTTTGTCTTTACATACACCGACCGCGAGGAGGTAGCTAAAAAATTACGTGAGCATGACATACTGACAATCCCCGTGGTGGACGCGGAAGAGCGTCTGGTCGGTATCATCACTCACGATGACGTGGCTGATATTATCGAGGAAGAAGCCACTGAAGACATCTATCGCTTTGGTGCCGTACCGGGCACGGAACGCGGCTACTTCACCTCAAGAATTCTCAGCGTGGTGAAGCGCCGCGTCGGGTGGCTTTTTCTCCTCATTCTGGTAAACACCGTCACGGGCTCCATTATCGCCGGCCAGGAAGCCCTGCTGGCGGAAATCGTGATTCTGGCGGCCTTTATCCCGCTGCTGATAGGTACGGGGGGCAACGTGGGCGCGCAATCAGCTACGGTTGTTATTCGTGGTCTGGCTACGGGCGAGGTCCATCCAAGTCGGGCATTGAAAATAATCCTGCGGGAGGCCGGTGTCGGTGCTATTTTGGGACTGGTGCTCGGGGCAGTCGTCCTGATTTGGGCTTATGCGCTCGGGCGGAACCTGCAGGTAGCTATCGTGGTGAGCAATACCCTGATAGCTATCTCAATCATGGCGACGCTGGCTGGTGGGGCTTTGCCCTTTATTTTTCGTCTATTCAAGCTTGACCCGGCTCTGGTCTCGGCGCCGTTTATCACCACCGTGATGGATATCTTCGGCGTGGCGCTTTATTTCTTCATCGCCCACCTGATGCTGCGGCTGTAGTCTTGGCGTCAATGAGATTATTTCTCAGATCACATTCCTTCTCGGCCGGTACTGAATCGCTTCGGCTAGGTGGGGCGCTTTGATGACCTCGGCGTTTTCCAGGTCGGCGATGGTTCTCGCCAGCTTCAAAATGCGGTGAAACGCCCTTGCCGAGAGGTAAAGCTGCTTGGTCGCCGCCTTCAGCAGGCCCTGCGCCGAGTCTTCCATCCGGCAGAAGTCCCGCACCTGCGCCGCGGTAATCTCGGCGTTGCAGGCGATGCCATCACCAGAGAAACGCGCTATCTGCCGCGTACGGGCGGCGCTCACCCTCTCCCGGATTTTCTCCGAAGGCTCGCCGGCGCGGTCATCGGTGAGCTTTTCGTAATCAATATGGGGCACCTCGACAAAAATATCCACCCGGTCGAGGAAGGGGCCGCTGATGCGCTGCTGGTAGCGGGCCACGGTGGAGGCCGAGCAACTGCACTGGCGGAAGGGGTCGCCGTTATAGCCGCAGGGGCAGGGGTTCATCGCGCCGACCAGCATGAAGCTGGCGGGGAACGACAGGCTGCCCTGAGCGCGGCTGATAGTGACGGTCTTATCTTCGAGCGGCTGGCGCAGCACTTCCAAAACCGAGTGGCCGAACTCAGGCAGCTCATCCAAAAACAGGACGCCTCGGTGGCTCAGGGAGACCTCGCCGGGCCTGGGGAACTGCCCACCGCCCACCAGACCGGCATTCGAAATGGTGTAGTGAGGGGCGCGGAAGGGGCGCTGGCGGATGAGCGGCGTATCCGACGGTAAAAGCCCACTCACGCTGTAAATCTTGGTGACTTCCAGGGATTCCTCGCCGGTCATCGGCGGTAGAATAGACGGCAGAGAACGCGCCAAAAGCGTCTTGCCGCTGCCCGGCGGCCCGACCATGATTACGTTGTGACCGCCCGCCGCCGCCACCTCCAATGCCCGCTTCACGTGCTCCTGCCCCTTGATAAAGCGCATGTCAATGCTGCCGGGGCCGGGCGGGGGAACATCTTCGGCATTCGCCTCAAACTCGCCAGCGGGGATTTCGATTTCGCCCCGCAGATAGCCCGCTAACTGCGCCAGCGAAGCCACCGGGACAACCTGAATACCGGGTACGAGCGAGGCCTCGCGGGCATCGGTCTCGGGCACAACCACCGTCTTGACCCCGGCGTTACGGGCAACCGCCACCATCGGCAGCATCCCCCGCGTGTGGCGCAGGTTGCCGTCCAGCGAAAGCTCGCCCAGAAGGATAGTATCGGCGAGGTCGGCTGATAGCTGCTCCGAGCTGATGAGGATACCCACCGCGATGGGCAGGTCGTAGGCCGGCCCGGCCTTCTTGAGATCCGCCGGAGCAAGGTTCACCACGATACGCTTCATCGGGAAACTAAACCCCGAGTTGCGGATGGCGCTGCGCACCCGCTCCCTGGACTCCTGCACCGCGGCGTCGGGCAACCCCACGATGTTGAAAGCGGGCAGGCCGCTGGCGATGTCAACCTCAACGTCAACCAGCAACCCTTCGAGGCCAACCGTGGCCGCCGTCCTGACTTTTGCCAGCATCCGAATGCTATTCCGTTCTACCCTTAAAAGGACTTAAGGGTGCAAAAAGTGCTCTAGACAATATAGCATAAAAGAGGGAGAGGAGGGAAAGGGCTAAAGAGCTAGACCGGGCGAAGCTCGTCGTCGTAGAGCACCAGGTCTTTATCGCTTTTCTCGATATGCACGGTATAGAGGAAGACTTCTTTGCCGACGCCGGGAGGACTAATCCAGTGGTAGTTCTCGACGACACCCGTCCGGCCGGTGAAGTCATCCAGGCCGGCATCCCGCGCGGGAGCCTGCCCGCTCCTTGCCGGCACAATAACCACTTTCTGGCCGACTTTGTACCTGGGAGGCATAGCGCACCCCCGACCTTGTCTCTTGGCGGCATCATAACCCGAAGCCACCGAAAATGTCAATACCCTGCAGGCCGGTTTGACCTCATATCAGACGGTAACTTATACTAATTGGCGATGAATGTCGGTGTGCTCCGCGTCAGGCTGAGACTCCCCGAAAACGGTGACCTGAAGGGCAAGAGGCAGGTCATCAAGTCCATCACGGCGCGAGTCAAAAACAAGTTCAACGTGGCTATCGCCGAAACCGACGACCTGGACTCGTGGCAGGCCGCCACCCTCGGCGTCGTCTATGTCAGCAACGACCCCCGCCACACCAACGAAGTCCTCTCTAAGGTGGTTGACTTCATCGAGCGCAGCCGGTTCGAAATGGAAATGATTGACTATGAGATTGAGATGGTGCCCGTCTTCTGAGATAGCCTTCTTATGGCATTCCCCGCCGCCACCGGCGGAAAGCCCACGATGAAAGAACCGGCCTTCCTGGAATATCTGAAAGCGCAGCCGGACTACCGGGGCCAGGTTGTCCACATCGAGGCCATCCCGCCGCGCATTGCGCAGCTTAAAGCCCTGGCGAAGCCCCTGCCCGCGATACTGGAAGACTGCCTGCGCCGGCGCCATCTTTTCCCGCTTTACACTCACCAGGCCGAGGCAATTGACCTAGCTCGTATGGGTAAAAACGTGATGGTGGCAACCCGCAGCGCCTCCGGCAAGACCATCTGCTACAACGTCCCGGTGCTGGAGACGATGCAGGCTGACCCGGCGGCGACCGCCCTCTATCTCTTTCCCACCAAGGCCCTGGCGCAGGACCAGTTCCGCAGCCTGCGGGAACTGGCCTGCCCGGCGCTGCTGGGCTTAGACCAGTTCGCCACCTTCGACGGCGACACGCCGACCCGGGAGCGCTCCCAAATCAGGAAATACGGCCGCCTCATCCTCACCAATCCCGACATGCTGCACATCGGCATCCTCCCCAATCACCAGCTCTGGTCGCGCTTTTTGCGCCACCTGAAGTTCATCGTGCTTGACGAGGCCCACGGCTACCGGGGCGTTTTCGGCTCGCACGTCGCCGGTGTCATGCGCCGCCTGCGGCGTCTCTGTGAATATTACGGCTCAAGCGCGCAGTTTGTCGGCTGCTCGGCCACCATCGCCAACCCCGGTGAGCACATCAAAAAACTGGTCGGGCTGCCCTTTGAAGTGGTGACCACTGACGGCTCGCCCTCCGGCGGCAAGGACTTTGTTTTCTGGAACCCGCCTATGGTGGATAAGGCAAAGGGGACACGCTCAAGCACCAATAGCGAGGCCGCTAACCTGTTTGTCGAGCTGGTGCGGCAGGAAAAACGCACCATCACCTTCGCCCGCAGCCGCCGCCTGACAGAGGTACTCTACCGCTACGCCCGCGAGTTGCTTGCCAAAACCAGCCCCGGTCTGGAGACCCGCATCATGCCATACCGGGCAGGCTATCTGCCCGAGGAGCGCCGCCGCATCGAGCGGGCGCTTTTCGATGGGGAACTTACCGGCGTGGTGGCGACCAACGCCCTCGAGCTTGGCGTCAACATCGGCGACCTCGAAGCCACCGTACTCACCGGCTACCCCGGCTCCATCGCCAGCACCTGGCAGCAGGCGGGGCGCAGCGGGCGGGGGCGGGCGCGTTCGATGAGCTTTCTCATCGGCCTGGATAACCCGCTCGACCAGTATATTATGAACCACCCCGAGTTTTTCTTCGGCAAGAGCTTCGAAAACGCCCTGGTCAACCCGGAAAACCCGTATATTTTCAAGGCGCACCTGGTCTGCGCCGCCTGGGAAAAGCCGCTCGACGGCGAAGATGAAAAATATTTCGGACCGGAAATGCCTATCAAAATCGCCGAGCTTGCCGAAGCGGGCTTACTGCGGGCGAAAAGGCACCGCTGGTATCCGGCAACCACCGTTTTTCAACCCGCCGGGAGCATCAATATCCGGGCAGCTTCCAACGAGCAGTACCGGCTCATCAACGCCGCCGACGACTCGCTGCTGGAGACCATCGAGGCCAGCGTCGCCTTCTTCCAGATTCATCCCGGCGCAATTTATTTACACCAAGGAGACGCCTACCTCATCAAGGAGCTTGACCTGGTAAACCGCACCGCCCTGGCGGTGCCCAGCGACGCAACCTACCACACCCAGACTAAGGAGCTCGAAGACCTGCGCATCAAGCGAGTTTTACGGCAGAAGACGGTTGGCCCGGTGGAGGTTTTCGTGGGCGAGGTGGCAGTGACCAACCAGGTGCTCGGCTACAAGAAGATGGCGCCGTTCACCAACCAGGTCATCGGGGAAGAGCCGCTGGCGCTGCCGCCGACCCATTTCGAGACCGTCGGCTTATGGTTCGGCCTGCCGGAAAAGACGCTGGCCGATATGCAGAAAAGCGAGATGGACATCGCCGGGGGGCTACACGCCGCCGAGCACGCCGCCATATCAATTTTACCGCTGTTCGCCCTCTGCGACCGCAACGACATCGGCGGCATATCCACGCCCCTCCACCCCGATACCGGCAAAGCCCAGATTTTCATCTACGACGCCTACCCCGGCGGCATCGGCATCGCCGAAAAAGGCTACGAGGTGATTAGCGAAATCTGGCAGGCCACGCTCAACGCTATTAATGACTGCCCCTGCGAATCGGGCTGCCCGGCTTGTATCCAGAGCCCGAAGTGCGGTAATAATAATATGCCGCTGGATAAAGAAGCCGCGATAAGTTTACTGGAGGGGCTGATAGGGAAGTAATAGGGTGTCATAGAGGGGCGAGGCCCCTCTAATAAATAAAAAATCCCCCTTCCCTTCATTCCAAAGGGAAGGGGCAAGGGGATAGGTTCCAACATGAACATCTTCAAAAAAGCGCTACAGCGCAGCCGCCAGGTCTGGTGCTCTAGCGTCGTCGAGCTTTTCAAGTCGAGCAAACTCGATGAAGCCTTCTGGAGCGACCTCGAAGAACAGCTCATCACCGCCGATGTCGGGGTAAGCACCAGCGCTAAAATCATCGCGGGCGTGAAAAAGCGGGTATCCGAGCAGGGCATCAAGGACGGGGAAAAGGCACGCGCCGCTTTGAACGAAGAAATAATAAAAATCCTCAAAGTTGCCCAACCCGCAAAGCCCCAGCCATCGCCACCGAAAATAACGATGGTCGTGGGGGTGAACGGCAGCGGCAAGACCACCACCATCGCCAAGCTCGCCCTGATGCGCCGAAACACCGGCAAAAAGGTCATCCTCGCCGCGGCGGACACCTTCCGGGCAGCCGCCATTGACCAGCTAAAACACCTGGCGGAAAAAGTCGGCACCGAAATCGTCGCCCACCAGCCGGGCGCCGACCCCGGAGCGGTGGTCTATGACGCGGTGGCGGCAGCGCGCAACCGGGGCGCCGACGAGCTTATCATCGACACCGCCGGACGGCTGCACACCAAGTTCAACCTGATGGAGGAACTGAAGAAAATAAGGCGGGTGATTGCCAAAGTCCAGCCGGATGCGCCGCACGAGGTGATTTTAGTGCTCGACGCCACCACCGGCCAGAACGGGCTGGCGCAGGCCAGGCACTTCGCCGAGGCGGTGGGCGTCACCGGCATCATCCTCACCAAGCTGGACTCGACCGCCAGGGGCGGCATCGTGCTGGCCATCGCCGACGAGCTTAAAATTCCCATCACCTACATCGGCACCGGCGACGACCTGGGCGAGATTGCCCCCTTCGAGGCGGAGGCTTTCGTCGGCGAACTCTGCGCATAATTCAAATAAGGAGGCTTGCCAAAATGGTTGACCTGAGCACCCTGATGGTCGGTATCTGGCTGGGCTGCTTTGTGGTGGTGTCTTTCGATTCGGCCTTTCGCCGCTTGAGCCCGGTGTTCTGGCGATTTGCCAGCTTCGTCGGCGGTCCCTTCGCGCTGGCCGCCTACGGGATAGCGCGCCAGATGGCGTCGAAAAAGGACTAGAACCGGTCTTTCAAGCCCCGGCGCATGAAGAAATGTCGCCAGCCGCCGCTGCGGGTGCGCATCTCCAGAATGCGCGGTACGTACTTTGCCCCCGGCAGCACGAGCAGCAAAACGGCGAAGATAACGTAGGCCAGGCGGCCATAGACCAGCCAGGCGATAAAGGGAAAACCGACAAAGGCCAGGCTATAGCTGAGAGTGGGGAAGCGCGTTATCCCGAGCAGCAGCCCGAAAATCGCCAAAAAGACGGGAATACCCCAGGGCATCAGGTAAGCCAGAACGCCGATGGTGGTGGCGCCGCCTTTGCCTCCGCGGAATTTTAGAAAGACCGGGAAGCTGTGCCCTAGCACCACCGCCGCCCCACCCAGAAGCTCAACCGCCAGGGGCACGCCCATAAAGCGGACGAGGGCGACCGCCGCCGCCCCTTTGCCAATATCCACCGACAGCACCAGCAGTCCCCACCGGAAGCCGACCTGGTAAAAGACGTTCATCGCGCCCATGTTGCGGCTGCCGACCTGGCGGATGTCAATCCCCCGGCGCAGGCGGGCTACCAGGTAGCCGGTTGGCAGCGAGCCGATGAGATAAGCGGCCAGAAGGGGCAGCACCACCATAAGAGTGATGTCCAGCATTACCGGCAGGACAGCGGCGTTGGCATCACCAGCCATAAGGCGCTCCAGTTATACTAGATGGCGGGAGCAAAATCCAGAATATTCAGCCGCAGCTTGCCCTCGCCGTTCCACCAGTCTATTTCCAGATTATAGACGATGTCAAGATATGAAGAGACCTCGCCCAGGCACCCGCCGAAGCCGAAGGCCACCCCCGGCCAGCTTTTATTTCCCTGGCCGAGTTTAAAGCGCAGGTGGCTTGAGCCGTTGCCCATAACCGTACAGTCGGCCACCTTCACCCCCCGGCTGAGTAACACCGGCATGGGATTACCCTGGCCGAAGGGACTGAGCACCTGCATCTCCCGGAAAGCGCTACCGCCGATGTCGGCCAGAATAGTCTCGGCGTCAATGTCCAGGCGGGGTTTAAGCTCGACGCCGGTAAGCGCCTTCGCCGCAAGCTCTAACAGCGTTTCCCGCAAGCGCGGTAAAGACGCAGTGGGCAGGGTGAAGCCCGCCGCCTGGGAATGGCCGCCGAACTCGGTGAGCATACCGCGGCACTGTTCCAGCGCCTGAGCGATGTTGAACTCGGGTATGCTGCGGCAGCTGCCGGTGGAGACTTTTTCACCGACCTTCACCACCACCGCCGGGCGGTAAAACTCCTCGGCCAGCTTGCCCGCCACCAACCCCACGATGCCGCCGTCAAACTCCCTGTCCCCGCAGAAAAGCAGCGGCTGGCTGCCCTGCTCAAGCACCTGCGCCCGCGCCCGCTCCAGCGCCCTCGCCTGCAGACGCTGGCGCTCGGCATTCTTCTGCTCCAGCCAGAAACTCACTTCCTCAGCCTCTTGAACGGACTCGGTGATGAGCAATTTATAGCTGGTTAGGGCGTGAGCAAGCCTTCCGGCGGCGTTGAGACGCGGGGCAATCGTCCAGGATATGTTCTCAGCGCTGATGTTGGCCGCGTCCAGCCCCGCCCGGCTGATAATCTGGCCCAGCCCCAGGCGTGGAACACGGCAAATCTGCTCCAAACCCCGCTTGACAAGATAACGATTTTCTCCGAGCAGAGGGGCAATATCGGCAACCGTGCCCAGCGCCGCCAGGTCATAAAAATCATCTATCCCGCTCTCCCGCCCCAGGTTCGAAAACAGGGCCTGGAGCAGCTTGAAAGCGACTCCGGCGCCAGTAAGACCGGTAAAAGGATAGGCCGAGCCGGGCAACCGGGCGTTGATGATTGCCAGAGCGGGGGGCAATTCGGGCAGGGGCACGTGGTGGTCGGTAACTATTATGTCAAGCCCGCGCCGCCGCGCCTTTGCCACCGGTTCGATGGCAGTAATGCCGCAGTCCACGCTGACTACCAGGCTGATGCCCTGCTGCCTTAGCTGCTCTAAAGCCGCCGACCGCAGGCCGTAGCCTTCGGCCAGCCGGTGGGGAATGTAGGGCACCGCCTGGCAGCCGAGCCTAGCCAGCCCCGTCACCAGGATAGCGGTGGCGGTGATGCCATCAACGTCATAGTCGCCGTAAACCGCAATTTTCTCACCGGAAAGGAGCGCCCGGTAAAGCCGCGCTACCGCCTGGGGCATATCCGGCAAAAGGAAGGGGTCGGCGAGCAGGTCGCGTTCCGGCTTCAGGAATGAGGAAATTCCAGAAAGGTTGATACCGCGGTTAAAGAGAAGCTGCGCCACCAGCGACGACCGGCCGCTACCAGCAAGATAGTCTTGCGGAGCCGGCGGTAAAAGGTGCCAGCGCCGGTGGTTCAGGAAGTTGCGCAACCTGCCCGCGACAGACCGAGCAATGGCCACACATTTGCGGCGCCTGCTGGTCCCCAAAATAGGCCGCCAACCGCTGGCTCAGGCATTCACTGGATTCGAACAGCGCCAGCATGTTGTCGATGCGGGT
>QZJL01000038.1 GCA_003599745.1 Dehalococcoidia bacterium | reverse complement strand
TGGTAATCTGCGGGCGGCAGACGGTTGACGGCGATACCGGCCAGGTCGGGCCGGAGCTTGCTGAAGTGCTCGGTGCGTCGTTTCTGGCCTATGTCAGCGAAGTGCGCGAGGTTAGCGAAAAAGTTATCAGGGTAAAGCGTATGGTCGAGGACGGCTACGAGGTGCTGGAGTCGCCCCTGCCGGCGGTGATGAGCGTGGTCAAGGAAATCAACGTCCCGCGCCTACCCTCGCTGCGGGGACAGATGAAAGCTAAGTCGGCGCAAATTCCGGTCTGGGGC
Source organism: Dehalococcoidia bacterium (assembly GCA_003599745.1). GTDB lineage: Bacteria > Chloroflexota > Dehalococcoidia > Dehalococcoidales > SURF-40 > SURF-40. The sequence continues at coordinate 24,465 of QZJL01000038.1, read as the reverse complement.
GCTACAGAACTGGGTGTGCCCGCTGAGGTTGTGGGACTTGCCGGCTCGGCCACCAAAGTGATAAAGATATTCTATCCGAAGCGGGAAAGCCGTGCCCGGATGTTTTCGGGTACACCGGAAAACCAGGTCATCAGCCTGCTGGAGAAACTGCGGGAATCGGGTCTTATAACGGGTTAAGAAGAATGGGTCTTAAAATCAACCGTGAAGAATGTACCGGCTGTTCTAACTGTGTTCCGGCCTGTCCTTTCGGCTTGCTGGAAGTGGTGGACGATGTTGTGCGGGTCAAAGAGGGCTGCACGCTCTGCGGCGCCTGCGTCGAAGCCTGCCCCGCTAACGTGCTTTCGACCGAAGAAGCTGCCCCGGCGGCACAGGCCGACTTGTCCTATCAGGGCATCTGGGTCTTCGCCGAGCAGCACCGCGGCCAGATAAAAGGCGTGGCCTACGAGCTGCTGGCAAGAGCCAGGGAGCTGGCTGACAGCCTGAAGACCGAAGTGGGCATCGTCTATATCGGCTCTCAACTCCAGAATATCGCCAGCCTTGCCGAGCACGGCGCTGACAAAGTCTATCTGGTCGAGTCGCCGGAGCTGGCCGATTTCCACGAGGACGCCTATGCCGGGGTACTTTGCGAGTTGATTGGCCGCTACCGCCCTGAAATTGTGATTTGCGGGGCGACGGCGCTGGGGCGCTCGTTTCTGCCCCAGGTGGCCGCCCGTCTGAAGGTCGGCCTTACCGCCGACTGCACCGCCCTGGATATTGATGCTGACAGGCGGCTCCTGCGCCAGACCCGCCCTACCTTTGGCGGCAATATCATGGCGACCATCATTTGCCCCGAAAAGCGGCCACAGATGGCGACCGTCCGCCCCCGGGTCTTCATAAAGGGCAAGACCTATCCTGACCGGAAGGGTGAAATCATCAGAGTTGACCTTGACGGTGCGGCGGTGACTTCGAAAACAAAGTTGTTGGAGTTCATTGAGGATGTCAGCGAGAAAATCAATCTCGATGAAGCGGATATCATCGTTTCCGGAGGGCGGGGGCTGGGTAAGGCGGAGAATTTTGCTCTGCTGAAAGAGCTGGCCAACTTGCTGGGGGCGGCGCTCGGTTCTTCGCGGCCGCCGGTGGACGAAGGCTGGCTGCCTTACTCCCACCAGGTAGGCCAGACGGGGAAAACCGTCTCCCCCAAGCTCTACATCGCCTGCGGCATTTCCGGCTCGGTGCAGCATATGGCGGGTATGCAGACTTCGGACGTTATCGTAGCTATCAACGATGACCCCGGCGCCCCCATTTTCGAGATTGCCACTTACGGCATCGTCGGCGACCTGTTCAAGGTGGTACCGCTGATGATTGAAAAGCTCAAGGGTCAGAAGTAATATGCTGACAATTAACGTAGCTCAGCAGTTAAAAGAGTCTATTGGCGCGGAGAGGGAATACGAGCTTAGCGGGCGGGTGGATATTGACGGCAAGGAAAGCACGGTGGAAGGCCAGGTGAAGCTTACCCGCACCGACCGGGGCATCGTGGTGGAAGCTCACGTCACCGGCAAGATGAAAATCGCCTGCAGCCGCTGCCTTGCCGAGTTTGACCATCCGCTGAGCCTAAATTTCGAAGAGGAATATCTCCAGACGGTTGACATGGCAAGCGGCGGCAAGCTATCCTTACCCGGAGATTGCGGTAACTTTACCACAGATGCCAGGCATAATCTCGACCTGAGCGAAGCGGTGCGGCAGTATGCCCTGCTTTCGGTGCCTATCAAACCCCTGTGCCGCAAAAAGTGCGCCGGTCTCTGTCCTCATTGCGGGCAAAATTTGAACCAGGGGCAATGCCAGTGCCCGTCGGCGCAGGTTGACCCCAGGTGGGCACCATTGCTAGAATTAAAGGACAAACTGAAAGGAAAAGGATAATGCCTCTACCAAAGCGAAAATATGCCAAAGCCCGCCAGGGCGAGCGTCGCAGCCATCTCGGTGTTAAAGCTCCTGCGCTGGTGGAATGCCCCCAGTGCCACAACCCCAAGCCACCCCACCGGGTCTGCCCGACCTGCGGCACCTACGATGGCCGCCAGGTCATCGAAATCAAAAGCCCCAAGAAGAAGGAATAACCCTGGAGTGAAGCTGCCCAAATGTTGGTAGCCTATGTCTTTCCGGGGCAGGGGTCGCAGTTTGTCGGGATGGGGCGTGACCTTTACCAGCAGTCCCCCGCGGCTAAAGCGGTTTTTGATGAGGCTGACGCCGTGCTGGGATTTTCTTTAAGCCGTCTTTGCTTTGAAGGACCGGAAGAAGAGCTTCGCCAGACGATGAACGTGCAGCCGGCGATTGTTGTAATGAGCTTGGCCTGCCTGGTGTCAGCGCGTGATAAGCTGCCTGTCCCGGCTTTTGTGGTTGGTCACAGTCTCGGGGAATATACTGCCTTGGCCGCCGCCGGAGTGATTGGCTTCGCCGATGCTATCCGTCTGGCACGGGAGCGCGGCCGCCTCATGCACGAGGCGGGACTCCAGTCGCCGGGGGCGATGGTGGCTGTTTTAGGAATGGACGAGGATAAGCTCGCCCCGATTTGCGCGGCAAGCGGCGTGCAGATTGCCAACATCAACTGCCCCGGCCAGCTGGTAATAAGCGGTTCCCGAGAGGGTATTGCCCGTGCTTCCGATCTGGCTAAATCTGCTGGAGCAAAGCGCCTGGTGCCACTTGCAGTGAGCGGGGCATTTCACACTGAGCTGATGCGCCCGGCGGCAGGTGGCCTGGCGCAGTTTCTGGATGGTCTGGTCTTCGCCGAGCCCGAAGTTCCCATCGTTGCCAATACCACTGCCGAACCCGTAGACAGCGGCGCAGCGCTCAAAAGCGAGCTAAAGGAGCAGCTTTGCCGTTGCGTCCGGTGGCAGCGCAGCGTAGAGTATATGGTTGATGATGGAGTTACGACCTTTATTGAAATCGGGCCGGGGAAAGTGCTCAGCGGGCTTATCAAGCGTATCAATCCCGGAGTCGAGACTCAGAACATCGGGGACGCGGTAACAATCAATAATCTGTGATGTATTATTGGTAGGAAATGTAATTATTTGTCATTGCGGGCATTAGAGATTGGTCTTAGAATATCAAATTAATACACTATCAATAACCTTAAAAACTAGAGAGGTATGCTATGAACCTTGATAATCGCGTAGCGCTGGTCACCGGCAGTGGCCGGGGAATCGGGCGCGCCATTGCCTTGAAGCTGGCCGAATCAGGGGCGGATTTAGTGATAAACGACTTCGGCGACCCGGCACCGGCTGTTATCGTGGCTGAGGAAATTAAGAAGCTGGGACGGCGCGCCGAGGTGATTATGGCCGATGTGAGCCAGTCCGCGGAAGTCAACCGCATGGTGGCCGAGGCTTTGGAGAAATTCGGTCAGATTGATATCCTGGTGAATAATGCCGGTATCGCTCGTGACCAATTGGTGCTTAAGATGACCGATGAGGACTGGGACAGGGTGCTCGATGTCAACTTGAAAAGCGTTTTCCTGTGCACCCGGGCGGTGATGCGCGCCATGATAAAGCAGCGCCGGGGGCGCATCATCAGCATCGCCAGCGTGTCCGGACTGCTGGGTAATCCCGGGCAGGCCAACTACGCCGCTGCCAAGGCCGGTATTCTGGGTTTTACGCGGACGGTTGCCAAGGAACTGGCCTCGCGCGGCATTACTGCTAACGCCGTGGCCCCCGGCCTGATTGACGCCGGGCTTGGCCAGGCGCTTAAAGAGGAGTACCGGGAGGAGATGAGAAAGCATATCCCGCTGGGCTTTCTGGGTACTCCCCAGGATGTTGCCGAGGCGGTGGTTTTCCTGGCAGGTGACGGCGCGCGCTACATCACCGGCCAGGTTTTAAATGTTGACGGCGGCATGGTAGTATCTTGGTAATGGGGGCAATTTAAGGGGTACTGGTTTATGGGTGGCGAAAGACGGAAAGCGAGGTCGCTGGTGCTAAGGGCGCTCTACGAGTGTGACGCCATAGGGCACGACCCTGAAGCGGCGCTGGCAGGCCTGCTGGAACTGGAAGCGCTCTCGGAGGCCAACGCTGCTTTCGCCCGCGACCTGGTAAGCGGCGTGATGAGCAATCTTAAGATAATTGACGTTAAAATCAGGGAGTTTGCGCCGGCCTGGCCGCTCGACCAGCTATCCTGTATTGACCGTAATATCCTGCGGCTTGCAATCTTCGAAATTTTACTGGATAATAAAGTGCCGGTGAAAGCGGCTATCAATGAGGCCGTTGAGCTTGCCAAAGCTTTTGGCAGTGAGAGTTCTTCCCGGTTTATTAACGGGGTACTCGGTTCAGTGAGTGCTCTGGCGAGCCGGTGAGACCCGGAAAAATTAAGAGGGGGGTAAATTGTGGCGACCATCTACGAGAGATTAAAGAAGATAGTCGTGGAGCAGCTCGGGGTTGACGAAAAAGACGTGGCGCCTACGGCTAGCTTTGTTGAGGATTTGGGTGCCGATTCTCTGGACCTGGTGGAGCTGATTATGTCCATCGAGGAGACTTTCAGCGACGGCTCGCATAAAGTCGAGATTCCTGACGAGGATGCCGAGAAAATCGTCACCATCCAGGATGCGGTTGACTACCTTAAAGAACAGGGCGTTGAAGATTAAGTAGCCAGTCACGGATGTGATTAAGGCAGTATTTTTTGATTTGTCCTATACCCTGGCCTATGGCGAGCCCAGCCGGGAAGAAGCCTACGACCGGGCGTTCAAAGGGCTGGGGTTCAGTATCCCTCCGAAGGCGCTGATGCGGGGCATCGCCGCCGCCGACAGTTTTGTTTTTAAAGAAGACCTGGTGTCCATTCTTGTCAATGGCAGCGCCGCCGACAAGCTCAAAGCCGGTGCCTGCTACCCCAGGCTCATCCTCAAAGAGGCGAACCTCGAAGCCAGCGACGAGACCATTTTAAAGCTGATGAAACTGGTGGTGCGCGACTACCGTAAATCCGACTTCCGGCTTTACGACGACGTGTTGCCCGCCTTGAAGTTGCTCAAAGAACGCGGTCTGAAACTGGGGCTGGTGACCAATGCCACCAAAGAGCAGATGGCGTCTCTGGACGATTCGGGACTTGGCGATTACATTGACCTGGTTGCCAACGCCGAAGAGGCCGGCGCTGATAAACCGAAACCGCCTATCTTCGAGCTTGCCTTGAAGAAAGCCGGGGCCGTCGCTGCCGAAGCCGCCATGGTCGGCGACCAGTTCGAGCTAGATGTGCTGGGAGCAAAAGGCGTCGGCATCAAGGCCATCTGGATTGACCGCTACGACCTCTACCCCGAAAGCGACTTCCGCCCTCGCATCCAGAGCCTGGGGGAAGTGGTGGAGTATTTGTAGACAGTTATCGTTTCCGGTAAGGGAATAATCCGCTTGGGAGGCAAGTATATTTTTCTGCCAGTTTCAATAAATCGAATATGATATCCCGGACGCCGATTAACCGAGACGAGCTTCAGCCAGAGGGATACAGCGCCCCCCGACGCACACAAATCCCTGAGGGCAGTCAGCGTCAACCGAACAGGTCAGGTTGCTGCTCGCCCTTCGGACTGTTCTCAGGCCCCAGAACTCCAGGGTTTTGACAATGGTTAATCCGACCAGGATAGGCGCAACAACGAAGATTCCCAGTACCTGAAGTGCCGCCAGCAAGTACTCCATCCCTCTCACCCCCTTAACCGGTGTAATCTAAACCACCGTTTAAGATGTTGCGTTACTAAAATCATTCTTTGCCGGAACAAAATATTCCACAAGGGGGAAATGCCCTTTTCTTAGCGCTACGCTGCCCTGTTTTTTCGGTGAAAATAGCTCTAAAAATCTACACAAATCTGTCTACAGTTGTGGACACGTCCAAAATACGCAGGTTTCAGCGGAGGCTGGAGTGTCGCTTGCCATTAAGAGAATATGAAGTGCGGTAAAAGAACGCGCCTTTCCTCGATAAGGGTTTTGGCGACTCTTTGAGACCCGTTACGAATTCTGGGTGGGCTGGTGGGAAAACCTGCCCTTGATGGGCGAGGCCACGTACTTTTCTACCACCTTGCGGAAGTGGTAACCGTAAATCGCCATATAGACCCCGATAGGCAGGTGGCGGGGGTGTTTGAAAAAGGTGATTACCAGAAAGCGCCAGTATTCGAAGCGCCCCTTTTCCTTGACACCCAGAAGCCAGAGCGACTTCAAAAACGCCTTGAACTGGTAGGACTGCAGACGCTCCGGGCCTTTGCCCTTTGGCCGGTGAGGCCGGTACTCGGCGAGGAAGTTCATCACCCGGTCGTAATACTGGCGGGGAGCATAGATGGTGGTCAGTATGTGCTTGTAGCCGTTCACCAGGGTCTGGGGGTTCATCCTGGGGATGAAGTTCATCGAGCCGTCGGTGTTATCGCCGCTCATATTATTCTGAATCAGGCGGTTTTCGCCCTTTAGTCGCTGGTAGAGCCGGGTGCCGCGTGGGGCGTTGAGCAGGCCGACCATCGCCGTTACGATGCCACTGTTCTGGATAAAGTTAATCTGGTTTTTGAAGATGGAGACGGGGTCGCTGTCGAAGCCGACGATAAATCCGCCCTGCACTTCCAGGCCGTGATTGTGAATTTCCTTTACCGAGGCCATCAGGTCACGTTTGATGTTCTGTCCCTTGTTACATTCCACGAGGCTCTCTTCGTTGGGGGTCTCGATGCCCACGAACACCCGGTTGAAACCGGCGTCCACCAGCATCTTCATCAGCTCGGGGTCGTCGGCCAGGTTGATGGAGGCCTCGGTCGAGAGAACGAAGGGGAATTTGTGCCGCCGCAGCCACCCGGTGATGGCGGGTAAAATCTCGCCTTTGAGCTTTTTGCGGTTGCCGATGAAGTTATCGTCCACCATGAAGAGACCGCCGCGCCAGCCGTGGTCGTAGAGTGAGTCCAACTCCCGGATAATCTGCTCGCGGCTTTTGGTGCGCGGGGTGTGGCCGTTGAGCACGATGATGTCGCAGAACTCGCAGTCGAAGGGGCAGCCCCGCGAGTACTGGAGGCTCATCGAGGAATACTTGTTAATATCAAGGAGCGACCAGTCGGGGACGGGGGTGAGGGAAATGTCGGGGAAGATGCCCGCTTCGTAAATTGGCCTGGGGCAGCCGGCGGCGAGGTCGGCCAGGAAAGGCGGCAGGCTGGCCTCGGCTTCGCCCAGCACGAAATGGTCAACCCCTTCGAACTCGTCGTGGCCGGTGGTGAAGAGCGGGCCGCCGGCGATGACTTTGGTGCCCAGCTTTTTGGCGCGGGCGATGACTTCCAGCACCGACTCACGCTGCACGACCATGGCGCTGAGGAAAATATAGTCGGCCCATCTGATGTCGCGGTCGGCGAGGTCGCTCACGTTCATATCTACGAGCTTTTTCTCCCAGTCGCCGGGCAGCATGGGGGCGACGGTAATCAGCCCCAGCGGCGGGAATGGCGCTTTTTTGGAGACGAACTTGAGGGCGTGGCGGAAGCTCCAGAAGGTGTCCGGGTATCTCGGATAGACCATCAATATCTTCAAAGGAGGTGCTCCTTGGCTTTACTTAAAGCCATTATACCAGTTTAGCCTGTTTGAGGCAAAGAGAAACTTTGGTCGTCATCAGCCGGCGCAATTTCCAGCCCCTTGCGCTGGCGCAGGTTTTCCAGCTCAGCGAGCGGGCGTTCCAACTGGCGTTTTCTGGGGCCGACTACCTGCTCGTAGGCCTTCTGCGTCGAGGCTAACCTTTCGCCGACGGTGCCAAGCGCCTCTTCGAACTTCCCCCACTCGGCCTTGAAGCGGCCAAGCTGGCGCAAAACTTCATCTGATTTTTCGTGTATCGCGAAGTTGTCCACGGCCTGGCGGATGACGGCGAGCACAGCAAAGAGCGTCAGCGGCGAGCAACAGACCACCCGGTTCTGCACGGCATAGTCCAAGAGTTGCGGGTCGGCCTGGTGAACGTAAGAATAAATGCTCTCGTTAGGGATGAGGAGGAGCACGCAGTCAACCGTCCCTCCCTCGGGGTCAATGTACTCGCGGCCGGTAATTTCTTTTACTCTAGCGCGCACGTCCCGCGCAAAAGCCCGCTCGCAGTTCTCCCGCTCGGTGTCGCCAGGGGTATCGAGCGCCTTCAGGTAGTTATCGAGGGGAAACTTACAGTCCATGTTCAGGCGCAGGCCTTTCGGCAGCAGGATGACGAAATCGGGCCGTGAGCCGCTCCCCTCAAGGGTAGCCTGCTTTTGATAATCAACGCCTTCGATAAACCCGGCAAACCGCAGGATGTCGTCGGCGATGCGCTCGCCCCACTGGCCGCGGGTACGGGGGCTGGCCAGGGCTTCGCGGAGAGTGCTGGTTGCCGCGGTAAGGCCGGTGGCCTGCTCACCGAGCGTCTTGATATGGGTGGCAAGCTCGCTGAATTTTGCCTGGCGGTCTTTTTCGATGCCACCGACCAGAGCCGTGACTTTTTCCAGCTCGGTCTTGACCGCCTGTACCTGCTGGTCAATGAGCTGCTTTTTGCTGTCCAGCTCGGCATTTTGTGCGTGGGCAGCCTGCTTAAAACGCTGCTCGGCCAGCAAGAGTAGTTGTTCCGAGGCCTGTTTCAAGTCGGCGGCTGCCGTGCCCGATCGCCGGAGGGTGAGTGCCATTACCAATACGACCAGTATGACCACCACCCCCGCCAGCGCCCAGACCGCCGCTTCCATACGGCCTCCTCTAATATATTTGTGCTATTATAACACAAGTGGGTGGTATGATACCTTTGCTGGAGGTGAAATTATGAAGCCGCGGGCGGTCAGCGTGGTATTGATTATCGTCATCATTTTGGGTGTCTTCTTTTCTGTAACTCAGGTAAACGGCCTGTCCAGGCGGATAAGCGGGCTTGAAGCGGATTACGTCACACTCCAGGCAGGCAACGATGAACTTCAAAACAGTTACAACACACTGGAAGCAGACCACGTAACAATGCTAGGTAAATATGATTCTCTCGAAGCCAGTTACCGGGCGCTGATATCTGATTACAACGCGCTTGATGCCGAATATCGGACGGTGACCGCCAAATACAGCGGACTGGAAAGTGACTACGCAAAGATGCGCTCGGATTATGATATTGCCAGAAACCAGGTCGGCTCGCTGCAGACCCTGATTAATCAATATCAGAGCGTACCTCATTCCTATTATTCCTCAGAGGGATTTTATCCGCACGCCAACACTTATGAACAGTTGCGAGACTTCCTGACCGTTGAGTTTACGTTGCCCAGGGATTACGAGCTTAATGTGTTTGACTGCAGCGAGTCGGCGGCGTATGTTGAATGGGCGCTGGAAAATGCCGGTTTAGATGCCGAGATTGTGGTCGGCCCGGCGCCGGGTGACCCGAAAACCTACCATGCCTGGGTGATAGCGCATACGCAGGAATTCGACGTGGCGATTGAGGCAACCATCCTGACCAATCAATATGACTTTACTCTCATCAACAGGATACCGGGGGTAATATATGTGGAAGATGATTTAGTCCCCGAATGGCGCGCCTATTATTACGGGTATGACAGAAAGTTTCAAAATATTTATAGCGCTATTCGTGATTTTGGCGGCATAACGGAATGGAACTGGTGGGACGCCATTTAACTACGGTGTAACCCGTTGTTAACTTTAGAAGGCAGCGCTCTTCTCCAGCACTTCCTCTAAGGTTTTTTGCCAGGTCGCTTTTAGCAGCCTCAGGTTCAGGCGCACCCGGTTAAAGCCCACATCAACCCCGGCACTAGTTTTCCCTAGCGCCCGCTTATCAAAGTTGGCGCCGTCGAAGCGGCGCAGCACCAGCTGGTGGTCTTCGGTGGTGATGGACTCAATCGCCGCTTTCGTTGCCAGCAGCTTAATCTTCAGGGCGTAGAGCAGGTTTCTCACCTCTTTTGGCAGCGCGCCGAAGCGGTCAACCAGTTCATGAGCGAAAGCGTCAATCTGCGGGGCATCAGTGAGCTTCGCCATACGCTGGTAGAGAAGCAGCCTTGTATCGAGGTCGCTGATGTAATGTTCGGGGATGAAGGCGGCCTGCGGCAGCTCGACAGTCGGCTCCGGCAGTTTGCGGGCGACCTTTTCGGGGTGCCCTTCAGCCTTCGCTTTAAGTTCTTCGACGGCTTCGGCGAGCAATCTGGTGTAGAGATTAAAGCCCACGGCGTTGATGTGGCCGCTCTGCCTGGTGCCCAGCAGGTTGCCAGCGCCCCGTATTTCGAGGTCTTTCAAGGCGATGCTGTAGCCCGAGCCAAGCTCGGTCGCCTCGAAGATGGTCTTGAGGCGCTTTTCGGCGGTCGGGGTGAGGCGCTTGCCCTTCTCGTAAAGGAAATAGGCGTAGGCCAAATTGGCGCCGCGTCCCACCCGTCCGCGAAGCTGGTATAGCTGCGAAAGGCCGAAGCGGTCGGCCTGGTTCACGATGAGGGTGTTGGTGTTGGGCAGGTCGAGGCCGGACTCGATGATGATGGTGCAGACCAAAATGTCAACTTCTTCGCGGCCAAACGCGGTCATCACCTTTTCGAGGTCGGCTTCGGGCATCCGGCCATGGGCGACCGCAATTTTAGCCTCGGGGACAAGCTGGCGCAGCTTCTCGGCGACAAAGTTGATGCTCTGCACGCGGTTGTGGACAAAAAATACCTGGCCGTGTCTTTCCATTTCCCGTAATATGGCCTCGCGGATGAAGCGGTCGTCGGCCTCGGCGACGTATGTCTTCACCGGCAGGCGCTGTTCCGGCGGGGTCTCCATCGCGCTGAAGTCGCGCACGCCCGCCAGCGCCATGTGCAGCGTGCGTGGGATGGGCGTGGCGCTCAAGGTCAGCACGTCAACTTCCTGGCGCAGCTTTTTGAAATGCTCCTTGTGGCGGACACCGAAGCGCTGCTCCTCGTCAATGACGACCAGCCCTAAATCCTTGAAAAGAACGTCCTTCTGGAGAAGGCGGTGGGTGCCGATGCAGATGTCCACCCTGCCCTGCGCCAGGTCTTCGATGATGGCGCGCTGCTCTTTTTCGTTGCGGAAGCGGCTAAGCACCTCGACGCGGACGGGGAAGGCCTCGAAGCGTTCGCGGAAGTTGACATAATGCTGCTCGGCTAAGATGGTGGTCGGCACGAGCACCGCCACCTGTCTGGCATCCATCACCGTTTTGAAGGCCGCCCGGATGGCGATTTCGGTCTTGCCGTAGCCCACGTCGCCACAGACGAGCCGGTCCATGACCACCGGTTTCTCCATATCTTCTTTCACCTGCTGCCAGACGGCCAGCTGGTCGGGAGTCTCGGTGTAGGGGAACGAGGCTTCCATCTCCTGCTGCCAGACGGTCTCGGGCGAGTAGGCGAAGCCGGTCTTTCGGATGCGCGCCGCGTACAACGCCAGCAGGTCGCGGGCGACCTCTGCCGCGGCCTCCTTCGCCTTTTTGGTGGTCTGCGACCACTGCCCCGTGCCCAGGCGGCTCAGGGCGGGTGGGGTGTCGCGGGCGCCGACGTAGCGGTCAACCCGGCCAATCTGGTTGGTGGGGACATAGAGCTTATTGCCTTCGGCGTACTCGATGACCAGATATTCCCGTTGCGACTGGTTGGCGCTCAAGGTGGTGACGCCTTTGAAGCGGCCAACGCCGTGCTCGACGTGCACCACGTAGTCGTTCGGGGTGATTTCGGTGACGAGCTTGTGGTGGGGCACCGGCTGCCGGCGGGCGAGGCGCTTTTGCTTGACAAAGCCGAAGATTTCGGCGTCGCTGAAGAGTCGGGTTTCGCCCAGCGCCCAGCCCGAGTCCAGCGAACCCTGCACCAGCCCCAGTGCGCCGGGCGGTGGAACAGTTTCGATTTTGGCGGTGGGCGAGGTGATGACATCCTCATCGAGCAGCAGTTCGGATAAGCGGGACGCCTGGTGGCTCACGATAATGATGCGGCTCTTTTCGGAGAGCATGGTTTTCAGCTTGCCGAGGAAAGAGGGCAGCTGCCCGGCGAAGCTCGGGACGGTCTTGAAATCAAGCGAGTAATCGGGGGCAGTGCCGCTCACCGACCAGTCGCAAAGCTCCAGGCGCCGCCGTTCTTTGAGGCCGGGCGTAAGCTCATCCCAGGTGAAATAGGGATGCGGGTAGCTGGCGGGTAGCTCGCGTCTTGTGAGTTTATCCTCGCGTAGCTCCGAGGCTTCGCGGTCAAGCTCATCGGCGGTGCGTCTCAGGCTCGCCGGCTCGTCGAGGACAATAATTGTCCCTTCCGGCAGGTAGCTCAGGAGGTTGTCCCGGTTGAATAGCGGAGCGTAAAAAGCGGCGTTTTCTCGCGAGCCGGTTCGAAGTCCCCCAAGTTCATCGCAGTATTGTTCCTTTGCTTCATCGCTGAGGTTTGAGATGTCAAGCTCCGGTAACTGCTTGTGTTTGAGCGCCGGTGACAGAAGCTCGGTCGCCGGGCCGACGAAAAGTTCGGGTATGTCCTTTAGCGAGCGCTGGGTTTGGGAGTCGAAGAGCCTGATGCGTTCGATGGTGTTGCCGAAAAAGTCGAGTCTTGCGGGCATTTCACCGTTCGATGGGAAGACATCCACGATGCCCCCGCGGTGGCTTATTTGCCCCGGCACCTCGACGATGCTCTCTAACCGGTAGCCGATGTCCTGCCACCTTGCCAGCAGCTTGTAAAGCTCATAGCTTTGGCCGGTTTTCAGGATATGCCCGGCGGCCTTGAACTCCTCGAAGTTTCCCACTTTTTGAACCAGGGCAGCGGCTGAAGTTACTACCAGCGGAGGAAAGCTGCTATTGCCGCTGGCTAATACCGAGAGTGTTTTCAGGCGTTCCATAACGGTGGCGGCATCGGAGGCGATGCGCTGGTAGGGCAGCACGTCGGGCGGTTCGAGAAGGTGCACCAGTACCGTGCCCAGCCAGGTCTCGATTTGCTCGCCGAGCTTGCGCGCCGCCTCGTTATCGGGCGAAACGACCAGCAGGGAAACGCCAAGCTCGCGGTAGAGCGCCGCCAGAAGATAGGGCTTGGCTGCCGAGAGGAGGGCGAGGCTGGTGCGCGGGCTGTCCTTGAGTTTTTCTATGAGCCTGCGATAGGCGGTATTTTTTTCTATCAGCGGCAGGAGGCCGCTTAAATCGGTTGGCAAATCATATCTCCCAAATGCCTTTAGGGCTAGCCGTAAAAGCCTAGCCCTCTTTGAAAAGTGTATCATACCCGTCTATCTAGCACAAATGTCTTAAAGAGGGATGGCGGCTGGTGAATAAAGTTTTTGTAACCTATCCCTGACCCGCCAGAACACGAATTATGTTCCTGGCTATGCTAGAGAGTACCAACCCCTCCAACTGGATTGCCGCGTTACTTCGCTCCTCGTAATGAACATTGGAGTTGGTCTCAGAATATCAAATTGAACTACTGATTAAGGGGTGAGGTCATATGCTGATATAATAGTTTGCGAAGGTAGAGAAGCGGCAGTTATAATGAATAGTTACGCTTTTATCTGGAGATAAACTTGACCGTATCTGACAAATTGCTATACGGCGTCATCAAGCCCGGCCGCTACACCAACCACGAGTGGCAGGCAATTCATAAGGACTGGGACACAACTCCCATCAGGGTTGCCCTGGCCTACCCCGACCTTTACGAAATCGGCATGTCCAACCTGGCCGTCCAGATTCTCTACGAGCTTTTCAACCGTGAGCCGGACACGCTTGCCGAGCGGGTTTTTTGCCCCTGGGTGGATATGGCGACGGCTCTCAGAAAAGCTAATTTGCCGCTGGGCACGCTGGAATCGGGCAGGCCGTTAAAAGATTTCGATGTCGTAGGTTTCTCGCTAGGCTACGAGCTTAACGATACCAACATCCTGGAAATGCTGGCGCTCGGCGGCATTCCGGTTTTGGCCTCGGAGCGTGATGATTCCCATCCCCTGGTCATTGCCGGGGGCAGCGCCGCTTTAAATCCCGAGCCGATGGCCGATTTTTTCGATTGCTTCGTGCTAGGGGATGGCGAGGAGGTCGTCCCGGAGCTGTTGGAAGTCATCCGGGGCTGGGAAGGCAAGAACAAACTATCCCGAGCCGAGAAGCTCAAGCAGATAGCCGCTATCCCCGGCGTTTATGTCCCATCTTTCTATCGTCTTGAATATCTGCCTGATGGCCGCCTCGCCAGCTTTAACCCGGTCAACGATTATGCCCCTCCGTTGGTTAAACGTCGCTTGGTGATGGCGCTACCACCGCCGATGGTTCATCCGGTGGTGCCATACATGGAAGTTATCCACGACCGGGGAGTGGTCGAAATCCAGCGGGGGTGCAGCCGGGGCTGCCGTTTCTGCCAGGCGGGCATCATCTACCGCCCGGTGCGCGAGCGCCCGCGCGGGGAGGTACTCGAAGCGGTGGGCACGCTGGTGACAAACTGCGGCTATGACGAAGTTTCGCTGCTCTCGCTTTGTACCAGTGACTACCCGGGCATCGAAAAGCTGGTCGGCGACATCACCCAACGCCACCCCGAGCTGGCAATTTCCCTGCCCAGCCTGCGCCTCGACAGCTTCTCGGTGGGCCTGGTAAGTTCATTACCATCCCGCCGCCGTAGCGGCCTCACCTTTGCCCCGGAAGCCGGTAGCGAGCGGCTGCGCAATGTCATCAATAAGGTTGTCAGTGAGGACGATATTCTGGCCACCGCCGCCACCGCCTTCGAGCGCGGCTGGACGGGTCTTAAATTATATTTCATGGTCGGCCTGCCCACCGAAACGATGGAGGACGCCGAGGCTATCGTCCGGCTGGTGGGGAAAGTGCAGCAGACCGGCCCGAAAGGGCGTCGTCCTCAGGTCAGGGTGAGCCTGGCGACTTTCGTGCCCAAACCGCACACCGTCTTTCAGAGGGTGGCGCAGGCCCAGGAAGCCGATATTAACGCCCGCTGCGACGCTATCCGGCAGGGACTACGCCGCCATGGCATCAAGCTTTCGTGGTCTGACCCCAGGGTGAGCCTGCTGGAAGCGGTGCTTTCGCGCGGCGATCGGCGGTTGGGAAAGGTGATTTACCGGGCCTGGCAGTCGGGGGCGGTGATGGATGCCTGGAGCGAGCGGTTCGACTTCGCCAAGTGGCAGGCGGCCTTCGGTGAATGTGGTCTCAGCCCCGATTTTTACGCCCGGCGCGAGCGCGAGCCCGATGAGCTATTGCCCTGGGCGCACATTGATATCGGTGTGAAGCCGGAGTTCTTTGCGCGGGAGTTGCGGCGGGCGCAGGAAGCGGTGCCGACGGCGGACTGCCGCGTCAGCCCCTGCAACGCCTGCGGCTTTGAGAAAAGCGTGGCTCAGTGTAAGCAGAAGCTGGGAAAAGCGGCTAAGTAGTTTGGTGGGAACCTATCCCCTTATCCCTTCTCCTGCGATTTCAGGAGAAGGGGCTTATTTTTTCTTTTAGAGTGGCTTCGCCCCTCTATGACACCCTGTTTTTATGAGGAAATGGGTTCTAAAGAGCTAAGCAGGAGGTTTTTCCTCTTTGACTTCGAAGTCGTATTTAATCTTTAAACGGAATGAATAATCGTGATAGGCTTTCGCCGAGTGTAGTCTTATACGATACAAAGAATCTAATTCAGGGATTTGCCTCGAAAAAATGAGGGGAATATTGAAAGTTTCCACTGCACCTGGGGGTAAAGCTGGGATTGTTGTCTGAAGACGAAACTGGTCTGTTAGATTATCTTTAGCGTCGATAGGATTTGCGGTGAAAGGCTGCAAAGGGGAGGGAGTGTTCGTATCCTGCACAAATGAATAGATTGGTATTGAGTTTGGTGACAACGTATTAAGAGCAACGTATTCGAATGGTACGGCAGCAACATTTGGTTGGCAAAATAAATATACATGGGTTATGGCAGAAGTTGTTTCTAGAGAATCATTTCGGACTATGACAGGAAGCCAGAAGGTGTTCTCTTTTACTGTCCCGTTTATCACAGGTATTTCTTCAATGGCGCCAGTTTGCGGAATCAAAACATTTGCGATATGAATTGAAAAAAGTTCCGAGGTCTGAGCGTCGTGTCGAACCCGAGATTCAGAAATAGCCCATTGAAGTTTCGTAATTAGTTCTGATTTCAGAGTGTCGATGCTTCCGCTGTAAACTGTATGCTGACGATGCTTTAAATCGAAGGGGATATCATCCGAATTTTGGGTTAATAACAGCACAATTTTACCAAGAGCGTGAGCGTATCCCACCTCATAAAATACGTTGGGATTACGCCCTGTCATATCGGCAACTACGACATCTGCTTTACTTATTTGATTGAATATTCGGTCTAGCATTCCCTCAGTAAATATCTGCTCATCTAGGCGTTCGGCATAAGCACCTACATCGTTAGCTGCACCCTTTATCCCGAACTTATAAATGTCTTCGAATTTCTTTTCAAAGGGAATTAGTACGAAAATGAATGGTTTTGGGACAGTGGAATTTCTATCAGTCATAATCTTGAGTTCCTAAATATTTTGAAAAGCGCCATAGATTGACTTTATCTCTTTCAGAGATTAGGTTTCACTCGCTGCAACGACGTTACAACCCAACAAAAGAGTCTTACTTGTCCTCGTTGTCGAAGTTGGTGATGGCCGATACCCTATCGCCGGATTCGAGCTTCATAATCCTCACGCCCTGGGTGGTGCGGTGGTAGATGGGTATGCCATGTTCGGAGCGCTTTTCCTTTATGGGCGTGGCGGTGACGATACCCTCGGCGGAGATGAGCATCAGAGTCTGGCTGCGGGTCACCAGCCGGGCGGCGGCCACGTCGCCGGTCTTGTCGGTGAGCCGCAGCGTCTGGACGCCTTTGCCGGCGCGGCGCTGCAACGGGTAATCCTCCACCGGGGTGAGCTTGCCGTGGCCGTTGACGCTGATAACCAGTATGAAAGCGCCCGCGACGGCGGTATCCATGCTGACCACCTGGTCGCCGGATACGAGCCGGATGCCGCGCACGCCGCCGCTGGTGCGGGAGCTGGTACGCAGCTCTTTCACCGAGAACCTGATGGACTGGCCTTTCTGGGTCACGATGATGACCTCGTCCTGCTCGGTGGCGAGCGCCACGTCAATCAACTCGTCGTTCTCCTCTAAGTCCATCGCAATCAGGCCGTTGGAGCGCACCGCCGCGAAGTTCTGGGCGGCGGTCTTCTTGATTTCGCCCTTGCGGGTCGCCATCAGGCAGAAGCTACCGGGCACGAAAGCGGTAAAGTTGAGCATAGCGGTCACCTTTTCGCGCTCGGCCACCGGGAAGAGGTTGACCACGGCGGTGCCCTTGGCGGTGCGGGAGCTATCCGCCGGCAGCTCGTGGCACTTGAGACTGTAGACCTTGCCGAAGTTGGTGAAAAAGAGCAGGGTGTCGTGGGTGTCGGCCACGGTCAAGAGTCTCACGGCATCGGCTTCTCTGGTCACCATGCCGGTGATGCCCTTGCCGCCGCGGTGCTGCACCCGGTAGACCCTGGCGGGCACACGCTTAATGAAGCCGCGGTTGGAGAGGGTGACCACCACCCTTTCGTGGGGGATGAGGTCTTCCTCTCTGAATTCCAAAACCGCCTGCTCGCTGATGACGGTGCGGCGGGGGTCGCCGTAGTTTTTCTTGATTTCCTTAGTATCGGTCTTGATAAGCTCAAGCACTTTCTGGGGGCTGGCGAGGAGGTCTTCGAGATAGGCGATGTTTTTACTGACCTCGGCATACTCGTCCAGTATCTTCTGGCGCTCCAGGTTGGCGAGTCTTCTTAACTGCATGTCGAGGATGGCCTGCGCCTGGAGCTGCGTCAACTCGAACGCTTTCATCAGCTCCTGGCGGGCGGTCTCGGCGCTCTTCGACTCGCGGATGGTCTTTATGATGCGGTCAATGTTGTCGAGGGCGATTTTGAGGCCTTCCAGGATGTGCTGGCGGGCGTTGGCCTGCTTCAGTTCGAAGCGGGAACGGCGGGTGATGACCTCGTTTCGGAAGTCGATGAAATACTGCAGAGCTTCTTTTAAGCTGATGACCCGGGGCTGGCCGTCAACCAGCGCCAGCATGTTGAAGAAGAAGGCGGTCTGCATCTGGGTGTATTTGAAGAGACTGTTGATTACCATCTGGGGATGGGCGTCCCTTCTCAGCTCGATGACGATGCGCATGCCCTGCCGGTCGGACTCATCCCTCAGCTCGCTGATGCCCTCGATGCGCTTTTCCTTCACCAGCATGGCGATTTTCTCTACCAGTGCCGACTTATCGGTCTGATAGGGAAGCTCGGTGACGATGATGTGCTGGCGCCCCCCGGCGACCTCGACCGGCGTCGCCTTGGCCCGCACGATGATGCGCCCGTGGCCGGTGGCGTAGGCGTTTATGATGCCCTCTTTGCCCAGGATGATGCCGGCGGTGGGGAAATCGGGGCCGGGTATGAACTTCACCAGCTCCTCGATGGTGGCATCCGGTCTGTCAATCAGGTGGCAGACGGCGTCGCAGAGTTCGCCCAGGTTGTGCGGCGGGATGTTGGTGGCCATGCCGACGGCGATGCCGGCGCTGCCGTTCATCAGCAGGTTGGGGATGCGGGTGGGCAGCACCAGCGGCTCCTTGAGGCTGTCGTCGAAGTTGGGGGTGAAGTCAACGGTGTCTTTTTCGATATCGACCAGCATTTCCTGGGCGATTTTGGTGAGCCTCGCTTCGGTATACCGCATGGCCGCCGGTGGGTCGTTATCCATGCTACCGAAGTTGCCCTGGCCGTCCACCAGCAGGTAGCGCATAGAGAAGTCCTGCGCCATGCGCACCATAGCATCATAGACCGAGACATCGCCGTGCGGGTGATATTTACCTAGTACCTCGCCCACGATGCGGGCGCTTTTCTTGTGAGGGCTGGTGGCGGTGATGCCCATATCGTTCATGGCGTAGAGGATGCGCCGGTGTACCGGTTTCAGGCCGTCCCGCACATCCGGCAGTGCCCGCGAGACGATGACGCTCATAGCGTAGTCGAGGTAAGCGCTCCGCATCTGGTCTTCGATGGTTACCGGTTTAACATTACCTAAAGTCACGGCTTATAGCCTCCTACTCCCCTGTCGTGTCTTCCTCGTAATCTTCGAGAGTCTCCTCATTCAGTTCTTCGTAGTCAGCGTCACCCTTGAACATCTTCTCGCTGACATATGGTTTGGGGGCTTTTATGCCACGCGGCGGGAAAGAGATCTGCCCAGACTGCGAGGGGTGCTGGTAGGTCTCCTTGATGATGACCGTGATTTTGCCGCCGGCGGCGCTGGTGACCGCCGCCGCGTACTGGTTGCCGCTACCAATCAGCTTGATGAGTCTCTGGCCGTGTTTCGAGTCAACTTTACCCAGGTATTCACCATGGCCGGTCTCGACGGCGAGCACATTGCCCTGCGGTTTGAGGTAGACACGGTCGCCGGCGACGACCTTTGCCTGTACTTCGGGCGGCGCCGGGTCATTGAGGTTTACTACCCCGGCCTTACCCATCTCCTCGATAAAAATCTCGGGCTCAACCTTATCGGGCGCGCCCACCGCCTGGGTGTCCTCGCTGAGCATGGCGAGCCTTTCCAGGTTCTTCCGGGCGATGGTGTTGTGAGGGTCAAGCTCGGTTGACTGGCGGTAGGCCTGCTTCGCCTGGGAATACAGGCCGAGCTCAACATAAGCCCGTCCCAGACGGTTATAGGCTTCCGCGTCGTCGGGGGAGCTTGCGATGATTTCGTTATTGGCGGTTATGGCCTCCCGCCATTTCCCTTCCATCGCCAGCGTGATTGCCTGGCGGGCGAGCTGCCGCCGCAGCTTGCTCTGCGCGTTATCTTCATACGTCATTAATTCACTACTCCACGGTAACACTCTTGGCAAGATTTTTGGGAAAGTCAACCGGGCAGCCGCGTTTTCTGGCGATGTGATAGGCCAGCAGCTGGAGGGTCACGGTATTGACCACCGGGGAGAAGAGCGGGTCTACCCGGGGAACCGTGATAGTAAAGTCGGCCAGGCTGTCGGCGCTGTCGTCGCCTTCGCTTGCCAGCACCATCAGCGGGGAACCCCGGGCTTTGACCTCCCTGATGCTGGTCAGCATCGTCTGGTGGGTGGCATCCTGGGTGAGGACGGCGATGACCGGTTTTTCGCGCCCGAGCAGGGCAAAGGGGCCGTGCTTGAGTTCGCCGGCTGCAAATCCCTCGGCATGGACGTAAGAAATCTCTTTGAGCTTGAGGGCGCCTTCCAGCGCCACCGGGTAGTTGATGCCCCGGCCAATAAAAAAAACATCATTATATTTTGCCAGATAACCGGCACGTTCTGCAATCTCTGCTTCGCTGTCCAGCACCTGCGTTACCCGGCTTGCCATGTGCCTTAACTGCAATACCATCTCGGCCTGCCTTTTGGGCTCGACCCGGGCGCAGGACATCATCAGCCAGTAGAGTACCATCAGCTGGGCGAGAAAACTCTTGGTGGCGGCGACGCTGATTTCTGGCCCGGCCCGGGTGATGATGGTATGGTCGGCCAGGCGGCTTACGCTCGAGCCGTTTACATTGGTGATGGCCATCACCCGGCAGCCGACATCTTTCAGCCTCTTGATAGCCATGAGGACATCGGCTGTCTCGCCGGACTGGGTGAGGGTGACAGCCAGCGTCTCGGGTAGGGCACGTCCGTGGTAGTTGAACTCCGAGGCTAGTTCCGCCCTGACCGGAAGCCCCAGCATCTCCTGGGCGATATACTTGCCGACGAGTGCCGCATGATAGGAAGTGCCGCAGCCCAGCATAAGCAGAGTCCGGGTACCATCCTCGCTCATTTTCTTGAGGTCTTCAAAAGGCTCGCCGTTGGGCAGCCAGTCGCCGAGGGTATCGCGGATGACCCTGGGTTGCTCGTGAATTTCTTTGAGCATGTAATGCTCGTAGCCGCCCTTGCGCGCCTCTTCCACCGACCAGTCCACCTTGTGTTCGCTGCGTTTGGCGGTTTTGCCGCCGTTGCGGAAGCTCACGCCGCCGGCGGTGACGGTGGCGATATCGCCATCTTCGAGATAGATGACCCGGCTGGTATAGTCCAGGACGGCGGGCACGTCGGAGGCGATATAGTTCTCCCGGTCGCCCAGGGCGATGACCAGGGGGCTGTCCTTGCGGGCGGCGATAAGCGTGTTCTCGCCGTAACCCATCACGATGATGGCGTAGGAACCTTCGATGTCGGCGAGCGCCCGCTCGACGGCTTTTTCCAGGTCGCCGGCATAGTATTTTTCAATCAGGTGCGGGATGACCTCGGAGTCGGTCTCGGAAACAAAGGTGTGGCCTTCGCTGGTGAGCTGCTGCTTGAGCTTGAGGAAGTTGTTGATGATGCCGTTATGCACCACGCTTACTTCGTTCTGACAGTCGCCGTGGGGATGGGCATTTACGCGGGAAGGCTCGCCGTGGGTTGCCCAGCGGGTGTGGCCGATGCCCAGCGAGCCATCGAAATCGGGCATGGTTTTTTTCAGTTCGGCGACGCGCACGGCGTCCTTATAAACCTTGACGGCACCGTCGCTCACCGCGATGCCGCAGGAATCGTAACCCCGGTATTCGAGATGGCTCAGGCAGTTAAGCAGGATGGGCTGGGCCTGTCTTTCTCCGATGTAACCGACAATGCCGCACATGTTTATAACACCAGACTTCGGTCGGGCAGCCGCCCTTTTAGCAGTCTCATCGCCTGTATCTGGCTGTGGTTGCCCAGGATGACGCCGGGCTCGGCCACGACGCCGTAATCCAGGGTGCAGCCTTCGCCCAGCATCGCGCCGACCGTCACCCGGTGGCGCTCGTCGCCGATGTCCACTTCGGCGTTGCCGCTGCAGGCGATAAGGTGTCCCCTGATATTGCACCCCTGGTCAATTACCGAGTCCTGCACCAGACAGCCGGAGCCGATGGTAACGTCGTGGCCGATGACGCTGTTCGTTATTTCGGAAAACGGTGAAATGGCGACGTTATTACCGATGCTGGTGGCCGCCGCCAGGCAGACGTTGGGGCCGATGTCGCAGTTTTCGCCGATAACCAGCGGCCCGGCGAGGTAGGAGTTCGAACGGATGATGGTGCCTTTGCCGATGCTGACCGGTCCCTTGATGGCGACCAGTGCCTCCACCTGTCCTCCCAGGCTTGTGCCGAGCCGTTGCAGGACGACGCTGTTTAAGCTCAGGATGTCCCAGGGGTAGACCGCATCGAGCCAGACTCCCTCGGTCTCGCAGGTAGAAATCACAACACCTTCGGAAATCATTTTGTTTAAGACATCGGGAATATCCAGCTCCGGCCCGATGAATTCAAAGACCTTTTTGCTGAAAGCGTAGACGCTGGTATTAATGATGTTGGAAGGCGGGTCTTTGGGTTTTTCGGTGATGGCTTTGAGTATGCCCTTTTCGGTGGTAAGGACGCCGTAGCGTCCGGGATTATCTACCCTCTTGGCCATCACCGCCTGCGGACCGTCATTGATAAACATGGCGATGGTCGCCGCTTCAATCAGCTTGTCGCCCGGCAGCACCAGAAAATCGTCGTTAACGAAAGGTTCGACCTGTGCCAGGGCATGGGCGCTGCCGAGCTGGTTGGCCTGGGTGACGCAGGTAATCTCGACCCCGGACGGTTCGCTCAGGGAGAGCCAGTCGAGCACCTGCTCTTTGCGATAGCCGACCACCAGGATGATCTGGTGGATGCCGTTTTTCGCCAGTGCTTCGATGACGTAGCTGAGCATCGGCCGTCCGGCAATCGCCAGCATCGCCTTGGGCTTGCTCACCGTGAACGGGCGCAGCCGCTGCCCCTCTCCGGCTGCCAGGATTACCGCCTGTTTTATCATAATATTCGCCCTGTTGCTAGAATATCTTCGTATCGGGCTGGATGAGGCCGCTAACCGTCGCCCCCGGCCCGATGTGGCTGTCGTTACCGATGAGGCAGCCGACATTGATGGCGACGTTGATGCCGGTCTCCACCCGGTCGCCGATGATGGCTCCCAGCTTGCGCCGGCCGGTGTCAGTATCGCCAGCCGTGATGTTCTTGCCATCCAGCCTGAGATTGGCGGTTTTGGTGCCGGCTCCCAGGTTGCAGCTTTCGCCGATGATGCTGTCGCCGACGTAGGAAAGGTGCGGGATTTTGCTGCCTTTCATAATGATGCTGTTTTTTACCTCGACCCCGCTGCCGATGTGGCAGTCGTCGCCGATGGCGGTGTGGGGCCGAACATAGCAGTTGGGGCCGATGTCGCAGTTTTTGCCGATGACCAGCGGCCCGACCAGGTAAGCGCCGGAGCGGATGACCGTCCCCGCTCCGATGGAGACTGGCCCCTTGATGACGGCGTTTTCCTCGCAGGTGCCACGGTTCAGGCTTTTTATCTGGACGAGCATTTTTTCGTTGGCAGTAAGTAAGTCCCAGGGATAGCTGAAATCGAGCCACTGGCCGATGGGTCGGGGGCTGACTTTGGTGCCGCCGTCAATCAGGCGCTGTATTGAGTCGGTTATCTCGTACTCTCCCCGAAGAGATTTGGGGGTGCGGGCGATGGCGTCGAAAATTTCCAGGCCGAACCGGTAAATGCCGGCGTTGGCGGTGCTGGACGTGGGTTTCGGTGATTTTTCATAAATGCGCACCACGCGGTTTCCGGAAATTTCGACCGTGCCCAGCTGGCGGCCGTCTTTGACATCGGTAACCGCCATGGCCGTACCCTCGTTTTCGATGAGGCGGGCGATGTCCTGGCGGTAGGCAATGATGTCGCCGTTGATTACCAGGAAGTCACCGTCGAGACGTTCCCTGGCCTGCTTGAGAGCGTCGGCGGTGCCCAGTTGCTTTTTCTGGGAGCAGTACTCGATGCTGGTTTTCCATTTCTGGCCCCGGTCAAAATAGTCGCGTACCTGCTCGTCGTGGTAGCCGACGATGATGACGAACTCATTGATACCGGCCTCGCGAATTTCGATGAGCAGGTGTTCCATGATTGGCCGGTTGGCGATGGGTAGCATCACCTTGGGGCGGGTATAAGAGAGAGGGCGCATGCGGCTGCCCTCACCGGCCGCCATAATGACTGCCTTCAAGCTACCTGCCCTCCATGATTAAACGCTGAGCTTCGTTGCAGAGCTTTTGCGCCCGGGCCTCGTCTTTAGCCTCAACGGTGATTCTGATTAGCGGCTCGGTGCCCGAAGGCCGCACCAGGAGCCAGCCGTCGCTGAAGTTGAGCTTGAGTCCATCAGTCTCGGCAACCGACTGCGGCTCTAGGGCTTCCAGCCGCCGTTTCAGCTGCGAGACCGATATGCCGTCGGCGGCGATGGCGGTGCGTATTATGGGGAATTGCGGTATATTTTGGCTAAGCTCCGATAGCTTTTGCTTGCGGGCGATGGCGCAGATGCGGGCGGCGGCGTAGACGCCGTCGGGGCAGAGGGATATGTGCGGGAATACCCATGCCCCGCAGGGTTCGCCGCCGAACCCGGCACCGCCTTTAAGCTCCCGGGAAACGAAGCTGTCGCCCACCCTTGTACGCGACGTCTTGAAACCGATATCCTCGACGACCATCGAGGCATCCACGGTGGTGACGATTTCATTAACACCCAGGTCGCGGGCAAAAATGACCAGTAGCCGGTCGCCGGAGATGAACTGGCCGCGCTCATCAACCGCCACCATGCGGTCACCGTCGCCGTCGTGGGCGATGCCGAGGTCGGCCTTTGTCTC
>QZJL01000061.1 GCA_003599745.1 Dehalococcoidia bacterium | reverse complement strand
AAAATAACCCAAATTATTGAGAGTATTCATACTTTTCTTGCCAAACCTGTTATCCCTGTCAAATATCTTGCTGTATGTGCTAATAAAAATAGGGTTTGGGAGAAGTTTTATCCTAACAAGCTCAATGCATGGAAAATAGATAATGGAAAGAGAAAAAATATAGGTAATGAGTTGGCGGTATTTCTATTAAAGAGTATGTGGGAGTATCTACTACAAAGAATTCAATACTTGAGTAAGGATGCGAGTTTTGAATTTTCTGATTCGTTTATAATTGGAGATGAAACATCGCATACGAAAGAAATGTTGAATACTCAAACTGATATTCAGTCTGGTCTTGGTAAATTTACTGACCTACCTGTTATCGTAAATAAAACTTGGTTTGGTGCAAGCGTTCATAGCCCATGCCTACAAATAGCAGATTGGATTGCCTACAATGTAAGAACATGGGCAGAAGGCGACACAAACTCCTCCTTGCATAGATGTTTGCCTAATTTCAGGGGTTATCCTGACAACTTGTTTGGGAAAGGAATCGTTTGCTGCCCTAGTGAAGAATTTTTCCCGAATTTACAAATTATCGGGGGGAACAATGGATAAAAAGCCACTAACAAAGAAGAGCTTTGAATCCTTACTCAAGAAGGCAGCGCAGCCTGTTTCAGAGTGGAATAAACCCGCTCCAGCAAAGAAAGGAACAAAGGTTGCTCGTCCTTCCTGTGGTTGTAACGATAAATGTAAGTATCCAGATAACCTTGAAGGTAAAGAGGGCTAACCGAGTGATTAACGCCGTCTATGCCACGCTTGATAGTGCTCCAAAGGGACTCAATAGTATTAACGTGGGCAACACCAGAGACGTATTGCTTGGCGCAGTGTTGGACAATCTCGTGGGCATAGCCGAGATTCGCAACGTGGTTATAGCTCGGCAATTCATCGGTAAAGACGGTAGTGCCGTTGGCGATGTGTCTTTCAATCATCGGGAGCAGGGTTTTGGACTTAACATCGGGGACTACTTTAGTGATGGCGTTCCCGTTGCGCTCGACCAGTCCCATAACCACCGATTTGCCGGATGCCCCACGCCCACGCTTGCCTTGATGCTTACCGCCGATGTAAGTCTCATCAACTTCGACACGACCATAAAGAGGATTAACGTCTTCGGCCATGAGTTTGCGAATCTGCTTGAACATTCTCCATGCCGTTTTGTAGGTGACGCCCAATTCCCGTTCCAGTTGTTTAGCCGAGATACCCGTTTTGGTAGAGGCCATCAGAAAGATAGCGTGAAACCAGGAGCGAAGCGAAGTCTCCGATTTGTGGAAGATGGTATCAGCCGTAGGAGAAACTTGAGAGCCGCAGAACTGGCAGGAATAGACCTTGCGGCCTACGATGCGGTAGTGAGGAGTAACTTTGCCACATTTGGGACAGAAGACTCCATTAGGCCACCTAGCGGTTTTAAGGAAATCGAGGCAAGCGGCCTCATCAGGAAATTGCTTGTTAAAGTCTTTTATGGTGTAGGTTTTCATCTCGTATCTCCTATATCAACTTACACTCATATTATAGCACAGGAAATACGTGATGTCAAGGGATAATTGCGTATTATTTAGTATCCCCGAAATATACCGGGAGGCAAAGCGATGTTACCCCTGAAAAAAATTCTCTGCGCCGTTGATTTCCATGAGCCGACCGATGAAGGCGTAAAAACCGCAAATGAACTTGCCGAGCATTTTAGCGCGGAAGTGCTGCTGGTGCACATCGTTTCCCTGGTGCCGGTCATCCCCAGCCCGGTTGACGAACCATCTTCGACTTTCAATGTCGCCTCCTATCAGAAGGAGCTTGAGGATGCGGCCAAAGTCCGGCTCGAAAAGATGGCAAAGGAACTGGTCTCGCCGAAGGTCAGCGCCAGGACTTTTGTCGCCAGCGGCTATCCGGCTGACGAAATTCTCCGGCTTGCCGAGGAAGAAGACGCCGGGTTGATTGTCATTACCATCCATAGCCGCTCGCGCTGGCGCTACCTAATCTTCGGCTCAAAGGCGGTCCGGATGCTGCGCAAGTCGCGCCGGCCAATCCTCAGCATCCAGCAGCTCGGTGAGAAAAAGAAGAGCTAGTATTAGTTGTATAGAAAGCCGTAATAATAAAGCGATTCGCGGTGAGCTATTAGCCTGCCCTGAGCGAAGCCGAAGGGAACCACGCGGCACCCTTCGACAGGCTCATGGTGAACGGAAGCTGACTTCCGCAACGAAGTACCAGCTAAATCAGTTCTGCGGGTTTGCCTTGCGCTTTGCCATCTCCAGCCTGATTTTGTTCAGCTGCCCCAGGTGCTTCTTTTCCTCGGCCATCACCCGGTCGAAGGTGGCGCGGGCGGCTTCGGCCATCATTTCGCCAAGTTGGCAGTAGAGCAGGATGGAATCTTTCTCGGCCACGATTGCCAGCTCCACCGCTTCCAGATCGCTTGACACCCGGGTCGCCATTTCGCTGGTCGCCAGGTCATCACTGAAAACGCTGGCGGCGAGCAGCAACTCAAGGTACTCGCGGTTGTCCTTAGAAGCCGCCGGAATTTCGAGTTCCTCCGCTCCGGCAAGTATTTCCTGGAATATCCGGAAGTGCTGGCGCTCCATGTTGGCGAGGTGCTCGAAAACACGCCCTGCCCCGGCGTCATCGCTGGAGCGGGCCATCACGTCGTAAAAAGCAATACCGCGCTGTTCCAGCGCGATGGCGATTTCGATAAGTTCCTGGCCCTGAATATCTTCGGCCACGGCAATATCTCCGGGGTCTTATAATCTCATCTAATCACCCCGGAGGGCGGTCTGTCAAACGGTGGCGATTTTCTGCCTGGTATGGGCCAGCTGAGGCTGGTAGATGCAGTAAGGCTCTTCCTTCAGGTAATCGCCGGTGGCCTCGTAGGCGCGGGCGCGGCAGCCGCCGCAGATGCGCTTGTACTCGCAGGCGCCGCACTTGCCCTTGACCAGCGAGAGGTCACGCAGGTTGCGGAACAGCGGCGAATTATGCCATATCTCGCCAAAGCTCTGCTCGCGGATGTTGCCGGCGGATACGTCCAGGTAGCCGCAGCCCTGTACCCGCCCCTTGTGAGAGATAAAGCAAAAGCCCGTGCCCGCGAGGCACCCCCGGGTGAGAGCGTCAATGGGGTGGCCGTGGTGACTCTGAGTGAGCACCGGTTTCGGGTCGCCCTGCTTCTGGCGCTGACGGCTGATACGGAAGTAGTGCGGCGCATCCACCGGCCGGCAGAACATGCTGCCGCCCATTTCCAGCTGGCGGTCGTAAAACCAGTTCAGGGTTTTTTCGTGCTCCTCTGAGGAAAGCACAAAGGACTCGAGGTTTTTACCGCGGCCCGTCGGCACCAGCATAAAGGGGTGAAAAGAGACCGCGCCCGTTTCTCTAGCGAGGGTAAGCAGGTCGGCGAGGTGATGGACGTTGAGTTTGGTGATGGTGCTGTTAACCTGGACTTCCATGCCGGCTTCCCGGATGTGCTTGATGCCGTCCATCGCCTCCTGGAAAGCTCCGGGCATGCCCCGGAACTTGTCCTGTTCGGCGGCGTTGGGAAAGTCCAGGCTGACGCTGACACGGGCCACCGGGATATTCTTCAAGCGGTGGGCGACCTCGTGGCTGAGCATGGTGCCGTTGGAGCCGACGACCACCCGCAGACCTTTCCGGGCGGCGTAGGCGGCAATCTCGAAAAAGTCGGGACGCATCAGCGGCTCGCCGCCGGTGAGAATAAGAATTGGCCGGGCGGCGATCTGGGCAATTTCGTCAATGACGCGGTAGCACTCGTCGGTGGTAAGCTCGCCACTAGAGTTAATGCCGTTAGCCGAGGCCCGGCAGTGGGCGCAGAGCAGGTTGCAGCTACGCGTCAGTTCCCAGGCTACCAGCTGCAATTTTGGATTCAAGAGATTCCCCTGGGGTTTCGTTTCCGTCATTTCCGATTCCAATCTCCTCATCGCTGAGATAGCAGGCCGGGTCATCTGCCCAAACATCGCCGTAAGTGGCCTCGGCCCGCTGCCGTAAATTGCCGTTACAGAGCTCAAGGTACTGGCAGGCGCCGCAGCGCCCCTCGAGCCGCGCCTTACGGTCTCGTAGCCCGCCCAGCAGCGGCTCCGAGGTGTCCTGCCAGATGTCGCCGAAGCGTCGCTCGAGCACATTGCCCAGCGAGTAGCTCCGCCAGAACTGGTCGGGGTGAACGTTACCCAGCTCGTCCACCGCCGAAATCATGACGCCTGAGTTGTTACCGCCGTTTATCCTGAGCAGCTCATAAATACCGGCGGCGCGCCCCGGGGCGCGTTTTTTCTGCCCGAGATAGATGTTAACGCCGTCGGCGTGATTGCCTACTGTGAGCACTTCCTTGGGCAGGCCGCGCCGGTAGAGGTCAACCGTGCTCTGGCAGATGGTGTCGAGCACCGCCCGGGTCTCTTCGTGGCTCAAGTCCTTATCCCGGATGCTCTCCGCCCGGCCGGAGTAGGCCAGGTGATAAAAACAGACGCGGTGGATATTTTCCTCGGCAGTAAGCCGGAAAATGGCCGGGATTTCCTGGTAGTTTAAGTGGGTTATCGTCAGTCGCAGAGAAACCCGCAGCCCGGCGGCCACGCAGTGGCGTATGCCACCCAGCGCCGCCCGGTAAGCGCCCTCATAGCCGCGGAAGCGATCGTTCAGCGGCTCGGGACCATCCAGGCTGATGCCAATTTCATTAAAGCCCAGAGCTTTAAGATTTTTAGCAACGTTTTCCGTGATTAAAGTGCCGTTGGTGGACAGGGTAAGGCGCAGTCCCTTCTCGCGGGCATAGGCAGTAAGCTCAAAAAAGTCGGAGCGCAAAAGTGGTTCGCCGCCGGAAAAAAGGAGTACCGGAACCTGGTAAGCCACCAGGTCATCGATAAACCGCTTACCCTCGGCGGTGGTCATTTCACCGGATGACGGCTGGCTTGTGGCGCTGGCATAGCAGTGGCGGCAGGCGAGATTACAGGCCCGGGTGCAGTTCCAGACCACGATGGGTCTTGGCGGAGACTGCCTTTGGTAACGCAGGTGGTCGCCGGGGCCGGCGGCATCGCAGAGCAGGCGCGAAATCGAAATCATAGCTGTCCCTTCCGGTTTATCGTCTGGTAGGCCGCCACCAGGGAGACCAGTGCCTCGTCCATCACCTGGGCTACCAGCGGGATGGCCTCGGCGACCCGCCCGTTCACGGTTTCTCTTTTCTTGACCATATGACTGATGGCGCCGAGCAAAGGCTCGCGGTGCCTGATGAAAGCCTCCACCGAATCGGTGAGGGACAGCTCCAGGCCGGCCAGGGTTTCCCCGAACTTCTGCCCGAGGAGGCGGGCCTGAGACATCGTCTCCTCGCGCCGGGAACGCTGGACGACGTACCGGATAACCAGCCGCAGCATTTCGCGTCCCAGCCCCGCCAGACGCGCCTGCGCCTCATTATCAAGCGTGTGATACCATGCGGTCTCACCGAAAAAGCGACGGGCAATCTCTCCGTGCCGGCTGCTGGTGCCCTCCATTTCGCTTACCAGGTCCCTGATGCCGGAGCGGGTGCGACGGGTATCCAGGATTTTTTTCAGCTCGACCTGGGCGTAGCGCCGGTGGCCGCCGGGGGTAACGAAAACCCTTACTTTACCCTCGTCTGACCACTGGCGGAGGGTCGCTTCGCTGACACCCAGGAGTGAGCTTGCTTGGCCGATGCTGACCAGACGGCGTTCACCCAAAACTACCACCTCACAATACGCCGGGGAATAAAATGATGACGGGTTTTACGCCCGAAACCTCATAAAATCTCTCAAAAAATCACAAAACCTTATCTATTATATCGTGACCGGGCAGGCGCTTACAAGGGCAGCATGACGGTTATTTCCGCGCAAAAACAGCCTGATTTTCCGCCAGAATTATACCCGCTCGCGGCCGCGGGGCTGGCCACAAAGCTCGAGATAGAACTTGAACGGGCTACTCTACGGAGATTTTTCCTTGATGGAGTCTTTGAGCTGCTGGATTTCCTGGCGCAGCTTGTTCTGTCCCCTTATCAAAATCAGCACGTAGCCGAACATTACCGCCCAGACGATGGTATAAACCGCAAAAAGATAGCCCAGGTTTTCCACCGGAAACCTCCTTATTCAGATTCAGCCAGTCTCTTGAGCCGCCGTAAGTCTTCCTCACCTTTTTTGAAAGCTACCCGCTGGACGAGCAGCAGGGCGTAAAGCGCGGTGAAGGTGAAGATGCTGACCACCAGGGTCAAAATCATGCGCGGGTCGGCCAGTCCCCCGGTGAAAATCACCGCACTGGGGTGCTGCGTCCGCCAGAGGGTGATGGAAAGGAAAACGATGGGGACATCGAGGAAGCCAACGATGCCCACCACCGCCGCGAACCTGGCCCCCCGCTCGCTGCTCGAAGCGTAGGCGCGCACCAGGAGATAGGCGATGTAAATCAGCCAGAGCACCAGCGCCGTGGTCAACCGGGGTTCCCACGTCCACCAGACTCCCCAGATTGGTTTAGCCCAGATGCTGCCGGAGATGAGGAAGAGGGTGGTGAAGACTACCCCCACTTCTGCCGAAGCACTGGCCAGAATGTCCCAATTTTTAGTGCGCTTCCATAAGTAGGCGACGCTGGCGATAAAGACGACAAAAAAGGCGAGAAAACTGTTCCAGGCCAGGGGCACGTGCCAGTAGAAGATGCGCTGCACCACTCCCATCGTCCTTTCGGTGGGCACGACGAAAAAAATGAGCGCCAGCGAGGTCACCAGGAGTACCAGGCTCAGTGCCAGTAAAATTCGCGATAGCATGGGTTACCCCCTTTCACTCCTCGATAACGTAGTCGAATACCAGGTAGGCGACCGTCAGGAAAACAACGTCAAAGGCCGCCAGGATTCCCAGCCAGCCGGTCATGTCGCCCCAGGATTTGCCGGAAAGGGCCAGCTCCGAAGCATTCACCGCGCCGATGATGACCGGCACCACCACCGGCAAGAACAGGATGGGCAGCACCAGCTCGCGCGCCTTGGTGTTGGTGGCGAGCGCCGAAAACAGCGTGCCGCAGGCGACAAAGCCGATGGTGGCTAAAAGTGTAATGGCGGTGATTTCGGGGGTGAGAACCGTGAGGTTGAACAGGAAAGCGAAAACGGGCAGGGCGATGGCTTCAATCACCAGCAGGAAGACGAGACTCGCCAGCATCTTACCGGTGTAGATGACGTCGCGGCTGGCGGGCGAGACCAAAAGCCCCTCGAAGCAGCCATCTTCTTTTTCTAGGATGAAGCTGCGGTTGAGGCTGAGCACGCCGGCGAAGGTGAAGGTGACCCAGAGCATACCCGGGGCGACGGCGACCATTTCGACGCGTTCGCCGAAGGCAAAATTGAAGATGATAATCACCAGGATGGTAAAGACCAGCACCGAGGTGATGATTTCCCTTGCCCGGAACTCGGAGAGGACGTCCTTCCAGGTGATGGCAAAGACCTTGCGCCAGAACGTCACTGCGGACACCCCGCTTCGGCGGTAACGTCCTGGTAAGCCTGCTTGAGCCCCGCCAGGTCCAGCGATTTTCCGCCGCCTTCGAAAACAATCTTCCCGCGCGACATGATGAGCAGGCGGCTGGCCAGGTCCAGGCCGCGTTCTAAGTTATGGGTGGTCATGACCACGGTGCGTCGGGCGGCGGCTTCTCCCCGCAGCACTTCCCAGAGCAGGGCGACCGCCTGCTGGTCAAGCCCCGTTTCCGGCTCGTCAAGCAGCATTATCTGTGGCCGGTGGAGCAGTGCCCGGGCGATGGCGAAGCGCTGCTGCATTCCCCGGGAGAAGGTGCTCACCCGGTCATGGAGACGTGCCGTCATACCGACCAGAGTGGTGACTTCGCCGATGCGTGTTTTCAGGTCGGGCACGTCGTAGAGGCGGCCGTAAAATTCCAGGTTTTCATAGGCGCTCAGGTTAGCGTAGAGGAACGGGTGATGACTCACCACCCCTATCAGTCGCCGCGCTTTTTCGGCGTGCTCTTTGATGTTGAGGCCGTCAATCAGTACCGTCCCCGACGACGGCCGGATGATGGTCGAGAGCACTCTGATGAGGGTGGTCTTGCCAGCGCCGTTAGGGCCGAAGATGACCAGCGACTCGCCGCGGGCAACTTCCAGGTCAATGCCCCGCAAGGCCGGGAAGTCATCGAAAGTCCGGGTGAGTTTGCGTACCTCGATGGCCTTATCGCCGACATCGTCCCGGGAAATCATCGCGCGATTACTCTCTTTGCCGCTGGAGCAACTCGGCAATTTGCCGTTTTTTTTCTGACCGCAGACGGTGGTAATCCTCTTCGGAAATCTTGCCGTCCTCGAAGTCGTCGTCAAGCTGCGCCAGTTCCCGGAGCCGTGCCTCGGCGGTTTCCCCGTGACCGGAAGCTTTTGCCCGGGAAAGCCTTTTACGCAGCACCAGGTAGCCGGCCACGCCGCCCGCCGCCACCAGCAGCACCACGACCAGCCAGAGCACCGCTTGCTCGCCGCCGCCCGCCGTCCCGGGTTGTACCGCTATACTGAACGAGATTACTTTGCCGGTTTCAAGTCCCTGGCCGCTGAAATACTGGAACGCGTTACCGTTCATATCAACCGTCGTCTGGCGGGTGAGGTCCGAAGTCGTGACCGAAGCCCCCTGTCCCTGTACCAGGAGGTTGAAGCCACTGGCGGGGTAGTTAAGCTGGTGCTCAAAATCATAAGTGTCAGTGTCGCTGACCACAAAGTAAGAGTAGGTCACATCTTTACCGCCGGGTAAAAGCGCCATCGTATCGGATACGCCAGACGGGGTCAGGAGCAGGGCGCTGTCCACCAGGCCGGACTCCGCCTGGAAGTGTACCGCCCCGCCGGGCAGCGAAAAGCGCAGCGTCTCCCTTTTGCCGCCGGGGGTGACCGGCTCGGTGCCGATGAATGTCCGGTCGGAGATATTGTCGAAGGCGATAACTTCCCTTACGAACAGCAACCCCGATTCAGGGTAGATGACCATGTGCGACGCCGCAATGCTGACCACCGACGGGTCGGTGGTGGCGTCATAGACGTCTACCTGTGTGCTGATGAGCGGTTCTGACGCGAATACAAGGAAGGGGCTGAAGTATTCCGCTTGCTGGTAGGTGAGCACTACCTGGTAGCGCAGGGCCGGGTCGGTATCAAGCTCGTCGAATTCAAAAGCGCCATTGTTATCGGAAACTCCGGTGATGCTGCCGGTCTGGTTGTCGCCGCTGAAGATTTTTAAGGTAAGCTCCTGGCCGGCGACGCCCGAGCCGGCGGCGGTGCCGTTAACCAGGTTTCCGGTGATTTTCCCCTGACCGTCGGCGGCCATCACCGGTTGGCCGGGCGACAGCAGGAACAGGATTAACAGGCCAAGCAGGACAAGTTGCTTAATCAATCTCTTACCTCGCCAGACTCCGGCCGCACTGCGGGCAGAAACGGTCGCCCGGCTTTACCGGGGCGCCGCACTGGGAGCAAAAGCGCCCCTTGCCGCGCCGCAGCTGCCTGACGCCCTTTTCGATTTCACCGCTCAGGTCGCCGCCGCTCAGGAGGTCTATTTCTTTGAGGATGCCATCTGCTTCCTGCCGGTATTTAGTCTCTAATTCACGGCAGTCTTTTTCGCTGAGCTTACCCGCCTCATGGTCAGAAGCGATTTCATTGAGCATAGCATAGGCGGTAGCCTGCTTCAAGCGCAGCTCTTGGAGCCGTCCGTCCGGTTCGCTGGCCGGTTGGCGCCGGAAAAGCGGATATAGAACAAAGGCGATGACAAGGCCGGTAAGCAGTATGTTGGCAAATACGGTCATCTAGAGGCTGCCCCGCTCATTTTGCCGCTTCCTCCGCATCTTCCGGCGGTGTCCGGGGCGTCCCTCCCGGCCAGAACGCCAGGAGACCGCCAAGCACCAGGACAGCGCCGCCGAACCATATCCAGCTTACCAGGGGGTTAACCAATACGCTGAAAGTGGTGGTCTGGTCGGCCTCCCAGCCCGCAAGGATGACATAGACGTCTTCGAGAGGCGTGCTGCGGATGGCGACTTCGGTCACCGGCTGCTCGTAGGTGCGGTGAAAATATTTTTCGGCGGTCATTTCGCTCAATGGCCGGCCGCCGCTGGCAAGCGAGAGGCTGGCGGTTACGACCTCCCGGCTCGGTGTCTGGAAGTAGCCCAGACCGTTAAAGGTGAGGACATAGCGGTTAATCGTCATCTGTTCACCCGGCTTCAGAGTGGCTTCTTTCTCGGTGGCAAAGACCGATGAACCGGTAACTCCCAGCGCAATGAGTAAAATGCCCAGATGCACGATATAGCCGCCGTAGCGGGGACGGTTAGCCATAACCAGTCCCCACAGGGCACTGAAATAGTTTTCGCGGCGCATGCGGCGGCGTGCCCGTGTGCCCCGTAACCAGTCGTAGAGGATAGCGAGCAGGACAAAGCTTAAAATGCTGAAGCCGACGATGGCGTACCACTGCCGCATACCGGCCACCATCAGGACGACCACCACGACTAACGCCGCTAAGAATGGCAGGACGTAGTTGCGCGCCAGACTGCCCGGTGACGCTCGCCGCCAGCCGATGAGGGTGCACAGGCCGCTGAGCAGGATGATAGCCAGGAAAAGCGGCACGCCGACCTGGTTGAAAAAGGACGCGTCCAAGGCAATCCTGGTACGCCACACCACCTCCGAAATCAGGGGGAACATGGTACCCAGCAGGATGGCGAAAGTGGCGGCGACTAGAAGCCAGTTATTGAGCAGGAAGGTGCTTTCCCGTGATACCAGAGACTCTATCTCGGTCTCAGACTTAAGTAGTTCACGGCGCCGGTAGATAAGCCCGAATGAGCCGACCAGGGTGATGCCGAGGAAGACAACGAAGAACGGGCCCATAGACGACTCGCCGAAGGTATGCACCGAGGAGAGAATACCGCTCCGGGTAAGGAAGGTGCCGAAAATAGCCAGCACAAACGCCAGGATGATGAGCGACATATTCCAGACCTTGAGCATTCCCTGCCGCCGCTGCATCATCGCCGAATGCAAAAAAGCGGTGGCTACCAGCCAGGGCATCAGCCCGGCGTTTTCCACCGGGTCCCAGGCCCAGTAACCTCCCCAGCCCAGTTCCACGTAGGCCCACCAGGCACCGATGAGGTTGCCAACCCCCAGGAGCAGCCAGGCAAAAAGCGCCCACCGCCTCACGGTGGGTAGCCATCCTTCAAGGCGGCGTTCCAACAGCGCGGCGATGGCGAAGGCGAAGGGAACGGTGAGGGCAACGTAGCCGGCGAGCAGCGCCGGCGGGTGCAGTATCATGCCGGGGTTTTCCAGCATCGGGTTAAGTCCCATCCCGTCTGGCGGCACCGCCGTCTGCCTGGCAAAGGGGCCGGTAACGAAAACCAGCAAAATCAGGAAAAAGGCCTGGGTAATCATCATAACCGAGGAGGCATAAGGCAGCAGCTCCCGGTTAGCAGTACGTTTCTGGATGGTAACTACCAAGGCAAAGAGCGAAACAAGCCACGCCCAGAAAAGCAGCGAGCCAGAGTTACCCGCCCAGAGGGCGCTGATGAGGTAGGGGAACGAAAGGTCGCGGCTGGTGTACTGATAGACGTATACCGCGCCGAAGTCGTGGCTTAAAAGCAAAAAGAGCAGGCTCGCCACCGAAAGCGATATCAGCCCGGTTGCCGCCAAAAGCGCGTTTTTGGCACTTGCCAGTAGACGCGGATCGTAACGCTGTGCCCCGACCGCGCTGGCGACTGCCGAATAGACCGAGACCACCAGGGCTAAAATTAACGCAAAATTACCGACTTGTGCCATATTTTTATAAATGTCTCTTCTGGTGAGCGCGGGAAAGGGATAAATCAGCCCCTTGAGTCCCCCCGCTCCCGGAAGAACTTTCGGGGTCGGGAATGCTCCGATTCCCGGCAGAGGCTCTGCCCCTTCTTTCGGCGCACTTGTTCCGGGGAAAGGCCGGGCTTATTCAGGCTCGTATTTCGAGGCGCATTTCGGCATAATCGTACGGGCCTGGAAGATGCCGCTTGTGTCAAGCTGGCCTTCTACGGTAACCTCGTTGCTTTCGACAAAGGTATCAGGTACCACCCCCTGGTAGACCACCGGCAGCTGGTTACCGCCTTCGGTGATGACGAATTTCAGGATGTTGTCGGGCTCATACGACACCGAGCCGGGGGCTACTTCGCCGGAGGCCTTTACGGTCTGACCCAGCACGGCATCCCCTTTTTCCAGCAGTTCGCTTACGGTGTAGGAGTACATGGCTGCCCCGCGGAAAGCCATCACCGCGAGAAAGCCGATGGCCGCAAACAGCACAATCCCCGCGATCAGGAATTTCCGCTTCTTCATCAACTCACCGCCCCACCGGTTAATATCCGGTTAATAAGACACCGTGCTAGCTTGCCGGTTGGTGACAGGACTGGCAGAGGTCATTGGTATACGAAGCATGGCTTGCCGGGAACGGCTTAATACCGGTGGCGCTATGGCAGAGCAAACAGTCGGCCCGCCCTTCGAGGGTATGAGTGATGGCGGGCGGTCCTGATGTTACCGGTGGTGTCTCAACCGGGGGAGTTTCCACCGGTGGTGTCTCAGCCGGGGGAGTTTCAGCGGGAGGTGTCTCTGCCGGGGGCGTGGTAGCCCCGCCGCCGCAGGCGAGCAGTAAAGGCAGGATAACTACCAGCGATACCGCTACGAGCCAAAATCCCTTTTTCATCTGGTCATGCCTCCTAACTATTATATCCTAAAAATACCTGGTTTTAAAAAGCGGCTTTCTAATGACCATAACTCTCTCGATATTTTACCAGGTTCAGGCCATCACTATTTTAACGGAAATACTGACGACCGGGTAGTTACATTTGCCCTGTCACAGACTTTGAAGCGCCCTGTATTTGGCATATCTACGCCCTGTTTTGATTTTAGCATACTTTTCGGGCTACGGCGAGACTTTGGAAGTTATTTAAAAATATCGCAAGAGGGACTGTTCGACTGGAAACCGGATGACGGGCGCATCTGCTTATTGGGAAAAAGGTCTTGAAAAACTATCTTCCTTCCACGTCCAATATTCGTCTCCCCCTGTTAGAAGAATGACGTTGTCCTTAGCGCCTCTTCCAAAACTTGCCGAAGAATTGGGAGTTACTGTACATCTGGAGCTTAAGGCAAAGAAGGCCCTTATTTACCCTTGTCGAAGAGCTACATTCCGAGGAGTAATAGTGAATCCCTCTCCCCCTATTTACATAATGAATGAATCCCTCGTTATCTTTTAGCTCCCAAACCGGTAACTTTCATGAACCCTTGCGCCGACATTATTGCGGTGTTATTATTTGCTTATTAAAAGGATTGCCTTCTGTACCCCATTTATGCATAAGGAGATATAAACATATGGCAATCATATTTGTTCCTAGTGATATGTTCCAGGGATATTACTATCTTGATCCTGGATCAGGTAGCCTGTTTATCCAACTAGCAATTGGTGCGTTTGTGGGTGGATTGTTTTTGATAAAAAACTACTTTGTTCGCATAAAGTGCTTTTTTAAAAAACTATTCAATAATGGTAAAAAGGTATAGATATTGAGGGTGGATGGGATCGATACCTCCTCGTTCCGTGACCCAAGTGGTTTTCTCTTTTGGAAAGACCGACAGCTCTACCGCCAGGTAAACAAGACCTATCAGGAAGAATACGACCTTTTAATGGCGTCAG
Source organism: Dehalococcoidia bacterium (assembly GCA_003599745.1). Classification (GTDB taxonomy): domain Bacteria; phylum Chloroflexota; class Dehalococcoidia; order Dehalococcoidales; family SURF-40; genus SURF-40. Next base: position 12,272 of record QZJL01000061.1, on the reverse strand, counting down.
GGCTATATTCGGCGCTGACAAATGCAGGTCTTATTATATTGCATGAGGAAGTGGCCATGGAGCCGCTGTGCCCCGGTCTTGCATACCGCATAATCAAACCTGAGATAATACCATTTGTATCCTATCCGTATGAATGGTGCTTCAGCCAGCTCAAAGATGCAGCACTGACCACTCTTGCAGTTCAGACCAGAGCCTTAGAACACGGTATGGTGTTAAAGGACTGTAGCGCGTACAATATCCAGTTCAAAAAGTGCAAGCCGGTATTCATCGATACCCTGTCATTCGAAAGATACCATGAAGGCCAGCCCTGGGTAGCCTACAGGCAGTTCTGCCAGCATTTCCTGGCACCCTTGTCGCTGATGAGTAAAAAAGACATTCGGCTTAGCCAACTATTGCGCATTTATTTGGACGGTATCCCCCTGGATTTGGCCAGCTCGCTCCTGCCCTTTCATACATACCTGTCCTTCCCTCTTCTTTCCCATATGCATGCCCATGCCCGGAGCCAGCGTCACTTTGCCGACAAAATCGTGGACGTTAGTGGTCAAAAAATGAGTCGTTTATCCTTCCGTGGTCTCGTCGACAACCTAGAATCTGCGGTAAAGGATATGAAATGGCAACCCGGTGGTACTGAGTGGGCTACATATTACAAAGGCACAAATTACTCTGCGGAGGCTTTTCAACGTAAGGGGCACCTTGTGGCTGAATATTTGGATATGATAAAGCCGACCAACGTTTGGGACCTCGGTGCTAATACAGGGATGTTCAGCTGTCTTGCCAGTAACAAGGGGATAAGTACTATCTCTTTTGATATTGACCCGGCCGCGGTTGAGCGTAATTATCTGGAATGTAAAGCCAGGGGCGAAACGGATATTCTTCCGCTTTTGATTGATTTGACCAATCCGAGCCCGGGCATTGGTTGGCAGAATCGTGAAAGAATGTCATTAATAAGCCGTGGGCCTGCTGATACAGTACTTGCCCTCGCTTTGATTCATCATCTGGCTATCTCCAATAATGTCCCGTTAGAACAGATTGCCGCTTTTTTCAGCACGATTTGTAATTCACTTATTATCGAGTTCGTGCCTAAGAGTGACACCCAGGTGCAGCGTCTTTTATCAACAAGAGAGGACATTTTTAAAGATTATAATAAACTAACCTTTGAGGACCGATTTAGCCGATATTTTAAGATAAGAGATTCCGTAGCCATCAGGGATTCAGAAAGAACGCTCTACCTAATGGAGAAATGTGAAAATTGAAAAAAGGCAAATTTCTTATCGATATCCAAAATTATTATTCGAAAACTCGAATATCTACGAACGCAGATATTTTAAAAGCGATATGGAGACACGCACTCGTTCCTTTAACGGTTTTGACTTTATATTTTGTTTTGTTCTCCTGGTTTTTGTCGTGGTATTTGCCTAAACAGGAAGTAAACGTAAACTCTGTCTTTGTTAGTTTAGCCTGGAAGCTTTCGCTATTATTGGCGATGGGGCTATATTTAATTTATTTTGCTTTCTTTCAAATAGCAAGGGGTAACAAGTTAAGCTTCGGTAACATAGAAAAGTTTTATTTCGGCGATTTTTTTCTGATATTGCTTCCGCTAACACCCATCGTCCAATATATTTTAAACAACCAGGACGTACTATCGCTGTCCGGTTCGTTGCTAGTTTTTGCTAATTTTGCGATTTTTTCCATAATTATCATTATTGTAATGCCCACCTTGCTTGATATCGTTGGATCAAACAAGACACTGATGAGCTTAGGCCTGGCGTTTACAACTACAATCACCGGTATGGCATTGCTAAGCTTTGAATTTCATTGGTTTGAAGAAGGGAGCTTACCGCTCCAGCTTCTGTTTTTCGTAGCAATATTTCTTGTAAGTCGGATTATCTACAGACTAAATGGCAGGAAGGTTTTGTATTTCATTGTCGCTATTTGCTTTTTGGCAAATAGTGTTGTGAGTGCAATCCCATTAGTATCCGACAGGCAGGGCAAAAACGAACTGGGCGTTTTCCGGGGAGCCATTGATGACGCCAGCGCAAATAATAAACTAATAGAGCTTGTTGGTTCGAAAAACCCCATATCAACACCGAACGTTTATCTACTAGTTTATGACGCGTATGTAATTAACGAAACAATGCTTGGCTACGGCATAAATAATAGTGCTCAAGAAAGATATTTAGAAGAACTGGGCTTCAAGCTTTATCCACACACTTATTCGCTTGCCGCAGCCTCCATTGATTCAATGAGTCGAACTCTAATGGCATCTACAGAATACTATGGTTACGTTAGAGAAGGGGTTGCAGGGAATGGGATAGTACACCACCTGTTTAAGAGTTTTGGTTATGAGACTTACGGAATATTTCGCGGCGACTATTTCTTTTGGGCTATTGGCTCAAATTACGATGTTTCATTCCCGGAATCGGTTACTTCCGCACATAAATATTTGCTGAAATCAATTTACATGGGTGAGTTTAGATTTGATGTTCAGTTTAATGAACCATTGTTTGAAAAAGAATCGCGCGGCAAGTTTGTAGAATATAAATTAAGCATTTTGGGAAGTGTTTCCGACAAGCCTAGGTTTATTTACGTACATACCGACCGACCTAACCATAGTCAAAATTCAGGAGTTCTCTTGCCGAATGAGATAGAACTTTTCAAGGGGATGTTAATTGAGGCTAATGGCGAAATGAAACAGGATATCGAAGCGATAACTCAAAAAGATCCCGGTGCAATAATTGTTGTGGCAGGTGACCATGGCCCCTACCTGACCAAAAACGGCATTGACCTTGGAGGGGACTATGATATTTCTGAAGTATCTCGCCTCGATATCCAGGACAGGTTTGGAACTTTTTTAGCTATTAAGTGGCCAACTGAGGACTTTTCAAAATATGATGACATAACCGTTTTGCAGGATTTATTTCCTGCTATTTTCTCCTACCTTTTTAAGGACGATAAAATTCTTGAAGCAAAAGTTGCACCCGATACGATAGATAGTGGAGAAATAAAAATAATAAGTGGCGTATCGGTTAAAAATGGCATTATATATGGGGGGGCCGATGATGGCGAGCCCCTATTTATTGACCAAAGATGACTTGCTCCCCTATTGAGACTGACCTTACCCCGTCGGCATAAATGTGACAGTTTTGAGACAGAAGTAACAAGCGCTTATCTCGTTCCAATTGGAAAAAAGAAAAGGTCCGGACGCCCTTAATTTTGGAACATCCAGCCTTCCTCTCGGGTTGCTTGGGGAAGTAGCTTAACCCTTGTCGATTCTGAACACCTTCGTGCCGCAGACCGGGCACAGGTGCGTATTTCGGTGAAAGCGGCCGGCTGTTCGGAGCAAATCGGCCACCCCCTGGCGCGGCACTTAACACGATACGCTTTAGCCATCTGAACCTGAACCTCCTCTGGTGATTTGTTCTGAGATTTAACCATCTGTAATCATAAGTCGAGAGACCGGTATTGACAATCGCCGTAAAAAGACTAGAATACTAGAAGCCGAGTTCCGGCAGGTAATTATGATAAACAAAAAACGCATCATCGGGGCAGCCTTATCCCTGGTAGGGTTTGTGGTGGGCTGGGCCGGCTATGGCATGTGGCGCAGCCCGGAACTTGACTGGAACGGCTTCAAAAATTCCGGCACGGAAGTTTTGCGGTGGTTCGGCAGCGAAATTATCCGGCTGGCGGGTGACCCCTTCGCCGTCATCGGCATTGTGGTGATGGTCGGGGGTGTCCTCGTCCTGATAAAGGGCATCTTAATTGTGAGCCAGAGGTCCGGGCGCTGACCCGGCACCCCTAGCCTCTCCGTTTAAAGCCCCGCACCAGACCGGCCAGCCGCACTGCCAGAAGCAGCACCACCACCGCGCTCCAGGCCAGCGGCCCGCGGAGGTCAGCCTTCGTCTGCCAGAAAAAATGGGTCATAGCTAAAAGCACCACCGGATAGACCAGCCAGTGCAGCCTTTCCCAGTTGCGTCCCAGGCGAACCATCCAGCCCCGTGTGGAAGTGATTGCCAGCGGCAGCAGTAGCAGGTAAGCCCCGAGACCGGCGAGAATGTAGCGCTTTTCCCCGACATCGGCAAAGATGGCGGCGAAGTTGAAGCCGTAGTCCACTCCGACAAAGTTGACGAGGTGCAGGCTGGCGTAGCCGAAGGCGTAAAGCCCCGCTGGTCGGCGCAGGGGCAAAAGCCGCCCGAGGTTAAAGAATTTTACGAGGGGCGAAATCGCCAGGGTGACCACCAGCAGGCCAAGGGCATACCTGCCAGTCGCCAGCTGCACTGCCTGGATGGGATTGGCGGTAAGCTGACCGCGTGAAAAGTCCCAGATTAAAGCCGCAAGCGGCGCCAGCACCGCCAGATTAAAGACTATCTCAGGCCAGCAGGAACGCAGCCATTTCATCAGAATAGTGTTCTGGGGTCCATGCCCTGATAAAGATGGATGACTTCCTCGGCGTAACCGTTGAAGGGCAGGGTGCGCCGCCGGGTATACTCGCCGATGCGGCGCTCGGTGGCCTGCGACCAGCGGGGGTGGGGCACGTCAGGATTGACATTGGCGTAGAAGCCGTATTCCCGGGGAGAGGCTGCCATCCAGAGTGAGACGGGCATGGTCGCCACCAGGTCAATCTTCACGATGGACTTGATGCTCTTGAAGCCGTATTTCCAGGGCACTACCAGGCGCAGGGGCGCGCCGTTGGGGGGCAGCAGGTGCTCGCCATAAAGGCCGCTCGCCAGAAGGGTGAGGTCGTTCATCGCTTCGTCGAGGCGCAGCCCCTCGACGTAAGGCCAGTCGAAAGAAGTATCAGCCTGGCCGGGCATCCGGGCCGGGTCATAAAGAGTCTCGAAGCGTACGTACCTGGCCTCGGATGTCGGTTCAGCCTCTTTTAACAGCTTCGCCAGGGGAAAACCCAACCATGGGATGACCATTGACCAAGCTTCGACGCAGCGCAGGCGGTAGATGCGCTCTTCCGGAGGAAACCGTGCCAGCAGGTCTTCGATGGCGTAGGTACGGGGATTGGCAACCAGACCGCCCACCACCACCGTCCAGGGTGAAGTTTTGAAGTCCTTTGCCAGCGCCGCCACGCCATCCTTGTCAACGGTGAACTCGTAGAAGTTGTTGTAACTGATAACGTCTTTATAGGAGGTGGGCTTATCTGATGGCTCAGCCGCCGACGGCAACGAAGACAGACCGGTGCCCTGGCAGGCGGTTAAAAAGGCGGTGCTCACCACCGCCGCGCCGAGGCCGGTGATGAACTCGCGCCGCGAAAGGAAGAGCGATTTAGGCGTGATTTCTGAGGACTTTATTTTTTCCATAGCCGCCGGCCTGTGACAATACCCCTCTAACTCGTATTGTAGTCCGTAGCGTCAGCCGGGGCAACCCTACCGCCCGTATCTGCCTTTAAGGATTTCCGAAACTTTTTTCAGGTAGCCGAACGCCTTCTCGACCACCGCTTCCTCGGCGCTCATTGATGCCGGGCTTACCCCGGCCAGTTTCTCCTCGCAGGCGCCTACCTGCCCGATATTTTTGAGACAGCACCGCGCCGGGGCAATAAGCGCCTGTTCGGCAATCCTGGTCGGTTCGATACGGCTCTCGCGGGAAACCACCTCCCAGTAGGCGCTCAAACGGTCAGCGAGCGCCGCGGTGGTTTCCCGCGAGAGCACCTCGGATGCGGTGGGCACGATTCCCCAGGCGATGATGCCGCCGTTACTTATGAAATCGGCGACGGCGCGAGCGTAGCCTTTGGGCATAAGCTCAAGCTGGTAAGCATCGAAGGACAGGATATTCGTGCCCATCCCCAAGAGGTAGGGGAGATTAACGTTGGCGCAGAGGTGCAGCGCCCCGGGGTTTTCCAGCCCGCCGAGAAAATTCCCGTAGTCCGCCTTTGCCCGGAGGTCATCGTAGCCGGAGAGGCCGGAAAAGACCCAGCCAAGGCCCGGCTCGTCCAGCCAGACAAAAGCCCTCGGGTTTTTAGCTTTTAGTTCGCGGTACTGGGCGTTGACCTTGTGCTGGATGAAATCATAGAGCATGGTGCGGACGTCATCGTTGTAGATGACGGGGCGGTTGTTCTCGTCGGTAACGCGGAAGCCGAAGCTCACCGGTCCGATTAGCTGCCCCCGGACAGCCGGGTAAGATGAGAGGTCGCGGGAAAGAAAACGGTGATAGACCACTGAGTAACGCTCGCTCAACTTGAAGGTATCAGGATTTAAGATAAGCTCGGAATAGCGGGGCAGTTCTTCCGCAAAACGGGCGTTATCGAAAAGCAGCTTTTTGTTTACCTCATCAACCATGATGCCGGGGAAATTCTCCGAGGCCTGGACGTACATGTCCTCGTAAAAGCTGACGTTGGGCAGTTGGGGCCAGAAAGGGATATCCAGGCCAAAAGCGAGTTCAAGCGCCCGGTCAATATCGGTGTGGGGCATAATGCCCATGGCGGTGGTCTTGCAGGCTGCCTGAAAAAGCATTTGTCCTGCCTTTTGAAATTATCCCCTAATACCAATGATAGCCGAAGCAGGCGTAAAGCTCAAACAGCGCTCTGGTAATGCAAAGCGAAAACTGCTATTCTTTTACTTTGGTGATTTTTATGGCTGCAGTGGCCGGAGCATGATGAGCCAGGAAAATGTCGCCCTCGCTTAAGACTTTCAGTTCGCTGAAGTACCCCGCCTTCCGCCTTTACCTGGGCATGTACGTGTGCCAGATGGCGGTGATGGACATGCGGTCGCTGGCCCAGTCCCTTCTTATCTACCGTCTGACCGGCTCGGTGGCTCTTCTCGGGGTGATGGCGCTGGTCAATGCCGTACCCGGTCTCCTGCTGCCCCTGTTTGGCGGGGTCATTGCCGACCGCTTGCCCAAGAAGAACATGATTTTAATTGCCCAGGGAGGCGCCATCACCTCGGCGCTGATAGTAGCGTTATCTTTGACCACCGGCCTCATGAGCGCCGAGCGTCCCGGCTCCTGGATGATACTGCTGTTGGCGACCTTCATTAACTTTGCCGCTTCGAGCCTGGCGATGCCGTCCCGCCAGGCAATCATCGCCGAACTGGTCGGCGATGATCAAATTATGAACGCCGTCTCGTTGAGGAGCACCGCCTATAATATTCTCCACCTCGGCGCGCCGGCGATTGCCGGCCTGCTGATTGATAAGATTGGCTTCGAGTACGTCTATTATCTCAACACCGCCCTAAGCATCACCGGGCTGGTACTTACGCTGTTCTTACCCTTCACCGGTACCCTGGAAAGAAAGGCCGGCAACATGTTCTCCCAGATGAAAGAAGGGTTAAAATACATCCGCGGCGAGACCAGCATTCTCCTGGTAATTGGCTTTACCATGATGACCACCTTCCTCGGCGGGTCTTATTTTAAGCTTCTTCCGGTATTTGTTGATGATATTCTGGAAGTGGGCGCGACCGGCATGGGCGTACTGGTCAGCATTTCGGCGATTGGCGCTCTAACCAGTTCTCTGGTAATGGCCTCAATCCCCGGCCGCAAACGTGGGGCGATGCTGCTGGGTGCCATCACCCTGCTCAGCCTGTCTCTGATTGGTTTCGCCGTCTCCCGTAACTGGTACCTTTCTCTGGGATTTATCCTCATGGTCGGGCTGGGACGGTCGGCAAGGGCGACTTTGTCCAACACCCTGATACAATCCTACACCGCCCCCGGTTACCGGGGAAGAGTCATGAGCTTTTATTCCCTGGAAGAAGGCGTGATGAGCCTGGGGAGTTTCATCATTGCCTTGGTGGCGGTGGGGGTCGGGGTTGATCGGGCGGTGGGCGGCTTCGCCGCGACTTTGCTGGTGCTGACACTGGCGGGAATAATTTTACTGCCCAAAATACGTAAAATGGAATGAACCAGAACTCTTTTACCGGGGTTGACGCTAACATAATTTTGCCATCATCAGGGTGATGACGGACCTGTAGGCTGGCAGGGAAAATCCTGCGGGTTGACCTTTCCAGCGGCACGCTGGAGAAAATTCCCACCACCAGCTATGCCCCCAAATTTATCGGCGGATGGGGTCTGGCCGCCAAAATCTACCGGGACGAGGCGCGCCCGAAACCGGCGCATTCGGCGAGATGTTTGAAAGCCCGGGCAGGCTGGCAGGCTGAACAAACCAGGACTTGCTCCAATCGTAGTTGAAAGGAGCAAGCCCTGCAGTTGTCACCCGCCTTTGATTTCTATCTGATGGTGTATTCCGGCGCTACCGGGGTGCCGATATATTTCGGGTAAGCCGGGTCGAGAGAGCCGTCCTGGCGCGCCACGGTATAGGGGTATTTCACGACAATCTGGCCGCTCAGGTCGGCCTTGGTGTTGGTCAGCTCGAAGAACCCCCCGAACAGCGTGCCGTTGGGGTTATACTGAGGATAACCCGGGGTAATGTTGCGATTTATCAGGTAGGTCATCACGGCATTGCCATCGGCATCGGCAATCACGCTGTCAAAGGTGGTGGTAGCGTAAAATTGGCCCAGCACGGTGTAATACACCATGTCACACTTTGAGCCGGGAGGAACTTTAAGGGTAATGGTCACCACGTCAACTTCCCTCTTCCCTACGTTGGGCGGGTCAACCGTAACCCAGAGCACCGGCCATTCCGGCACGTCATAGCTTAACGCCGTGGGGGTAGGTGTGGTCTCACCTTCTGCCAGCCAGATGCCCGGTGGCCCTTGCGGCCCTTCTGTCCCCTGCGGCCCTTCTGGCCCCCTCGGTCCCGGCGGTCCCGGCGGCCCCGCCAGTCCCGCTTCTCCGGTCGGCCCCTTGGGTCCGGCGGGTCCGGCCGGCCCGGGCGTGCAGCCAAACGTGACTAAAATGGCGGTGATTAACATCACGCTGACCAGTGCCTTTAACCAAATTTTCATCTCATAAGCCTCCTTCCTGAATATTCTGAAACGCCATCGGCCTCTGAGGCTAAAGGCGGGGTTTCAAGGGCGAGAGTTAATTTTTTTGTAAACGACTGTCCGTCACTGGCCTGATAATACCCCCCTGTCGTGGGTCTGTCAAGCCCGAATTCTAGGCTACAATCAGCGGTTTTAACTTTGCCAGTAAATCAGTCAGCGGACGAGCGCCGGTGCTGCAACTCGTACTCCACCACCAGGCGGGCTAGCTCTTCCGGCTCGAAGAAAGTGGTGCGGTAACCCAGGTAGCAGCCCTGCTCGGTGTCGTAGCAGCCGTCATAGGCTTCATGCACCCGGTCATAGACATACTTCACCAGGCGGCTGGTCTGGCTAAAGACGTGGTCGCCCTCGCCGCTTGCCCGGTAGCGGTTAAGCACCGAGATGATGCCGTCTATGCCCGAAAGGGAGCCGATGCGGTGCATGATTTCGTTGTGGCGGCCCAGCATTGTCGGGTCGAAGGGCAGGTAAATCAGTCCTCCGGGCGCCTCGGTCTGGCGCTGGACGCCGGTCTGGTGCAGGCCGGCCTGGGTGGTGTAAATCCGGCCGCCGATGATGGGCTGCTGCTCGGGGACGGGGGCAACCTCAAGCCCGATCAGGCGGGTGATGTCGGCGAGCACCTCGATTTTGAGGCCGGGGTTGCCGTATTCCCGGATATAGTTCGCCAGCACCTGCTCCAGGGCGGCGTTGCCAGTGCGCTCGCCGAAACCGGCGAAGGTGACGTTCGCCCGTTTGCAGCCGTAGCGCAGGGCGGCCATGCTGTTGGCGGTGGCGTTGCCGAAGTCGTCGTGGCCGTGGAACTCCAGTTCCGTCCCGGTGGACTCGTAGAGCCGCGAGACCAGCCTGGGGATGCCGAAGGGTAGGTCGGCCATCGGGTCGGGGATGCCGGCTCCCAGGGTATCGCAAATCCGGAAGTGGCAGCGTCCCCCGGTTTCGGCCATCACCCGATGGATGAAAGGGATGACGAAGCCCTCGACGTCGGCACGGGTGGCGTCCTCAAGGTGGATGCGGGGGGTGATATCGTTCTCACAGGCGGTGAGGATAGGCGCGAGATATCTTTCCGCCGCTTCCTCTTTTGAGCGGAAGCCGAGCCGGTCGAAGATGTGATGGTCGGAGCTTGAAGCAAGCATCCCGGTCTCTTTTATTCTTCCGGCGGATACCTTAACCAGTTCCCGGATGTCTTTGGGGGTTGCCCGTGTCCAGGTGGTGACCCGGGGATAGTCGTAGCCGCGCTCCAGCAACTTCTCCAGCGTCCAGAGGTCGCGCTTCTGGTAAATGAAGACTTCGATTGACTCGATGGTGCCGGTGCCGTTGTCCAGCTCGTGCAGCAGGTCAAAGTATTTTAACTTGGTCTCGTTGGGGAAGATGGCGAAGCAGGGATCCTGGGCGCCGTCGCGCAGGGTGGTATCGGTGATGAGTTTGGGATGGGTGGCCGGGCCGGGGGCGGGAATACTGGCGGGAGCCGCCGCCATCTGCCAGGATGGTAGCCCTCCCCGGAAATTGAAATACTTCCGCTCGGGATTGATTGCATCTTTTGTCATAGCGTACTCCTCAAATCACTGGGGGATTGTTAAGATTATATGCCGGTTATACCACAGCAGCTTCTCCCGCTATCGCTGAAGTTAAAATTCTTCGAGGGTGGAAGTGTCGCCGAGGGGCAATCCCAGCTCTTTTGCCTTGAGCAGGCGGCGCATTATCTTGCCGCTCCGTGTCTTGGGCAGGGAGGGCAGGAACTCGATTTCGCGGGGGGCCACTGCCGCCGCCAGCTTGCGGCGGGTGAGGTTGACCAGCTCGCGGCGCAGCTCCGGCGTTGGCTGGTAGCCTTCCTTGAGGGAGACGAAGGCCTTGACCACCTCCATGGCGATGGGGTCGGGTTTGCCGATGACCCCGGCCTCGGCCACCGCCGGGTGTTCGATGAGGGCGCTCTCCACCTCGAAAGGCCCCACCAGGTGCCCGGCGGTGTTGATGACGTCGTCGGTACGGCCCACGAACCAGAAATAGCCGTCACCGTCGGTGCGGGCGCGGTCGCCGGTAATATACCAGCCGTTTTTAAAGCGCGACTGGTAGAGGTCGGGGCTGTGCCAGTAGGTCTGGAACATTGACGGCCAGCCCGGCCTGATTGCCAGATGGCCTTCGGTACCCGGCGGGACTTCAGTGTAGTCATCGCCCAGGATGGCCGCCCTGACGCCGGGGATAGGCCGTCCCATCGAGCCGGGGCGCACCGGCATAAAAGCGTAGTTGGCGATGAGGATGGCCCCGGTCTCCGTCTGCCACCAGTTATCGTGGATGGGCTGCTGGAAGACTTTCAGCCCCCACATCACCGCTTCCGGGTTGAGCGGCTCGCCGACGCTGCAGATATGTCGCAGGCTGCCGAGGTCGTGGTGAGCGGCGGCGACCTCGCCGGCCTTCATCAGCATGCGGATGGCGGTGGGGGCGGTGTACCACACCGTGACCCGGTATTTCTCGATGATGGAATACCAGGCGCTGGCGCGGAAGCCGCCCTCATAAACAACCTGTGTGATGCCGTTTGTCCAGGGGGCGAACATACCGTAGGAAGTGCCGGTGACCCAGCCGGGGTCGGCGGTGCACCAGTAAATATCGTTCTCATGGAAATCCAGCACCCATTTGCCGGTGGCGTAGTGCTGGATGGCCGCCCGGTGGATGTGCACCGCCCCTTTTGGTTTGCCGGTGGTGCCGGAAGTGTAGTGCATGATGGCATAATCGTCGGCCCCGGGATAGCTGCCGGTAAAGTCCGGCGAGGCGCTGTCCATCGCCTGGTGGAACAGGATTTCCTTTTCCCCTCTGGCGTATTGGCGGCTGCGGTCAACGATGATGATGTGCTCCAGTTCCGGCAGTTCGGCAAGGATGTCGGCGATGTGAGCTTTGAGTGTCGGGCTGGTCACCAGCACCCGGGCGCCGGCGTCCCGCAGGCGGTCGCGCACCGGCTCCGGGCCGAAATCGGCGAACAGCGGCCCGATGATGGCGCCCAGTTTTAACGTCCCGAAGACGACCGCATAAAGCTCGGGGACACGCTCCAGGAAGGTAAAAACGCGGTCGCCCTTTTTTATCCCGAACCCGCTGAGGACGTTGGCGAATCGGTTTGAGGCCAGTGCCAGGTCACCGAAGCTATAACACTCGCTCTTGCCATTTCTGCCTTCCCAGATGAGCGCCGGTTTGTCACGGCGTGGGGAGGTGGCGTGGCGGTCAATGGCAAGGTAGGGGAGATTTATCTCTCCGGTTTTGTCCCGGAGTTCATTTTCAATCTGCTGCCAGTCGAAGCCGCTGCTCAGGGCAGGCGCGTCGAGGTTGGGTCGCACCTTCATCCGGCCGGGTTCGGGTTTGGCAATTTCCGGGTAGTCCATATCCGCTCCCCCTTTGTAATCCTGACCAATAAAATAA
>QZJL01000016.1 GCA_003599745.1 Dehalococcoidia bacterium | reverse complement strand
AAGGATTAAATATGGAGGTTTGGTAAATGAATGACACTTTTCTGAAAGCCTGCCGGGGCGAGAAAACCGATTACACGCCGGTCTGGTTTATGCGGCAGGCGGGACGTATCCTGCCGGATTACCGCAAGCTGATTAGTAAGCACGGGTTCCTTAACATCTGCCGCACGCCGGAGCTTACCGCCGAGGTTACCATCCAGCCGGTGGACACACTCGGGGTGGACGCCGCCATCTTCTTCTCCGATATTTTAACGACCGTCGTGCCGATGGGCATGAACCTGGTTTACAACGAGCCTAAAGGGCCGTCTTTTACCAACCCGGTGCGCACTAAGGCCGATGCCGACAGGCTGGTTGTGCCCGACCCCGAGGAAGGGTTGAAGTTTGTCTATGACGCCCAGAAAATTCTCGCCAGAGAGCTTGCCAACAGAGTCCCATTCATCGGCTTCGCCGGCTCGCCGCTCACGGTGATGACCTTCATGGTCGGCTCAAGTTCGAAGAACTTCGATAACATGCGCCACATGATATTCGCCGATACCCCTACTTTCCGCATCGTGATGGATAAAGTAAGCCGCTTTACCGCCAAATACCTGGCGGCGCAGGCCAGGTCGGGCGCAAGCGCGGTGATGCTCTTCGACTCGTTCGCCGGCATGCTCGGCCCGGAAGATTTCCAGGGGTATAACCTGCCCTACATCAAGAGCATTATCGCCGAGCTTAAGAAGGAGAAGGTACCTGTCATCTATTTCGGCCTCGGCGCCATCGGCTCGCTCGACCAGATTAAAGACTGTGGTGCTGACGTCATCGGCGTTGACTACGGTATCAGCCTCGATAAAGCCGTGGCGCAGCTCGGTAAAAAGGTTTCGGTGCAGGGCAACCTTGAGCCGTATGTTCTCCTCCAGACGCCTGAGCAGATTGAGGCGCGGGCAAAGGATACGCTGGCGAAGGCCAAAAGCGCCCGCGGCCACATTTTCAACCTTGGGCACGGCGTTCCCTCCGAAGCCCCGATGGACAACGTCAAGTTCCTGGTTGACGCCGTCCACCGCTTGAGCCGGCGTTAGCTAAAATCGAGTTAAAAACTGGCTTTACCGAGCCTGATTTCATCTTGACAGCGGTATTTGTGCCTGTTAGAATACCAGTGGTGTGTCATTTGCGTTGGCACATCTTAAAGTCCCCGGGGAGGTGGCCAGTCCGCCCGTAACCAGCCCCATCTTTTATTAACTGGAGGTAGCTATGGCTGAGCTCGAATACCGCAAAGAAGATAAAATCGCTTTTTTTACTATCAACCGTCCGGAGGCGCTCAATGCCCTCAATATCCAGGTGAACCGGGAACTGGGAGAGGCGATGGCGGATTTTCAGAACGACGACAGCGTCTGGGTGGGCATTATCACCGGCGCGGGTGATAAAGCCTTCTGCGCCGGGGCTGATATCAAAGAGACACTGCCTTATCTGAAAGAAAACAGCCAGAAGATGTGGAATTTTCCGCGCTCCCACACCCGCCGCATGGATATCTGGAAGCCGCTGATTGCCGCCATCAAAGGGTTCTGCCTGGGCGGTGGCCTCGAAGTTGCCCTCGGCTGCGATATCCGGATCGTCGGTGAGAACGCCCGGCTGGGACTGCCCGAGGTAACGCTGGGGCTGATTCCCGGCGACGGCGGCACCCAGCGTTTGCCCCGCGTCATCCCCACCTGTAAGGCAGCGGAAATGCTCTTCACCGGCAAACTGATTGACGCACAGGAAGCCTACCGTATCGGCTTGGTCAACGCCGTGGTGCCGGTGGAGCAGGTGATGCCGGCGGCCATCGAAATGGCGCAGAGCATCTGCAAAGCGGCGCCGCTGGCGGTGCGGGCGGCCAAGCAGGCCATGCTGCGCGGACGTGAGATGCCCCTTGACGATGGCCTGCGGCTGGAATACATGCTCAATGCCTATTGCACCAGCACCGAGGACTTTGAAGAAGGCACCAAAGCCTTTGTTGAAAAGCGGAAACCATCATTCAAGGCGAAATAAAATTATACGGAGGTAGGATGCTATGGAAATCAAGAAAGTCGGGGTGGTCGGCTGTGGCATTATGGGCGGCGGTATCGCCCAGGTGGCAGCCCAGGCGGGCTACGACGTCGTCGTCTCCGAGATAAATGACCAGCTTTTACAGAAAGGGCTGGCCGGCATCACCGCGCAACTGGCGCGCGGCGTCGAAAAAGGGCGCATCACCCAGGAAAATAAAGATGCGACCTTAAAGCGTATCAAGGGCACGACCAATACCAAGGACTTCGGCGACTGTGACCTCGTTATCGAGGCCGTCATTGAGAACATGGACCTGAAAAAGAAGGTCTTCGCCGACCTCGATAAAGTCGCCCCGGCGCATGCCATCCTGGCGAGCAACTCCTCCTGCCTTTCCATTATTGACATGGCTAAAGCCACCAAGCGCCCCGAGCAGGTCGTGGGCATGCATTTCTTCAACCCGGTACCGGTGATGAAATTGCTCGAGATTGTTAAGAATATTCTCACCAGCGAAGATACCGTCGCTTCGGTCAAGAATTTCGGTGAGGCCATCGGCAAGACGGTCATCGTCGTGCCTGATGTCCCGGCTTTCGTGGTTGACCAGCTCGCCAATCCCTTTATCCTGCACGCCATCACCATGGTGCAGAACGGCGTGGCGACCGCCGAGCAGATTGATACCGGCGTGCGCCTGGGGCTCAACCATCCGATGGGGCCGCTGGCGCTGGCCGACCTGGTGGGTCTCGATACCATCCTTTTTATCGCCAACGCTCTCTACGACGATCTGAAAGACCCCAAGTTCGCCCCGCCGACGCTGCTCAAGAAGATGGTGGCCGCTGGCTGGCTCGGTCGGAAGTCCGGCAAGGGTTTCTACCAGTATTAGAATGATAGCAATCCCTTTTAAAAAGGGGGACAACACTGACTTCTACCTTTGGCAAAGGGAGATTGAGGGGATGAGGTTACAAGAGCTAAATCGGGTACTAGCGTAGAGGTGAAACGCGATGAATGAAGTGGTGATTGTGGGCGCGGTCCGGACAGCCATCGGCAACTTCGGCGGCGCACTGAAGGATGTCCCTGTAGTCCGCCTTGGCGGCATCGTCATCAAGGGCGCCATGAAAAAGGCGGGTCTCCGGCCTGAAACTGACGCCGAAGCCGCTGCCTACGCTCCCAAAGTGCTCGACAAGGGTGTTACCAAACTGGAGCGCGATTATCAGGACTGGGACACTTTTCTAAAATCCGTCCGGGTGGACGAGGTTATCATGGGCAATGTCCTCCAGGCGGGGCAGGGGCAGAACACCGCCCGCCAGGCCGGGATTTACGGCGGCGTTCCCAAGGAAACCAATGCCTTCACCGTGAACAAGGTCTGCGCTTCAGGCATGAAAGCGGTGGCGCTGGCCGCCCAGTCCATCAGGACCGGCGATTCCGAAGTGGTGATTGCCGGTGGCATGGAGAACATGAGCCAGGTGCCCTACTACATGCCCAAAGCCCGCTGGGGCGCCCGGTTGTTCAACGCCGAGATGGTTGACGGCCTGGTCTATGACGGCCTCTGGGAGACCTTCTACAACTATCACATGGGCTGCACCTCGGAAAATATTGCCGAGCGCTGCGGCATCACCCGCGAAGAGCAGGATAAGCTCGCCCTCGAAAGCGAGGAGCGGGCGCTCAAGGCCATCAAGGACGGTATTTTCAAAGAAGAGATTGTGCCGGTTGAGATGAAGCAGAAGAAAGAGGTTACGGTTTTCGATACCGACGAGCACCCCCGGGCGACCTCGATGGAAGCCCTGGGCAAACTGCCGCCGGTGTTCAAGACCGGCGGCACGGTGACCGCGGGCAACGCCTCGGGCATCACCGACGGTGCGGCGGCGCTGGTGCTGATGTCGGCGCAAAAAGCCCAGGAACTCGGGTTGAAGCCCCTGGCATCTGTCATAAGTTATGCTTCCGGCGGCGTTGACCCGGCCTACATGGGACTGGGTGCGGTGCCGGCCGCCCGCAAAGCCCTGAGTCTCGCCGGGCTTGCCGTCAAGGACATAGGCGTCTTCGAGGTAAACGAGGCCTTCGCTTCCCAGGCTTTAAGCGTAATCAGAGATTTAGAACTTGACCCGGCGAAGACCAATCCGCACGGCAGCGGTATCTCGCTGGGGCATCCCATCGGCTGCACCGGAGCGCGCCTGCTGGTCACCCTGCTCTACGAGATGCAGCGCTCGAACCTGCGTTACGGCCTGGCGACACTTTGCATCGGCGGCGGCCAGGGCATGGCGGTGGTGCTGGAAAAGAAGTAAGACTAAGATTTTTTTAAAAGTGATAGGGGCGTACCGCAGGGTACGCCCCTTTGTTTTGGCATTGAGTTGTAACCTCATCCCCTTTCATTCTTTCTTTTTGTATGGAGGCGGGCTTTGCCCGCCTCCATACGTTAGAATCTCATGGTAAAATAGTCTCAACTCAATTGCGAGGCAAGACTTGGAAATCCGCTTTCTGGGCGCTCACAACTGCGAAACCGCTAGTTCCCGATGCGCCGCCATCCTGGTTGACGGCACTCTGGCGCTGGACTGTGGTGGTCTTACATCCGGGCTTACTTTCGAGGAGCAGGGCCGGATTAAGACGGTGCTGCTCACTCATCATCACTACGACCACATCCGTGACCTCCCTTTGCTGGCGATGAACCTGTTTCTGCAGGAGAAAAGCGCTGATGTTTATGCCACCAGCGACGTCCTCCGCGCGGTTGCCAGCCACTTGATGGACGGCGAGCTTTACCCCGACTTTACCGGACGGCCTGAAAGTGCTCCCACGATAAGATTTAACGAGATTAAGCCGGACACCGAGGCTAAAATCGGCGATTACCGGGTTATGCCGGTAGCGGTGAACCATGCCATACCAGCCACCGGCTATTATCTTAAGGCCGCATACGGCCGGTCGCTGTTTTATACCGGCGACACCGGCCCCGGCCTTGAAGCCTGCTGGCCGAAGATTGCGCCGCAGCTTTTAATCATCGAGCTTACCGCACCTGAACGCTTTACCGGCACGGTGCCCGGCCATCTCACGCCCACGCAGCTAAAACAGGAACTAGTCGCTTTTCGGAGGCTGAAAGGCTACATCCCCAGAGTAGTAACGGTGCACATGAATCTGCTATATGAGAAAGAGATTGCCCGCGAGGCATCGGCTATCAGCCACGAGATTGGGGCTAACATCGTCTTGGCAAAAGAGGGCATGCGGCTGAGGCTCTAGTGCTGTACTTATCCAGCCAAGGGGGATGAGGTTACTATCTTAAAGTTTATGGTTGACGCCAATGCCGGCAAGCTCGCCCGCTGGCTGCGGATGATGGGCTACGATGCCGTTTTCTTCGCTAACGGCGAAGATGCCGAGATGATAAGCCGGGCGCTCAAGGAAAACCGTATTCTCATCACCCGCGATAGCCACATCGCCGAGCGCTGGGTGGCGACGAGCGGCCGCCTGCGGGTGGTGCTTTTAGAAAGCGACCAGCCGGAAAAGCAGATACGGCAGGTCATTAGTGAGCTTGGCCTGGACAGTCACTTCGAGCCTTTTAGCCGCTGCCTTGAATGCAATCAGCCGCTCGAAGCGAGAGAGAAAGAAGCGGTCAAAACTAAAGTGCCGCCCTACGTTTATCGGATACAAACCAGTTTCCTGGAATGCCCCGCCTGCGGGCGGGTTTACTGGCGCGGCACCCATTGGGAGGCCATGCGCCGCAGGCTGGAAAAGTTTTTCACGGTTGACCACCAGCATTGATACTGCTACACTCAAAGACGCCGGGTTTTTGGTAAAAGACGATGAAGATTGTAAATACCGCCCAGATGAGAGCCGCCGAAGCAGAATGCGTTCCCCGGGGTGTTTCAATGGCGACACTCATGGAAAATGCCGGACGGGCGGTCGCGGAAGAGGTCCGCCGCATCGTAAAAGACCATGCTTCAGCCAATGTTCTGGTCTTGGTTGGGCCGGGCAACAACGGCGGCGACGGCCTGGTCTGCGCTCGCTACCTGTTCGGCTGGGGGACGCAAGTCGCGGTCTGGATTTCGGCCAAACGTCCTGACGACTCCAATCTTGAAATGGTTAAAGAGCGCAGTATCAATATCATTTCGGCTGCAGAAGACGCTGGCATGGCGCAGTTCGATGCCGCACTGGCCGGCGCTACCATCCTGATTGACGCCCTCTTCGGTACGGGGAAAATCAGACCGCTTGAAGGTATCATCACCGAAGCTCTGCTGAAGGTGTCCCGCGCCCGAAAGGAGCGGCCGTCTCTGCGCATTATCGCTCTCGATTTGCCATCAGGTCTCGATGCCGATACCGGCGCCGCCGATGAGTTCTGCCTGTACGCTGACCATACCGTAACCCTGGCATTCCCCAAAACGGGGTTGTTTAATCTGCCCGGCGCTGAGAGAGCCGGACGAATATCAGTGGTTGACATCGGCATACCCGATGACGCGGTCGTACCGGCGACCGCGGAGTTTCTCAACCCGGCGTTGGCGGTAGAGATGCTGCCGCCAAGACCGGTGGTGGCTAACAAGGGGACTTTTGGCAGGGTGATGGTCGTGGCCGGCTCAATCAATTACCCCGGCGCCGCTTACCTTGCCTGCAGCGGCGCGGTGCGGGTGGGGGCCGGTCTGGTTACGCTGGCGACGCCGCGCAGTATCCAGCCAATCCTGGCGGCCAAGCTCTCCGAGGTCACTTACCTGCCGCTTGGCGAGACCGGAGCGGGTACGGTTTCGGCACCGGCGGCAAAAGAGATTATTTCCCGGCTCGGAAACTACCAGTCCCTGCTCATCGGCTGCGGCCTGGGGCAAAACCGCAGCACAAGCCTGCTGGTAAAGTCGCTCCTGGAGGGGCGCAACCAGTCGCCTGCTACGGTAATTGACGCC
The DNA here is from genome assembly GCA_003599745.1 of Dehalococcoidia bacterium. GTDB lineage: Bacteria > Chloroflexota > Dehalococcoidia > Dehalococcoidales > SURF-40 > SURF-40. The sequence continues at coordinate 21,764 of QZJL01000016.1, read as the reverse complement.
GATGGCCTGAATGCTCTGACAGGGTTTCCTCACTGGCGGCATGATTTCGGGCAGGAAGCGGTGCTGACGCCGCACCCCGGCGAGATGGCGCGCCTTAGCGGCATGACGGTCGCCGAAATACAGAAAAACCGTATTGACATCACGCGCGCCCTTGCTTCGGAATGGCGTAAAGTCATCGTGCTCAAAGGGGCCTATACCGTGATTGCTGCGCCGAGCGGCCGTTGCCGGGTGAGTCCCTTTGCCAATCCGGGACTTGCTTCGGCAGGCACCGGCGATGTCCTGGCCGGTGTCATTAGCGGTTTGATTGCCCAGGGGCTGGGGCTTTTTGAGGCCGCCTGTCTGGGTGTTTACCTGCACGGTATGGCTGCCGATATGATACGAAACGAGCTGGGCGATGCCGGGATGACCGCCAGCGACCTGCTTTTGGCGTTGCCGAAAACCATCAAGGATCTGAAGGGGAACTAGCCTTGGTCATCGAGTTTAAGAAAGAGGATTTTCAGTCCCGCTTTCTCGACCCGGAAGATGACTACCGGGAGCGGTCACAGCCGATTGAGTTGCGCACTGACCCGCTGACTGGCCGTACGTCTTTTGTCTATCAGGTTAATCGGGTTTCGGTGCCGCAAAAAGACCTCACCCCTCTTGTCGCCAAGTCTATAGAGATGCAATGCCCGTTTTGTGCCGGCAGGATTGAAACCAAAACTCCGAAGTTTGTTAAGGAACTGGTGCCCGAAGGACGGTTGAAAGTCGGCGATGCGGTAATCTTTCCTAACCTGCGCTCCTACGCCCCTTACAGCGCGGTGCTGGTCATCTCCCAAGAGCACTTTGTGGCGCTTCGGGACTTTAATCGCCGTATGCTCGTCGATGCTCTCGTCGGCTCGCAGCAATATCTTAAACGTGTGCGGGACTACGACCCGAAGGCAGAGTATTTCTATATCGGTTGGAACTATATGCCCCCCGCCGGCGGCTCGGTGCTGCATCCCCATATGCAGCCCGAGGCGGGCTATCAGCCACCGCCCTACCAGCAGGAGCTGCTTGATGCCTCGGCGAAGTATCACCGCGACAACGGCAGGAGCTACTGGGATGACTTCATCGAGACCGAAGAAAAGCTAGGCGAGCGTTACCTCGGCGCTACCGGCGGCGTTAACTGGCTGGTGCCTTTCGCTCCCCGCAGCCGGGTGCTCGATGTGACGGCTCTGTTCGGTAAGCACTCGCTGTTCGCCATTTCCGAAAAAGAGTTCGGCGATTTTACCGCCGGATTGCAGGCGGTATTCCAATATATGACCGACAAAAACTATTACAGCTTCAATATGCTGCTGGTTTCCGGCAGGGAAGAAGACCGCCACTTCCGGGTGCAGGCCAGGCTGGTGGCGCGCATGACTTTTCTCGATATTGAAGCCAGCGACTGCTGCTACCAGGAGATGCTCGGCGACATCCGCTTTTCCGCCCGGTATCCTGAAGAGGTGGCGCGCGAGCTGAAACCGTATTTTAAGACTAGGGGAGGTGACCATGCTGCTGGTCACTGACGTCGGCAACACCCGTATTAAAATTGGTATTTTTGAAGGCGAAAAGCTGAGGGCGACCTGGAACATCGCCACCGATATCCACCGGCTGGTTGACGAGCACGCTGCCATCATGTTTTTCCTGCTGGGGCACGAGGGCCTGAAGGTTTCTGACATCCGGGGAGTATCGATGTGCAGCGTGGTGCCGCCACTTACGCCGGTATTCCAGGAGCTTTTCCAGCATTACTTCAATACGAAACCGCTGGTAATCGAGGCTGGAGTCAAGACCGGGGTCGCCATACGCATGGACAATCCACGCGAGGTCGGCAGCGACCGCATCGTGAACGCCGCCGCCGCCCATCACCTCTACCGCGGCCCGGCCATCATCATTGATACCGGCACCGCCACCACCTTCGACGTGGTGTCCGCCGAGGGCGAGTACCTGGGCGGGGCGATTGCCCCGGGCATCAACACCGCTGCTGAGGCGCTCTACGAGCGGACGGCGGCGCTGCCAAGGGTGGAGCTTGTCCGCCCCAAAAAGGCCATCGGCACTAACACTGTCGCCGCCATGCAGTCGGGCATCGTCTTCGGCTACGTCGGCCTCATCGAGGGTATCGTGGCGCATATCCAGGCGGAACTTCCGAAAAAGGCGCTGGTGGTGGCGACCGGTGGCGATTCCGAGCTTCTGGCTAAAGAAACCAGGGTCATTGATAAGGTGAACCTGCAGCTTATCCTCACCGGTCTCAAGGTCATCTACGAGATGAACGAGTCTGAGGCAAAGGGAGTAAAATAACAGGGTGTGGATTTTTGTACCCTATCCCCTTTATCCCCTTCCCCAAGGGAAATCTGGGTGGGGAAGGGGAGCTATTTTTTATTTTAGAGTGGCTTCGCCCCTCTATGACACCCTGTTTGGAAAAGCTGAACGGATAATGCGGCCTTGATGGCTAACGGGGCGTCTAAGAGGGGTGCAGACCCCTCTTCAAAATTTATTCCCCTTCTCTTCGGAAGAGGAGAAGGGGTCGGGGGATGAGGTTACTATAACCCAGTAATCAGGATGTCTTTACCGCCGAGGCGGGAAAGGAGACCGGCATGCTGGAAAATAAGAGAATCCTGCTCGGAGTGACCGGAGGTATCGCCGTCTACAAGGCTGCCGACTTTGCCAGCCAGCTTAGCAAGGCGGGTGCGCAGGTACACGTCATTATGACGGCTTCGGCCACAGAGTTCATCTCGCCGCTGGTCTTCAGCTCGCTCACCGGCAACGAGGTGGCGACGAGCATGTTCGCCACGCCCGAGAAGCCCGACATCAGCCACATCCGCCTCGCCGAAAAAGCCGACCTGGTCATCATCGCCCCGGCTACTGCCAACATCATCGCCAAACTGGCGGCGGGTATCGCCGACGACGTGCTCACTTCCACCATTCTGGCGACTACCGCGCCGGTCATCATCGCCCCGTCCATGCATCATAACATGTACACCAATGCTATAACTCAAGAGAATATCAAGAAGCTGAAATCGCGTGGTTTCAGCTTCATCGAGCCGGAGACCGGACGCCTGGCCTCAGGCGACATCGGCATCGGGCGACTGCCCGCGCCGGAAAAGCTCCTGGCGGCGGTCGAGCAGGCTCTCGGTGAAAAAGGCGACCTGGCCGGAAGGAAAATCATCGTTACCGCCGGGGGCACCCGCGAGCCGATTGACCCGGTGCGCTGCATCACCAACCGTTCCTCGGGCAAGATGGGCTATGCCCTGGCCGAAGCCGCCCGCAACCGGGGCGCAAAAGTTACCCTGATAACGGCGGCAGGTCTGCCGGAGCCAGTCGGGATGAAGGTTGTTGCGGTCAATACCGCTGAGGAAATGAAAAAAGCGGTTGCCAAAGCGGTGGCGGGCTGCGACGCTCTGATAATGGCGGCGGCGGTGGCCGATTTCAGACCGAAAACGGCGGCGGCGCAGAAGATTAAGAAGGGCAGGGGCGGCCTCAAACTGGACTTGGTCGCCACGCCCGACATACTGGCGGAAACGAAGGGCAATTTTATCAGGGTGGGCTTTGCCGCCGAGAGTGATAACCTGCTCGCTAACGCCCGCAAGAAGCTGGCCGCCAAGCAACTTGACATAATAGTGGCTAACGACATTACGGATAAGGCCAGCACCTTCGGCTCGGATAGCAACAAAGTAACTATCATCAGCCGGACTGGCAAGGAGGAAAACCTGCCTTTGCTGTCCAAGCGCGAGGTGGCCGATAAGATACTGGACAGGGTGGTGAGTTTGATGGGTGGGAAGAATGCTAGGGAAGACGGGAACGTACCATTTCAAATCGAGTTGCTAGATTCACATATTAACGCATCATATATTCCTCTAAAAGGATACAGAGATTCATTCCCCAACTTAGGGGGGAAAGTGAGCCTGATGACTACTGATGGAGATGTGGTAGAAACGGTTGTTAAGAGTTATGGTCTTCAGGGTAAAGCATTAAAACCATGGTATAAGAGAAACGGTCTTCATCCGCGTGATTGGATTGTAATACGCGCAGGGCCGTTAGGCAATTATGTGCTTGATGTGCTGAAGAAAAAGGCAGAAGCAAAGAATAATCTTGAAATCGTGAGTCAAAGAGAGGCGAAGTCTCTCTTAAAATAAAAATTATGTCCCCTTCCCCAGGGAATTTGGTTGGGGAAGGGGACAAAGGGGATAGGGTTCCCAAGAAAGGTTATCTATGACCGAGACCCCGCAGTCCAACATCGAAGAGATGCCCAGGGCTTACGAGCCGGGCAAGGTCGAAGAGAAGTGGTACCAGTTCTGGCTCGAGAAGGGCTACTTCAAGTCTAAAATAGACCCGAAAAAGAAGCCCTTTGTCATCATCATGCCGCCGCCCAACGTCACCGGCGAGCTTCACGTCGGCCATGCTCTCACCGCCACCATCGAAGACATTATGATCAGGTGGCACCGCATGCGCGGCGAGCCTACGCTGTGGCTGCCCGGAGTTGACCACGCCGGCATCGCCACCCAGGTGGTGGTGGAGAGGCAGCTTGCCGCCGAAGGCACTACCCGCTACCGGATTGGCCGCGAAGCTTTCGAGGAAAGAACGCGCCGGTGGGCGGAAGGCTGCCGCCAGACCATCAGCCGCCAGCACATGCGCTTGGGCATCTCCTGCGACTGGAGCCGCGAGCGCTTCACGCTGGACGAAGGCCCGAGCCGGGCGGTGCGCACCGTCTTCGTCAATCTCTACAAGAAGGGTCTCATCTACCGGGGCGAGCGCATCGCCAACTGGTGCCCGCGCTGCGCCACCGCCCTCTCCGACCTCGAAGTTGACCATAAAGACCTCGAAGGCCACCTGTGGTACGTCCGCTACCCCATCGTCGGCGAAGAAGGCAAATACATTACCGTGGCTACCACCCGTCCCGAGACGATTCTGGGCGATACCGCGGTGGCGGTCAATCCCCAGGACGAGCGTTTCAAGGAGTTCATCGGCAAGGTGGCGCGGTTGCCCTTTGTTGGCCGCGAAATCCCCATCATCGGCGATGAGGCGGTGAGCACCACTTTCGGCACCGGCGCCGTAAAAATCACGCCTGCCCACGACCCGGTGGACTTTGACGTTGCCCAGCGCCATAACCTGCCGCTGATAAACATTCTCAACCCCGACGCCACCATGAACGAAAACGCCGGGCCTTATAAAGGCCTTGACCGCTTCGCCTGCCGCAAGGCGATTGTCGAAGACCTGGAAAAGGCCGGGCTGCTCGTGAAGATTGAACCTTACAAACATGCGGTGGGGCACTGCCAGCGCTGCGCCACCGTCATCGAGCCGGTTGCTTCAAAGCAGTGGTTCGTCAAGATGGTGCCGCTGGCAAAACCGGCCATCGAGGTGGTGAAAAACGGCACTATCGCCATCATCCCGGAGCGTTTCACGAAAGTCTATTTGAACTGGATGGAGAACATCAGGGACTGGTGCATCAGCCGCCAGCTCTGGTGGGGGCACCGCATCCCGGTCTGGTACTGCAAGGACTGCGGCGAGACCATAGTCTCGGTAGAGCCGCCTTCGGGCTGCGCCAGGTGCGGCACGACCGGGTTGGAGCAGGACCCCGACGTGCTTGATACCTGGTTCAGCTCGGCGCTCTGGCCGCACACCACCCTCGGCTGGCCCGACGACACCTCAGATTTTAATTATTTTTATCCGACCACGGTTATGGAAACCGGCTACGACATCCTTTTCTTCTGGGTGGCACGCATGATAATGATGGGGCTGGAAGACACCGGCAAAATTCCTTTCAGCACCGTCTATCTGCACGGTCTGGTGCGCGACGAGCGGGGCGATAAGATGAGCAAGGTGCGGGGCAACGTGCTCAACCCTCTGGAGACGCTGGAGGAGTATGGCACCGACGCCCTGCGCATGGCGCTTACCACCGGCACCTCGCCGGGCAACGACATCAAGATTGCCCCGGAGCGCCTGGCCGCCGCCCGCAACTTCGCCAACAAGCTCTGGAACGCCGCCCGCTTCGTGATGCGCGGCCTTGAGCCGGAGAAAGCAGCTGCGCAGATAGACTATCCAAGACTGCCGCTTGAAGACCGCTGGATATTGTCCCGCCTGGGCGAGACGGTCTCAAGTGTCAACCGTTTGATGGCCGGGTTCGAGTTCGGCGAGGCGCAGCGCCTCGTCCACGACTTCATCTGGGGCGACTACTGCGACTGGTACATCGAGATTGCCAAGACCCGTCTGCGTGACGATAAAGCCGTTTCGCCGCAGCCGGTGCTGGTGAAGGTGCTGGAGACCTCGCTGCGCTTGCTACACCCCTTTATGCCTTTCATCACCGAAGAACTATGGCAGAACCTGAAAAAACGTGCGCCCGCCGACTTTGCTACGGCGGAATCAATCATGATTGCGCCGTTCCCCGAGGCTGAGGCTGCTGCCGACCCCGAAGCGGCGCGGGTGATGGGTGCGGTGATTGAGATAGTGAGGGGCATACGCAACGCTAGGGCGGAGTACCAGGTGGCCGCCGAGCGATGGGTCGAAGCACAGATTTACGCCGGTGAATTAGAGCCGCAGCTTAAGTCTTATCTGGGGGCATTCGAAACTTTAGCCCGCGCCCGGCCGGTTGTCTTTCTGCCCAAGCGGCCCGAGGGACTGGACACCAGCCAGAACATCATCCTGGTGCTGGGCGAAACCGAGGTTATTCTGCCGATGGTGAGCCTGGTGGACGTTACCGAGGAGAAAAAGCGGCTGGAGCAGGAAATTGCCCAGGGCAGAAACGAGGTCGCTCGACTGGAAAAGCTGCTTGGCGATGAAGCGTTCCGCTCTAAAGCCCCGGCGGTGGTGGTTTTAAAACAGCAGCAGGCTCTCGATAGCGTCCGCAGCCGTCTGGAAAGGCTCGAACAGCAGTTGTCACGATTTGCGAAGTCATAGCGCAGAGGTCAGCGTTACGTTCGCCCTGAGCTTGTCGAAGGGCGCCGTTGTGGTTCGAGGCTCACCACGAACGGCTTTATTGCGGCTTTCAATACAACAGGTACTAGCGCAGGTGGTGTCCCAGGTAGTGGGTCGGGCTGGCGAGCATCGCCTTGCTTCTCAGCCACTCCAGCCCCTTGCGGGTGTCCGAGGCGACGCGCGCTTTGTCGCAGAGCTTGATGCGGCGTTTGAAAAGCCAGTAGGTGAACTCCCGCATTTCGTCCAGCGTGATGGATTTTAGAGGGCGGTGGCTGTTTTCCCGCCGGAAGCCGTCGAGCAGGGTCTGCCGGTCAGCCCCGTAGATGCGCCGGTAGATTTCATCGGTGGTGTTGCCCTCGTGGTTCAAGCCCAGGCTGCGTCTTTCCTTGCGAACTTCTTCCCTCACGGCGGCGATGAGAGCTTCTTCGTTGGTGATGCCATAAAAATAATTCAGGTACTGGCGGTACTTGCAGTTGCCGATGTATTGCTTGAACTCTTCGAGCGGCAGGTCAACCGGCACCTGACCGTGAAAGAGGAGTTTCTGCACTTCTTCCTGCGCCATCATACCTTCTAACGACCGGCAGAGGCGTTCCGCCAGCAGCAGCCAGTCGAAGGCCTCGCCGCCGATGAGGTAACGGTAGTGATAGCCCTGGCAGGTTTCCTCGGCGGTGGTCCACAGCCCGATGGCTTTGAGCAGGGCGAGATACCAGTTGCCGCCCGCCTTGATTTCCTCATCCAGGTGGCGCACCACCTCGGTGTCGCCGGCCAGCATGGTGTCAAGCGGAAAACAAGACCCGTTTGCCTGGCTCATCTGGCTTTTTCCCCTTTGCTATCCGGTTTTGGCGTGTTATCTCCTGATGCTTCGGTTTTGAGCCTATCGTAAAAGCCCAGCTTGCCGGTACTCACCAGTTCCGAAATCTTCTTTGCGATGGCCGTGCCGACGCCCGGCACCTCCCGAAGCCGGTCGGCGCGGACAAAGTTTTTCAGAGGTTCGTTCAGGGCTTCGATAGACTCCGCCGCTTTCCGGTAAGCCCGGATTTTGAAAACATTGTCTTTCCTGGCTTCCAGCATATCGGCTATCTTCCGGAAAACTTCAGCGATTTCGGCGTTTTCCATAAGCTTGCCACTATTTACCGCAGCAGTGCTTGTATTTTTTACCGCTGCCGCAGGGGCAGGGATCGTTACGGCCAACTTTCTGTCCGCTCCCGGCCTGCCTGGGAGACTGGCGCACCGGTGCCGGTCTTGCCATCTTTGCCATGGGTGAGGCGGTTTCCTTCTGCGGCTCCTGGCGCACGATGTTGACGTGGAAAACGGTATGCGCCACGTCGTGCTGGACGGTATCCAGCAAGTTTCGGAAGAGCTGGTGCCCCTCGCGCTTGTAGGCCACCAGCGGGTCACGCTGCCCGATAGCCTGAAGCCCGATGCCCGCCCGCATATACTCCATGTTCGTCAGGTGCTCTACCCAGAGGCTGTCAATAACGCGCAGCATCACCAGACGCTCCAGCACACGCGCATTTTCCACGCCGATTTCCTTTTCCCTGGCCTTATAAAGGGCATTGGCACTCTCGATGAGCTTTTCCGGGACTTCTCTGTAGCCGAGTTTTGAGAGCTTATCAGCGTTAATTTCCGGCGGCAAAGGCATGATGGTAGCAATCTCACTCATCAGTCCTTCCAGGTTCCAGTGGAGTTTATCATCATCGGGAATAAAGGTTGCCGCCAGCCGGTTAATCTCATCGGCTACCATTTTCAGGATATTTTCCTTTAAGTTAGCGCCGCCGAGAATCTTGCGCCGCTCGCCGTAGATGACCTCGCGGTGTTTGTTGACCACGTCATCATAGTCCACCAGATGCTTGCGGATGTCGAAATGGAAGCCCTCGACGCGCACCTGGGAGTTTTCGATAGTGTGGGAAACGAGCTTGTTCTCGATGGCGACGTCCTCGCCAAGCCCTGCCCAGTTCATCAGCCCCTTGATGCGGTCGCCGCCGAACTGGCGCACCAGGTCGTCTTCCAGCGAGACGTAAAAGCGCGAGCTGCCGGGGTCGCCCTGCCGTCCCGATCGCCCGCGCAGCTGGTTATCAATGCGCCGCGCTTCGTGGCGCTCGGTGCCGATGACGTGCAGGCCGCCGGCCTTGATGACCTCTTCGTGCCTCTTCTGCCACTCAGCGTGGGCTTTCCCCAACTCTTTTAAGAGCTCGGGGTCGTCCCCGGCCGGTTTTTCCGGCTCTTTGCCACCCAGGATAATATCAACGCCACGTCCCGCCATATTGGTCGCCACCGTCACCGCACCGGGCTTACCGGCCTCGGCGATGATGTTGGCTTCCTTCTCGTGCTGCTTGGCGTTAAGTGTCTGGTGTTGAATGCCCTGGCGGCGCATCAAGTCGGAGAGCCTTTCCGATTTTTCGATGGAAACCGTGCCCACCAGCACCGGCCTGCCCAGCTTGCGCTGCTCTTCGATGTCCTTGACTGCCGCCCGGAACTTGGAATCTTCGTCGCGGTAAATCAGGTCGGTAAGGTCCTGGCGTATCATCTCCCGGTTGGTCGGTATTTCCACCACGTCTAGCTTATAAATCTTGTGGAACTCTTCGGCCTCGGTGGCGGCGGTACCGGTCATGCCAGCGAGCTTATTATACATCCGAAAATAGTTCTGGATGGTGATGGTGGCGTAGGTGCGGCTTTCCTGCTGGATTTTCACCTGTTCCTTGGCCTCGATAGCCTGGTGCAGACCCTCGCTGTAACGGCGGCCAATCATCAGCCTTCCGGTGAACTCGTCAACGATGACCACTTCTTTTTCCGGGGTGACCACGTAGTCGCGATCCCGCTTATACAATTCTTTGGCGTTTAAGGCGTTTCTCAGGTGGCGCATCAGGTCAACATTTGCCGGGTCATAAAGGCCGCCCGACTGCAGCAACCCCTCGCGCCCGAGCATATCTTCGACCCGGGCATAGCCGCTGTCGCTAACCTCGATGCTGTGCTCTTTTTCCTGTACCTCGTAGTCGCTGTCTTTCCTCAGCCTTTCGACCAGACGGGCGAACACCTGGTAGCGCTTGGAAGCCTCGACATCGGGGGCGCTGATGATGAGCGGGGTGCGGGCCTCGTCAATCAGCAGGTTGTCCACCTCGTCCACGATGGCGTAGTTCTGCTCGCGCTGGACGCAGTTTTTGAGGTCAATGACCATGTTGTCGCGCAGGTAGTCGAAGCCGAACTCGGCGGAGGTGCCGTAGGTGATATCCGACTGGTAAGCTTCCTTGCGTGGAATGGGACGGAAGTGCCGCCACCGTTCGTCACCTGAGTCGTATTCCGGGTCGTAGCGGCGTGCGGGGGAAAATTCATCGGCTTTCTGCTGCGGGTAGATGCTGGCGACGCTCACTCCCAGCGCGGTAAAGACCGGTCCCATCCAGTATGGGTCGCGGCGCGCGAGATAATCGTTCACCGTGACCAGGTGGCAGCCTCTACCGGTAAGTGAGTTTAGATACATTGGCAAAGTGGCGACCAGTGTTTTGCCCTCGCCGGTCTTCATCTCGGCGATTTTACCCTGGTGCAGCACGATGCCGCCTATAAGCTGGACGTTGAAGTGGCGTTGGCCGATGGCGCGCCTAGCCGCTTCGCGGACAGCGGCGAAGGCCTCCGGTAAAAGCTCATCCAGCACCTGGTCTTCTCTCTGCCGTAATTCCTTTCCGGCCTGCTCCACCGAGTGTTCCAGTCTTTTGCACTCGTTCTTCCGCTCTTCGGTTTCCCAGCCCATCGTGGCGTCTGCCAGGCACAGCCTGGCTTCATCGAGTTCTCTGCTGGTTTCCGCCATCTTCTGGTGGACGGCCGCGGTCGCTTCGGCCAGGCGCGTCTTGAACTCGCCGGTCTTGGCCTTTAGCTCCTCATCGCTTAAATGCCCAAACTCCGTCTCCAGCTCGTTGATTTGTTCAACCAGCGGTTCAAGGCGGTTTATTTCTTTTTCGTTGGAGTCAACCAGATTCCCAAGCCAGCTAAACAGTCCCATCAGTCTCTATAAGCTCCAGTGCGGTCTCGGCCAAATCTTTCGGAACGATGACCTGGTATTCTCCCGTGCCGCCGAGCAGCGGCGAAAGGGCTTCGTACTTCAGGGCGGAAGGGATGCCGTGGCTGGCAAGCAGCCCCGTAATCACGCCTGCCTCCATCTCCCCCGCCGCCCGGTAGACCACCACAGTTTTGCCTTCCATAACTCCGTTAAGGCTACTCGAACATCGCCCCGATGGAAAGCCCGGTATGGATGCGGTGGATGGCTTCCCCGAGCAAAGGCGCGATGGAGAGCACTTCAATTTTATCTATATTCTTATCGCCGTTGACCGGGATGGTGTCGGTCACCACCACCGCTTTCGCCGGACTTTCGCTGATTTTTTTAATGGCCTGGCCGGAAAATACCGGGTGGGTGGCGCAGGAGAACACCTCCCTTGCCCCGCGCTCGACCAGGGTATTCAGGACGTTGACCAGTGAGCCGCCGGTATCAATCTCGTCGTCCACCGTGATGGCGGTCTTGCCGGCAACCTCGCCGATGACGTTAAGCGTTTCGCTCTGGTCCTGGTTGCCGATGCGCCTTTTCTCCATGATGGCGAGCGGCGCATTGAGCTTGGCGGCCAGGTCTCGGGCGCGCTTTGAGATGCCGATGTCGGTAGCCACCACTACCGGGTCGAGCAGGTTCTTGCTCCTGAAGTAGCTCGAGAACAGGTGAAGGGCGGTCAGTTCGTCAACCGGAACGCTGAAAAACCCCTGAATCTGCGGGGCGTGCAGGTCAACGGTGAGGACGCGGTTGGCGCCGGCCACGGTGAGCAAGTCGGCCACTAATCTGGCGGTGATGGGCACCCGGGGCTGGTCCTTTTTGTCGGTGCGGCCGTAGCCGAAGTAAGGGATGACGGCGGTGATACGCTCGGCGGAAGCCCGTTTTAAGGCGTCGAGCATGATGAGCAGTTCCATCAGGTTGTTGTTCACCGGCTGGCAGATTGGCTGGACGACGAAAACGTCGCGTTCGCGAACGTTCTCCAGGATGCGGACGAAGGTGTTGCCGTTAGAGAACTCAAAAACTTCCGAGGCGCCGAGCGGGATTTTGAGGTAATGGGTGATGGCCTCGGCAAGATGGGGGTTGGCGTTACCAGTAAATACCTTGAGTTCGTCCATTTGACCCGATTTCCTTTCTCGTTCCTGAAATTACACTTGTTAGGGCACTATATTATAGCACTCATGGCAACCACCACCAAAACAAAATAAGGCGGATAATGTCAGGATTTGGTACGAAAGAAGTCCTAACCTGGTTTTGTTTTTACCGGATAGCCGTTATGAAGGGTAGCCTTGCCTACCCGCCCGTCAGGGGGAAACGCTTACAGAGTTCGCTGGTTTCGGCTTTAGCTTTCGCCAGAACTTCGGGATTTTCTCGGTCTTTGATGACCCGGAGTATGATGCGGGCGACCTGCCTGATTTCCGCCGTGCCGAACCCCCGGGTGCTTACCGCCGGTGTGCCCAGCCGGATACCGCTGGCGACTCTGGGAGGACGTGGGTCGAAAGGGATAGCGTTGCGGTTGGCCACGATGCCCACCTTCTGCAGCGATGTCTGGGCTTCGAGGCCGGTGACGCCGGTCGAAGTGAGGTCAACCAGCACCATGTGGTTATCGGTGCCGCCGGAAACGAGTCTGAGACCATCGGTCTGCAACTCGCTTGCCAGCGCCCGGGCATTATCGAGGACAGCTGTGGCGTAGTGGTGGAAAGCTGGCTTTAGGGCTTCGCCGAAGCAGACCGCTTTGGCGGCGATAACGTGCATCAGCGGGCCGCCCTGTGTCTCGGGGAAAACGGCATGGTCAATTGCCGCTCCCAGTTCTTTGCGGCACATGATGAAGCCGCCCCGGGGGCCGCGCAGCGTTTTGTGGGTGGTAGCGGTGATCACCTCGGCATAGGGCACCGGCGTGGGATGAAGACCGGCGGCAACCAGCCCGGCGATGTGCGCCATATCCACCATAAGCTTCGCGCCAACCATGTCGGCGATACTGCGGAAGCGTTCGAAATCAATGACCCTGGGGTAAGAGCTGGCTCCGGCCACAATCAGCTTCGGCCGGTGTTCTTTTGCCAGCCGTTCTACCTGCGAATAGTCAATCCTCTCGGTCTCGCGGTCAACGCCGTAATGGATGAAGTTATACAGCCGTCCCGAGAAGCTGGCTTTATCACCATGCGTCAGGTGGCCGCCGTGCGCTAGGCTCATACTGAGCACGGTGTCACCGTATTTCAACAGGCTGTGATAGACCGCCATGTTAGCCTGGGCGCCGCTGTGTGACTGGACATTGGCGTGTTCGGCTTTGAAAAGCTCCTGCGCCCTCTGGATAGCGATGCTCTCTACGGTGTCAACGTTGTCACAGCCGCCGTAGTAGCGGTTGCCGGGGTAACCCTCGGCGTATTTGTCGGTGAGAACCGTGCCCTGGGCGGCCATCACCGCTAAACTTGCGTGATTTTCCGAAGCGATGAGGTTGATGGTCTCCTGCTGGCGCCGGTTCTCGCACTCGATGGCCTGGCTGATTTGGGGGTCAGCGTCGCTCAATAAATCCATCATGTTAGTTTATAATGGCCGCCGCAGGCTGTCAACCGAAAAAACCCCTGGCCTGCGGCATTGTTTTGAGGAGGCGGCTCTGCTATAATTAAGCGCTGTGCCCCCATCGTCTAGTGGCCTAGGACGCTGGCCTTTCAAGCCGGTAACATGGATTCGAATTCCATTGGGGGCGTAAGAATTCCTCGCTGTTGCCTATCTCATCACGTAGACAAACTTTCTCACTTCTTCGAGATCCGGGTTGGTGACCGGGCTCCGGCTGTAGACGATGCCGATATCGTTTTGCCGCAAGAATCCGGTATCTTCGCTGCCCTTTTCCAGAAATTCGTAGACCTCCTTATCTTCCGGCCCAGGGTAGGCGTGAATGCGGGTATAAATGGCTTTTTGGGTGATGGCGGCAAAAGCGGTCGCTTTCCAGGGGTCGAGCACGGCTCTGGGGTAGCTATCACCCAGATTGTCCCTGACCCAGGTGAATGCCAGGTAATCTTCCCGGTCAATCATCTGGTAATAATTGGTATTCTGGCGCTGTGGGATAGCAATCACCAGCATCACCACGATTACTATCAGGCAGAGAGCTTTGCCGGTTTGCGAGAACAGTTTGGGCGGAATGCGGTTGAGTTTAGCGGGTAATTTCAGCCCGGCGAGGCCGCTCAGCCCCGCGCCGGCGACAATACTCACCAGCAGCATCATATACTGGAGTCCCCGGTCGTACATGATGGGTATACCGTGGTGCAGGGTGTAGAATGCGGCGAGCATTACGGTAAGAAAAAGCAGCGCTAGTGCCAGGCTCAGATTTTGCCGGCCTCCCCTGATTGCCAGCAGAAATACGCCAAGCAACGCAAGTGCCACGCCGATAATTCCATAGGTAAAGAGCACACGCGGGATTTCAATCCAGTCTCTCGGCGGCACCGGTCTCAAGAGTTCGATAGCCGTCGGCAAAAGCAGGCGATATATCCAGGGAAATGGCACTAAGAATGGGATGGCGACGGCGAAGGTCACCAGGGCGCTATGTCGGAAGTCTCCTTTAACTCCCAGCAGGATAAAGGGTATCAGAATGGTGGCGATGACTACTGCGGTCGGGGCGTGGATGGAGAGGAGAAAACTGGTGAAGATGAAGATGCCCAGGTAAGATGCCACCGAGCGGAAGTTGAAGGCCAGAAAGAGCAGCAGGGGTATAAAGAGCAGCCCCAGGCTTACCGGCACCAGGAAACCGGGACCCAAGATGCCGGCGGTGGTTGGAATGAGACAGGTAAAGAGGGCTGCCTGCCAGCCGTAGCCTTCCCGCCGCGCAAGAGCGAAAACGCTGAGAACCGTAACCATGAAGATGACGCCGGGAAAATAGCGGAAAATAGTCATCCAGTCGAGGCCGCTGATGCGCTGGAAGATACCAATGAAGAGGTGAAAGCCGGCTTCCAGATTGGAGCTCAAGCCCAGCACCCGCTCGCCGTCCAGGAAGCTGGTGAAGGTGGTGCTGCCGGCACTGAGCATCGCTTCGGCGTTATACAGGTGCACCCACTCGTCAACGTGGACGGCGTAAGGGTAACCCGCGTGGGGAATGAATGCCAGGTAATAGCCCAGCGCCAAAATGGGGACAAGCGGCAGATATGCCCGCTTCCAGTCTTCTGGCGGGTGCACTGGCGATATGTCCTTCATACCTGACATTCGACTCATGGTCTTAGAGGACAGTTTATCATGATGTCCTGGGTGCGAACTTCTTTACGGATTACGTTTCATTACGTTGAGCCAGAGGTGGAGCTTGCGGTAAGGTTCGCTTTCACCGTTCATGTAAAGCAGGAACTCCACTTTCTCTTCGGGTGCGACTCTTTGGGGTATGAAGCTTACGGTTTGCCGCCACTCTTCGTCCGGCGCAAGCGACAGGCTCGCCACCGTAATTACATTGTCTTCGCCAAGCTTGATGGCAAGCCGGTAGTCGGCTGCCTCACTTTCCTGGTTCACGACGGTAATTGTGACGCTCACGTTATCCCCGGCGTAAACATTTTCCGGATACTGGTAAACGCCGCCGCTTGAGTCAAGGAGGTAAAACTCGGTGTACCCCTGGTAAGCTGGTCTGATGAACGTGAAGATAACCGCCACGACGGCTGACACTACCAGCACCGCCAGGGTTATGGTGAGGACTTTGTTCCACAATTTAGTCATTTTAAGGTAAGTGACTGCGGTCAAGGTATCTCCGGGAGAAAACCAGGCTAAACCGTGCTGACCGGTGGCGTATTACGGTATTCTTCCGCGGGGTAGATAAAGTCTTTTCCCTCCAATATCCCATCGCAGATGACATCCAGTCCCCGGCTGCGTCCCGGCAGCAGTTCTTCGAGACTGGAAAGTCGGTTCTGGTAAATCGGCCTGGTACCGGTGGGTGCCATAAACTCAAGCGGAATCATGCGCCGGAAGAAGAAATGATAGGCGTATTTCCTGGCTCGATTTATGGTTGCTTCCTCCAGGCGTTTTCGCAGGGGCAGTCCGTCAAGCAGCCTGAAGTAGTCGCTGGCCGAGGAGACGTCCATAGTGACGCCCTTGTTACGTATCCAGGCTTCACCAGCAGCAACAACCGGAATGCCCATAGCGGTCAGCTCGACGCCGGTCTTGGTGCCGTAAATAATAACGGCATCGCATTGCTGCATCGCAGCGTAGGTGCTGGCCTTTGACTCGGGCGGTATGATGAAGACATTTTTAGGTAGGTCGGGGAAGGCCTTTTTAACCTCATCTACGATGGGTTGCCGCGAAGGAACTACTCCCAGTATCTCCGCAGGATGGACACGTATGAGCAGTTGCAGGTCGGGCCGCCGGGAAAAATAGCTGATGGTCTGCAAGACCCAGTCAAGCATACCGGGAAAGGCGTTTGCCGGGTAATGGAGCTGTGCGTCCCACATCACGTTGGTTAACATGCCGATGGTGGGCCGGGAGAAGTCTACCCCAAGCTGGCGGGCAATTTCGTTTAAGTCCTCGACCGGCTTCTCCTGGAAAAATACCCAGTCCCTCGTACCATACCAGCGGCTCTTGAGGTAATCCCCGATTTCGGCGTCTATCTCGGGGTTCCATTTTATGCTTTCCCACTTTGTGGTTGGCTCGTTCATCAGAGTGTGATGATAGGTGTCGCCGTGGCTGAAGATGAAGCAGGTCTTGCGGTAGGCGGCGCACTCGTTGACCACCCGTACTTTCATCCTGCGGCACGCTTCCCCCACCAGTCCCTGCGGAACGTAGATGCCGTGATGAAAAACGGCGCACTCAAAGTTTTCGCTGGCTAGCAGCCGGCGTACCGCGTAAGTTGCCAGCAGCGCTGCCCTGAAATACCGGCGCAGTATCGGCTCGGCATGAGGTTCGTTTTCCAGTGTACCCCGGGCGTAGAAGCGTAGCGCCCCCGCCATGGCATGCTCCCCCACCGCGATGCCGTCCAGGGTGTATTGGTTGATTTCGTCAAGGGGCAGGGTGGCGGATATTTTGGCGGCGTTTTGCCGGTCTTGCGGGGAGATGAAATCACCGTAGCGGTGGACGGGTAGTCCCAGAGGCCGGTAAATTGCCAGGCCAGTCTTAAAACACCATTTACAGATATCACGGCTCGGCCCATGCCGGGCGAATTGTTTCTGATCGGGATAAAAGCTGATTATGCAAGCCTGGCATGCCGGTAGGAGCTCATCGCAGAGCAAAAAATGAACGTTAGCCCCTCGCAGCGTGAGGGCTGCCGCCAGCGACCCTTCCAGGCTCAAAGCGGGCAACTCCCACCCGTTGCTCGAAGCTATCAGGATACGCGGCCCGTTCTCAGCCGCCTTGAGCGCCTTGTCCCAGAGTTCCCGGTCGGCTGACAGAATCCGGCGCCAGTCCGGGTTTGGCTTGGTATTCCTTGAAGCGTACCAGTGGCTGAGTCGTTTCAAAGTTGCAGAACGTAGTACGACCTGGCCTAAGAAACGTTTTAATCTGGCTTCCATAGTTACGATAATGTTACCTTACGAGAGTTGTGAAAGTAAAACTGCCGGCGCCGATAGTTCAGAATGGCCCCTGGAACTTGTGCTCGTAGCTGTAAAACTCTTCGCCGGATAAGTCCAGGGGATTTGTGCCAAGCATTTTTTCGGCAGCCCTGATGATGTCAACGGCATTGGCGTAGAAACGGTTTTCCAATGGCCGGGTGCAGGGGCAGGGAGCCGGGGCGTAGCCCAGGCGGACGACCGGCGATTTCAGCTCGCTGGGGCAGTGCTCGGCCAGCGCGGCGGCTACTTCGGCGCTAAAGCCGCAGTGCAGCCAGTCGTTGTCGGCGATGATGCAGCGCCCCGTTCTTTTTACCGAAGCGACGATGGTTTCGCTGTCAAATGGGCTTACGCTCCTGGGGTCAATCACCTCAACGCTGACCCCGTGTTTTTCTAGGACCTCAGCAGCTTTTATCGCCTCGACGCTCATCCAGGATGCTGCCACTACCGTGATGTCGCCGCCCGGCCGCAGGGTGTGGGCCTGGCCGATGGGCACGGTATATGGTTCTTCCGGGACTTCGCCGCTTACGTCATAGAGCAGCCGGTGCTCCATGACGATGACCGGGTTATCGTCCCTGATGGCCGAAATGAGCATCCCTTTGGCATCGTATGGCGTGGCTGGCAGCACCACTTTCAGCCCCGGCATATGGCCATAAATCGAATACATGCTCTTCGAGTGCTGGAAGCCCTGTCCCCAGCCCCGGCCGATTACCGCCCGGATGACCAGCGGCACTTTGAGCTTGCCGGCGCTGGCATAGGTGTAGCTGGAGACCATGTTTGCCAGTTGGTTGACCGCTAGCAGCAGGAAATCAGCCCGCATATGCACATAGATTGGCCTGAGCCCATTTAGGGCAGCCCCCAGCCCAAAGCCAGTAAGGCTGTCCTCCGCGAGGGGGGTGTCGAAGCACCGGTCGCTGCCAAAGTGTTCAGCAAGTCCTGAAGTGCTGCCGAAAATTCCTTTGTGGTCGGGCACACCGATGCCATAGACGAAAACTGACTCGTCTCTCGTCATCTCCTGGACGAGGGCTTCGTTTATAGCCTCGCGGTAGCTCAGGTTCCTGGTCATGAAAATACCCCCCGGCACAATTCAGCGTCGTTGGCAAAAGGGGCATCCTTGGCCTTTTTCAGGCTATTTTCAATCTGGCGGTCAATCTTGGTTTCTATTTTTGCGATTTCGGTTTCGCTCGTGCCGTTACCAAGCAGCTTCTTGCGCTGCAGGTTCACCGGGTCAACCTGCCTCCACTCTTCGAACTCCTTCCGGGAGCGGTAGCCGGCATCGAAATCCTCGTTCACGCCGACGTGTTCTAAGTAGCGGTAGTACTGCAGGTGCATAAAAACCGGTTGCCGATTTGCTTTAATGAGGTTGATTGCTTTGCGCGTCAGGTCGTAAATCACCTCGGCATCGGTGCTGGTTTCTTCGAGAACCTGGCAGTTGAACTTCGAGACGATGGCGGCAATTGAGCGGTAGCCCTGCCGCAGGGACTGCGGCGTGTGGACGGCAAGGCCGTTGTCCTCGCAGACGAACAATACCGGTAGCTTCATCAGGCAGGCGAGATTCAGGCTTTCCCAGAAAACGCCTTCATCGCAGGCGCCGTCGCCAAAGAATGCGACGGTAATGGTATCGTTTCCCTGTTTCCGGCTGGCGAAGGCGGCGCCCACCGCTACCGGTATGGCGGAGGCCACTATGGCCGATGTTCCCATAAAGCCGCGCTCGGGGTCGCACATGTGCATTGAGCCGCCTTTGCCCTTCAACCGGGCGGTCTCCTTGCCGTACATTTCGGCGAAGAAATCGTCGCTGTCTTCCGTTCTGGCGAGGTAAATGGCGTGTGAGCGGTAGGTGGCGAATATCTGGTCATCGGGCCCCAGAACCGAGACAACGCCAACGGCAATGGCTTCCTCGCCCATCGACATGTGCATAGGGGTTTTCATCTCGTTTTCGGCGTAGTGAGCGCGTATGCTCTCTTCCGCCTGCCTGGCGAGGTACAGTTTCCGATATAGCTCTAGGTTTAACTTTAAGGCATCGGTCGGTTTAGGCGAAAAGCCCATCGTAATCAACTCTTTCGAAGACTTCCAATCTGCCCCCGGCACCGGCATTGTAAACTCTGCGTCCGCGGCTCTCAAAGGCGTTCTTTACGGTAACATAGTCTCTGGTGACGTTATCATACCAGCTATCGGAATGCTTCTGCGGGTTATCGCCTTCCTCCAGCTTTTTAAATAGGTTCCATTCCGGATTATCGGGATGAAAATGCGAACCCGGAGAGTCCGGTGCCGGGTACTGGACGGTACAGTCGCAACCCAGCAGATAAACTTCCGTAAATCCCATATAGAGTGCCAGATGGAGGCAAAAATCGATGATTACGGTATTGCCGTGGTGAACCTCCCTGGTGATGTCACGACTGATGCCGTATCTGGCAACGTACATATAGTAGGCGTGGTTAAGATAGTATATCTCGTGACCCGGTAGGATATTATGGTCTTCGACGTATTCCCTGACATCACAGTTCAGGAATTTTGTGGCGCTTTTAGTCTTATCTTCCAGCAGGCGGTGAAGTTTCTGGTTCGACTCGATTAGCTCGGGACTGCCGTCACGAAAAAAGGCGGTGGTGGAGATGCAGTAGTAGGTCGGGTTGATTTCGTCATAGTGCTCGTTCAGGGCAAACCAGTTGACAACAAATGTGATTTCGTTTTTCAGGCGTGTGAGGTCCTGCTGGTTGATGGACGGGCCGTTGCCGATGATAAAGCAGCGCTGGCCTCTGTGAATACCCTTAAATTTCCTGAGCTGGTGGCCGTAGCTGGCGTAAAACAGCTGTTTTTTCCAGTATGCCTGTAAATAGCGGTAGGTATCGTTAACAGGGATTTCGCCGTACCGCACCAACGCGTCGTAGACGGAGTGGGTGAGCCTGTTTCTTGAAGCAGGCGGTATGTGCTTTGCCAGGTTAGCAAGTTTTGGTTTGTATGCCATAATACTGCTCGCTTTTCCAGTTAGATAATGTAATACACCTTAACGTTAACTTTATAATATTTTCCAAATTACATACATATACGCTTCATGATATAAACTGCCGAAGCCTGTCCGTTTGGTAGCGATTATTTTTATCTTTTCCTCTTTTTCAAATCCTCGCAGCCTAGTCAGAAACCCGTCTAAATAATTCCGTGCTTTATGATATTTTAGCGCGAGAAAATCAAAGAGGTTATTCTTATCATAATACTCGGACAGGCATTCCATATTAACGCAAAGGCTAGGTTGTTTGGCTAACAGATAGTTAGTGAAACTATTGTGGTCAACGCCAAGTTGCTCCAGCGATGAAGAAGTATAAACTAGACTGTTGGGTAATATCTCCAATTTGTAGTCGGGGCGGAATAAATCAAAGTTGATGCCTTTCATTTGCCACCCGTATTTCTCAGCGATAGTGGCAAGAAGCCCCTGCGACTCAGGAGCCCAGTCCATGCCAAAAAACCTTTTTCCTGGGAGTTTCCCGGCCATATTTGCGAGGTCATATCCTGTTCCACAACCGAAGTCATAGATGTTATCATAGTCCTTAAAATACTTATGGTATAACCATAGTTTAAAAACATCTCCGAAATCACGTTCAAATGAATCGGAACTGGCTAAGATGTATTCTCCTTTATACCTTAATGGCCGGTCGCCCCGCCAGTATTTAGGTATTAACGCTCCAAGATCTTCGGAACTGAAAAGGTCTTTTAGATTTTCTCCCCATCCTTTACGCCAATCGGGTTTCCTATGCTTACCGGATACCGGGAATAAAGCGTGGTCACATTTTGTGATAACATCAAGGAATATTTTCTCTCGGGTTTCCTGCGGGCAGATTGTATATTTGAAATCCAGTGTCCTTATTAAGTTACCGCAAAATAAAGATACCTCGTCTTCGCTGGTACCAAACGCCTCTGCAAAGTCTTTAATGTTGAGCGTCAGCGTTTCAGTCTTCAACGGCTCTTTCATTTCCCGGTAATATCACACCCCTGTTATTTCCAGGCTGCGACGATAAACAAGCGATAGCATTTTTGTCGTGGCATAGCGATGGTTGCATTTTAATCTTTTGAATTTTCTTTGCCCAGAGCTCCTGGACGTTGCCGCGGGCAACCGGGTAGGATTGGCATGACAAACTTGCCAGGTAAAAAATGCTAAACGGCATACCATTCCTTCTTATGCGGTAGACACTGCAATATAATGGTTGTTCCGATTATTCCGCAAACTCTCCAATGAACCCGAAGGGCAGGGTTCCACGGGCTTAGCCCGTGAGGGAATGCGCATTCGCCCATCGGGCGTCGAGCGAAGCTCGCGCCCGCCAAGTGCCACTGGCTCTGCCCGTGGG